>NZ_JBITFP010000022.1:0-78979 GCF_044456245.1 Micromonospora sp. NPDC051006
CAACGCCACCTCACCGGCATCCACCCGACGCATCACCTCATCGAGCAAACCGGCATCGATCATCTCGTCAACCGCCGCACGAGCCAACGACGGCGACGGTTCACTCCCGCGCTGATCACCAGTCACGCTCATCTGTGTACTCCTTCAGCTCACGCTGATCTCGTTACACAGACCATCTGACACGCCCTCGCCGGCCAGCCGGTAACGGTCGGCCCACCGCTTCGCAGTCGGCCATGACACGTCATATCGCTCAGCCGCTCGCGCGACGGGCCAGCCTTCATCCACGACGAGCTTGGCCAGACGCAGCCGGGCACGGGGAGTCAACGCTGCGTTAGCGTGAGACACGAGGACCTCCTGGTCTGTGGTGTGGTCGCCTTCAGCAGCTCCACTCCACGACAGGAGGTCCTCACCAATCAAGATCCGTCAGGTCGTGTCGTCACACGACCTGAACCAACGTGCCTGGGCAGTACAACTAGGTCACGCGACCGCTGTCTCCGGCGATCCAAAATCAGAGCAGGTTGACCGGTATCGGCTTCGCCTCCGACAGTGCGTTGACGCCAACGGAAGCCACTAACCGGTTGCCGGTCGGGACGGGATTGCCTAGCTTGCTCATCGTGCAATACATTGGTGCTGGTGCCTACGGGTGCGCCGGGTGAGTGGTCGTCTTCGCGAGATCGCTCGGCAAACGGTCGCGATCGCCGAGTCGGGACGCTATCGCAATGGCGCCGGCGATGAGGTCGGCATCGGCGAGGCGGTGCGTGCCGCGGTCGCCGGCACTCGTCATCACCTTCCGGACGACGTGTTCGCGGTGGGAACCGCGGAGCCCGGCGCCGGCGAGGTGGAGGTGACGTACGAGTCGACGTTGCAGGCGGCCCTCCGGCTTGGGCCTGGCGCGGCGTGTCTGGTGTTCGCATCGGCGAAGAACCCGGGTGGCGGCTTCCTCGGCGGGGCGAAGGCGCAGGAGGAGAGCATCGCGCGCTCGTCGGCGCTGTACCCGTGTCTCCTTGCCGCGCCGGAGTTCTACGCGTTCCACCGCGAGCAGCGCGATCTGCGTTACAGCGACCGGATCATCTACTCCCCGGGCGTGCCGGTGTTCCGGGACGACAAGGGCAACCTTCTCGACCAGCCGTACACGACGTCGTTCCTGACCGCTGCGGCGCCGAACCTCGGTGCGGTCGTACGCAACCAGCCCGCGGACGCCGCGGATGTGCCGGCGGTGCTGCTCCGGCGTGCCCGGCGGGTGCTGGAGGTCGCGGCCGCGCATGGGCATCGGGCGATCGTGTTGGGCGCATGGGGGTGTGGGGTGTTCCGCAACGACCCCGCGACCGTGGCCGGCGCGTTCGCCGATGCGCTGCAGGTGGTCGACCGATTCGACCGCGTCGTGTTCGCCATCCGGGACGGCCTGCCGGGCACACCCGTGTATCGCGCGTTCGTGGAACGCTTCCAAGGACCAGCCGTGGAATCGACGGCTGGGAACGAGCGTGGGTGAGCGTCGCAGGGCCCGGCGGACGCCGCAGGAGAAGAAGCAGCTGAGCTACGAGCACGACCGGCGGAACAACTATGGCGGGAACGACAAAGGCTCCCGCAAGAGCGTCCGCCGCAACAAGCGTTACCCGAACCGGTCCAACCGCCACCACGAGCGGCAGGTGCTCGACGCAGCGGTCGGCTCGGTAGACGAGCGTGGCGCCGACGTGGTCGAGCAGACGCTTTACGTCAAGCGATGGCGCCGGTGGCGGAAGTGGCCGGACATACCGTTGGCTGTCCACGTGACGGCGGCGCTGGAACGTCGGCAGCAGCTGGAAGGCGGCCGAGCAGGCCAGCTGGAGGCGAGCCTGCAGCGCCTGCGCGGGCGCGGCAGGCGTGGACCCGAGCAGGGTAACCGTGGCGTGCCTCGATAGCCCGGTCGGCCGAATCGGTCGGCTGCGGTTCCGGTTCGAGTTGCGCCCGCTGGACCAGGTGCATCCCTGGGGCCGGGACCGGCGCACGCTGCACTGGTTTGGCCTGACCGATGGCTGGTATTGGATCGAACTGAACGGTCACCGGCTGCTGCGCTACTCCGAACAGACGGTGCGCCGCTGGCGGGCCGACGGCTGGCATGGCTCGCCCCACGTCGACTACTACGTAGTTCGGCTGTGGGAGGACCTGCTGCAACTGCTGCCCGCGGTGCTCGAGCCGGTGCCCGCCGACCTGGTGCCGTTCATCGAAGCCGACTCCACCGGCTGGCTGGAGCGGGGTGAGCATGAGGAGGACTTCACCGCCGAGGTCTGGTACGGCGACCACGTTCTTGATCTGGGCTACCTACGCAACGGCCCGGTGATGCGATGGTGGCGCACCATCATCAACGGGTTCGACGCGGTGACGATCGACTGGTGGAACCGACGCTGCGGGCAGGACATCGATGTCACATTCGCCGGCCCGGTGAGGGGCCGACTGGTCCTCACCACCGAGGAGTTCGTGGACGCCGTGCGGGATCTTGACCGCGACTTGATGGCGGCGATGCAGGAGCGGATCACAGTGCTGGAAGAGCGGCGCGTCGTACTGCCTGATGTCGAGCTGGACCTGACCGCGCTGCGTTGCCGAGCATCGTGACCGCGCCACATGGTTGCAGCACGCCCTGAACCGGCGATTGGAAACCGACTGGGCAGCAGTCAGAGCCGGGGCAGCCTTGCTGAGACGCGCACGACTGGTGTGACATCGTCCGTGCCGGCTTCGACCCGGGCAGCGGCGTCTTCTCCTGGTTCAGCGGCAACGTAGCCGCGCGGCTGCAATTGCGGGCGTTCACCGACCCTGACCGGTGAATATCGATGACCCATGCAGCCGATCACCGTCTGGTCGATGCGGCGCAGGCCGGTGACATGTGGCTGTCGCATCACGGCGCCACCGACGCCTCTGATGCCGGTCTGGTGATGCAGCGTCCAGCGGGCGATCTCGCGGCCGGCGGCATGCGACACGAGGAGGCGGTGCAGAGCCCGGGGGACGGCTAAGGCAAGAAGGTTGTGTCATCGAACCATCTGGTTGTATCGTCGAACCATGGTCGAAGGTGAGGACGTGAGCGCGGCACAGGACGCGCTCATGCGGTTCGTCCGCAACTTCGGCCTTCACCAGCCCGATCGCACTCCATGCGGGCAACCGCTGCCGGTTTCAGAGGCGCACGCGTTAGCGGAGATCGCCCGGGATGGACACCTGCGGCAGGCCGAGCTGACCCGGCGGTTACGGCTCGAGAAGAGCACGGTCAGCCGCTTGGTCACGAACCTTGAGCGGCGCGGATGGATTCGCCGGCGGGCCGCCAGCGACGACGCACGGGGAGTCCTCCTCGAACTTACCGATACCGGAGTTGCCGCCGCGACGCGACAAGCCGAGGCCCGCCGGACCAGGTTCACCGATCTGTTGGCCCGAATACCCGACGATCAGCGCGCGTCCGTGGTGCACGCGCTGCAGACCCTGGCGGAGGCTGCCGATGAAAAGTCCTGATTCTTCCCGTGCCCGCCGCTACACACTGCTCGCCCTGACGGCCGCCATGGCGACGTCGATCACCGCCTGCGCCGACGTCGGCCGCGGATCAACGGCGCCAACGGCGAGTGCCGACCGGCAGGCCCAGGTGGCAGAACGTGGGCAATCTGTCATGCCCTTCGAACTCGACCGGACCACCCACCACTTCCAGAAGGGCAACGGCGGTGGCGTTCAGACAGTCGTCGCCGACGATCCACGGGATGTCAAGCAGGTGGACCTCGTCCGGCGGCACCTGCAACAGGAGGCCGAGCGGTTCCGCCGCGGCGACTTCACCGACCCGGCGAGTATCCATGGCGGTCAGATGCCAGGACTAGATGTTCTCCGTGACAGCGCCAGCAGACTAGAGATCGAGTACGGGACGACGGACGACGGCGCGCGGATCACGTACACCAGCAGCGACACCACGGTTGTCGCAGCGCTTCATGCCTGGTTCGACGCGCAGGTCAGCGATCACGGTGCGCACGCCACATCCGGTGCGACCACCTCGACGTCATGACATACCTGCTGCGAGTAGAAACTCCGTCGGTCGAGGTCTACCAGCATCTGCGGGTCACCGCCGGTCTGAGCGCCAAATCGGCGGGGGCGGCGACCGCGGGTCTGGACGGCACATGGCACGCCGTCGTCGCCTATCACGCTGACGAGCCGATAGGCATGGGCCGCGTCATCGGTGACGGCGGCACCGCCTTCCAGATTGTCGACATGTGCGTAGTGCCCGAGCACCAGGGGCGAGGAGTCGGCAAAATGATCATGGCTGCACTGATGGAACAGCTCCTGGAACGCGCGCCTGGCACCGCCTACATCTCACTCATCGCGGACGGCAGGGCACGCCACCTCTACGCACAGTATGGCTTCGCAGAGACAGCGCCAGAGTCGGTCGGCATGGCTCGTCAACTCTGACGCCTGTGTGGGCGGTTGTCCAAGCTCCCTCTGTAGCGGGCCAGGGGTCCTGGCGATGGCCCACGACTGCGCCCGTCTACGTTGAGCCGAACGTCTGGGTCCGGCGCCGCCTTCAGGCGCGGCCGGCCACGGGCGCCGCCGCGCGCATCGACAGATTCGCCTTCCTTGACGCACGTCGACCGGACGACCTAGCGTCGTCCCATGAACCGGCCGAGGTTTCTGCCGCTGCTGACCGCCCTGATCATCGCTGTAGCCGCGGCGGCGGTGCCGTCGCCCGCCGCTTCCGCCGCGCCCGCCGCTTTCGCCGCGCCCGCCGGTGTGAGCACGGGCCCGGGCACGGTGATGCTGATCGGTGGCGCGCTCGATGACAACAACAGCGCTGTCTACGGGGAGTTCGTCCGCCAGGCCGGCGGCGCGCAGGCCCGCATCGGCGTGCTGAGCGCGTCGTCGGCGACGCCGCACTGGAGCGCCAACCAGGTCGGCAAGCTCCTCGAGCGGTACGGGGCCGCCGAGGCCACCTGGATCCCGGTCAACGTCAAGCGGGACGGCAGCGGCGACGACCCGGAGCACGCCGCCCTGGCCGCGTCCATGACCGGCTTCTTCTTCGCCGGCGGTGACCAGTTCCGCTACGTCCAGTCCATGATTCACCCGGACGGCTCCGACGGCGCGGTGCTCGCCGCCGTCCGGCAGCGCTTCCTCGCCGGTGCGCCGGTCGCGGGCACCAGCGCCGGCATGCAGATCTTCGCTGGCCCCGACATGATCACCGGGGGGTCGAGCTACCACGGCGTACGCGACGGTGCCCAGCCCGGCTACTTCGACACCGACGAGGTCCTCGGCTACTGGCCGGCCGGCGGGTTCAACTTCTTCACCTCCGGGCTGGTCGACACCCACTTCGACGCGCGCGGCCGCAACGGGCGTTCGATCCGGCTCGCCGCCGACACCGGCCACGACCGGGTGTACGGGATGGGCGAGGACACCGCTCTGATCGTCGCCGGCGCCGGCACCGCCAACGAGACGGCCCGGGTGGTCGGCAGCAACGGGGTGTCGATCCTCGACCTGCGCTCGGCCCAGGTGGGTCAGGTCGCCGGGCACTGGTCGATCAGCGGTGTCCGCTGGAGCTATCTCACTGACGGCGACACCTACGATCCCGGCCAGTGGCAGGTCACGAAGGGCGCGACCAACGCACCGCTGGTCCCGGACAGCCGCCCGGCGGCCCCGCCGACCACGGACGTCTTCGGCTCGTACGCGCTGCGTGACGCGGCGCTCGACCTGGCCGACGCCGGGCTCTCCTCCGCGACGGCGGGGACGACCGCGGAGACCGCGCCGACGTTCGTGGTCGGCCTGGCCAAGGACGCGGCGTTCCGGGCGTACACGGTGGACGGGGTCGCTGCCGCCTCGTTCACCGACCTGACGCTCTCGATCCAGGCAGGTTGACCCGCCGCGGCACGTTCCGCCCGGTAGCTTGACCACCACGGGCCGACAGCCATCACGGGCCCAACGCCGCTCGGCAGCGAGCCAAACGGGAGATGCCAGATGATCTTCATTGCCGCAAAGTTCCGGGTGCTGCCGGAGTACGCCGACCGGTGGCCCGAGATCGCCGGAGACTTCACCCGGGCCACCCGGGCGGAGCCGGGCTGCCTGTGGTTCGACTGGTCCCGCAGCATCGACGACCCGACCGAGTACGTGCTGGTCGAGGCGTTCCGGGACGGGGACGCCGGCGCCGCGCACGTGCGGTCCGAGCACTTCCGCACCGCCCAGCGGAGCCTGCCGCCGCACCTCGCCGAGACTCCCCGGATCGTCAACACGACGATCCCGCAGGACGACTGGTCCGAACTCGGCGAGATGGCCGTCCCCGACCGCGCCTAGACCGTGTGTCGAAGGCTCGAGCAGCCGGAGGGCTGACCACACACGCGCGACGCGGGCCGGTTGCCGTCTGGACCTACCTTGTGAACTCTCGGGGCTCGAGACGCCAGGTAGGCAGACATGCAGATCATCGAGCACAGCATCATCGGCACCCGGTCCGCGGTCGTGCGCCTTAGGCGCCCCGGCAGCCAGTTGCAGTTCGTTCTCTTCTCCATGCTGCATGTGGCAAGTCCGCAGTTCTACACGGCGGTGGCCGAACGCCTCCAGCGATGTGACGTGCTCGTCGTCGAGGGCGTCAGCGGACGCTCAGTGCTCGGGTGGGCGATCACGCTCACCTACCGGGTCATGCCCGCGAACAAGCGTTCCGGACTGGTGGTCGACAACATCGCGTACCGGTCGCTCGGCGTGGAGCTGATCAACCCGGACGTGACGGCGGCGGAGTTCGCCCGGGGCTGGCGGGCCATGCCGCTGCGGCACCGGGCGTTCATGTGGTGCGTCATCCCGTTCGTGGCTGTGGCGCAGTTCTTCGGTGGCACGCGGCGACTGCTCTCGCCGGAGGTCGAGTTGAACGACCTACCCAGCGCGACCGACGAGACCTACGCGGACAGCGAGTTCGCCGAGCACTTCGAGCGTACGTTCGGCGGCGATCGGGATGAGCGGTTTGCTCGCCGCGCTGTCCGAGCTGATCCGCACACGCTCGTCGGAGCCGATCGACGTGGCGGTCGTCTACGGCGCCGGTCACGTGCCGGCGATCGTGCGTGGACTTGTGGACCGGCACGGTTACCGCCCGAGAACAGCCGAGTGGATCACGGTGCTGGACGCGTAGGGCCCTCCGCGTCAACCCGCTGCCGGGTGAGCCTGGGCAGAGGCCGAGGTCGCTGCTGGCGGGACGGCCAGGCCGGCGCCGAAGATGTTCTTCGGGTCGTAGGTCGCCTTGATCCGGCGCAACGCCGCCCAGTTCCGCGCGGTGAAAGCCGACGCGGTCCGGGTCGGGTCGGACAGGAAGTTGAGGAAGCTGCTGCCGCGGCCACAGCGGGACAGCGCCTCCGTGGTCCGCGGTGACGGGATCGTGTCGAGGATGATCGACAGCGGGGCGTCCCGGTGGGCCGCGGCCCCGTCGTCGCGGGAAATGCGACCGCCCCAGTGGCGGATCTCAACGGTGGCGTCCGCCTCGGCCACCAGCGCGGCCACGAGGTCGTCGTCGAGCGTGCGCACCTGATCAAACGTACGGGCGAACGTGCCACCCATCGCGGCCTGCGCGTAGTCCACGACGCGCATGGTGTCCGCGGCGACCGCTCCCGCGACCTTCCACAGTGGTGTCAGCAGCGCCCGCCCCCGTTCGGGGTCACCGGCGTACAGGGTCTTGATCACCAGCGAGCCGTCGCGGGTGAGGAGCAAGGCGGTGCTGAGCGCGTCCGGCACCCGTTCGATCCACTGCCGGTAGAAGGCGATCGTCTCCGCCGCCCGCTTGCGGCCGAAGGTGACCGCACCGGCGTACACCTGCGCGACCGGGTAGAGGCGGAACTCGAGGGCGGTGACCACGCCGAAGGAACCTCCGCCGCCGCGCAGCGCCCAGAACAGGTCGGGGTTCCGGTCGGCGCTGGCCGTCGTCAGCTCACCGTCGGCGGTGACGACCTGGGCGCGCAGCACGCTCTCGGCGGCGAGGCCGTAGCTGCGGGCCAGCCAGCCCAGGCCGCCGCCCAGCGTGTAGCCGACCACACCCACGTCCGGTGAGGATCCGGACAGGGCCGCGAGCCCGAACGGTGCGGCTGCCGCCAGCACGTCGCCCCACCGGGCGCCGGGACCCACGCGGGCGACGCGGCGGTCCGGGTCGACCAGGACCGATGCCATCGCGCCGGTGCGGAGCAGCAGCGCGTCGTCGTGCGCGACGTGGGTGCCGTGACCGGTGGCCTGGACGGCGAAGGGCAGCGCGTGGCGACGGGCGGCCAGCACCGCCCGGCGTACGTCGGCCGTGCCGGCTGCCCGGACCACGACGGCGGGCCGAGGGTCGAGCGCCGGGTTGAGGGGCTTGCGGTGATCGTCGTAGCCCTGGTCTCCGGGCAGGAGGACCGGGCCGTCGGTACGCAGCGTCTGTCGGATCGTCATGTCCGTCAGACCGGTGGGCCGTCCGCAAATCATCGGTCCGGGGTGCGATGAGTTTCCCGGGTGCGGGTGGTCCTACTCAGATGGCGGCCCCCGCGATCTCCTTCGCTGTCGGCGCGGTGACCCGCGCCGACATCCCCGATCTGTGCGCCGACCTCGCCGAGCTGCTGCGCGGCCGTGGCCCCGGCATCGTCACCTGCGACGTCACCGGGGTCACCTGGCCCGACGTGGTGACGGTCGAGGCGCTGGCCCGGCTGGGCCTGACCGCGCGGCGACACGGCTGGCGCCTGGTCGTCAGCGGCGCCGGCGCGGAGCTGCTGCGGCTCGTCGGCCTGCTCGGGCTGACCGGCGCGTTACCCGAGTCGGGCCGGCAGCCCGAACATCGGGAACAGGCGGGCGGTGTCGAGGAAGTTGGTGACCCCCGCGATCCGCCCGGCTGAGAGTTCCAGCACGATCAGTGCCCACGGGTCGTGCCCCGAGCCGGTGAGGCTGGGCCGGTACTGGCCGAACGCCGGCATGCCGTTGGCCACCACCGGCACCAGCCGCGACCCGCGGCAACCGCTGCCCGTTCCGGACATCCAGGCGACGATGTCGTCGTGGCCACGCAGCCACAGCGGCAATGGCGGCATCGACAGGGTCACGTCCTCGTGCAGCAGCGTCGTGAGCGCCTGCAGGTCGTACGCCTCGAAGGCTTTCACGTAGCGCGCGAGCAGCGCCTTCTGCTTGTCGTCCATCGGCTTGTACACGTCGGCAGTGGTGTCGGCGGCCGCGAGGGTGGCCCGGGCCCGCTGAAGGGCGCTGTTGACGCTCGGCGCCGAGGTGTCGAGCAGTTCGGCGACCTCCTGGGCCGACCAGGCCAGCACCTCGCGCAGGATCAGCACGGCCCGCTGCCGCGGCGGCAGGTGCTGCAGCGCCGCGACGAACGCCATCCGGACCGACTCGCGCTCGGCGACCACATCGGCCGGGTCGCTGCGCTCCGGCAGCAGCCGGCTGTCCGGCGCGGGGCCCACCCAGAACTCGTCCGGGCGCGGCTCGCCAGGCCCAGCGGCGCGGCCGGACCCGGCCGGGCCGAGATCCATCGGCAGCACCCGCCGCTGCGCGCTGGAGAGCATGGTCAGGCACACGTTCGTCGCAATCCGGTAAAGCCAGGACCGCAGCGCCGATCGCCCCTCGAACTGATCGAAGCCGCGCCAGGCCCGCACGAAGGTGTCCTGCACGGCGTCCTCGGCCTCGAAGACCGAGCCCAGCATCCGGTAGCAGTAGCCGGTCAGCTCCGACCGGTACGCCTCAAGCTGCGACTCGATGGGGGCGCTGGTCGTCACGTCGCTCACCCAGACGAAGCTAGCCGAGGATCCTCCCGTGTGCGGACCGCTCGCCCGCGGGGCTGACCGTGTCGCGGCGGTCGACCCCCACGGGCTCGGGAATTTCACCCCGCGCCAGCGATGAGTTCCCGGGGCCCGGCCGGTCAATACCGGTGTCTGTTCGACCTGACACGCGAGGAGCCCATCATGACCGCCACGCAGGAGAACGCCGGCACGGGACAGTACGCCGACGTCAACGGAATCAACCTGTACTACGAGACGCACGGCGCGGGGCGCCCGATGGTCCTGCTGCACGGCGGTCTCTGCTCGGGCGAGATGTTCGCGCCGATCCTTCCCGCGCTGGCCGAGCACCACCAGGTCATCCTGGTCGACCTGCAGGGGCACGGCCGGACCGCCGACATCGACCGACCGCTCGACGTGACGCTGATGGCCGACGACGTCGCCGCGCTCATCGAGCACCTCGGGCTGCGCAAGCCCGACGTCGTCGGCTACTCCCTCGGCGGCGGGGTCGCGCTGCAGGTGGCGATCCGGCACCCGCACCTGGTGGGCCGCCTGGTGGCGGCCTCGGCGCACATCCGCCGCGACGCCATCTACCCGGAGATGCTCGCGCAGCAGGGTCAGGTCGGCGCGGCCGCCGCGGAGTTCATGAAGGAAACCCCCATGTACGAGCTCTATCAGCGGGTGGCGCCGCGTCCCGAGGACTTCCCCCGGCTGCTGGACAAGATCGGTTCGGCCATGGCGAAGGACTTCGACTACACGGAGGAGGTCCGCGGTCTGCAGGTGCCGACGCTGATCGTCGCCGCCGACGCCGACATGGCGCCGCCGAGCCACTACGTGGGGGTCTTCGAGCTGCTCGACGGGGGCCTGCGCGACGGGGGCTGGATGGGGGAGAGCCGGCCCAAGGGCGGGCACGCGCTGGCCATCCTGCCCGGACTCACCCACTACGACATCGCCGTCTCACCGCTGTTCGCCGCGGTCACGCTCGCCTTCCTCGACAAGCAGAGCTGATTCGGTGGCACGGCCACACCCGCCTTGCCCGGCGGCCTCCCAGAGGGCCGCCGGGCCTCGACCAACCGCGCAGCGGCGAGCCCGCCTGCCACGGAATTGCCTGGCGAGCATGGGACTCAGGAGGTGAGCTGTCGCTGCTTGGTGAGGTAGACGCTGCCGTGCGGGGCGCCGTCGATGACAGTGAGGGCATAGCCAGCGCGTTCGTACAGGCCGATGTTGCGCGTGCTGCGGTGGCCGGTGAACAGCTCGCAGTGCGTGGTCTGCTGAGGGGCCTGTGCTTCGACGTACGAGAGCAGCCAGGAACCGATGCCGTTGCCGGCCTGGTCGGGGGCCACCATGAGGCGACCGATCAGCCACGCCCGCCCGTGTGCCCGGGCGCGGACCGCGGCGACGAGGCGGCCGTCCCGGCGCACGCACCACAGCTGCCAGGTCGACATCGATGCGCGCAGGTCATCGAGTGTCTCCCGTAGCGGCGCCAGGTCCAGGGTGTCGTTCGCGAGGGCTTCCTGCACCCAGCAGCACCGCTGGAGCACGAGCAGTTCGGCCAGGTCGTCGGGCCGGGCGGTGCTCAGCCTCAGTCCCTCGACCGGCACAGCAGTGCTGGCGTCTTCACCGTCGGTCCCGGTGCGCAAGGACCGCATCGCTCGGGCCACCCGACTCAGCTCAGAAAGCACTCTACGAGCGGATTCCTGGAGTCCCGCGGAGTCGACCACCTGCCCGTCGCGGGTGCTGTCGGCGATGCGGAGGGCGACAGTGGCGCCGATCGGCATCATCTTCAGGGTCGTGACGACCTGTTTGGTCATCTGTACCGACCTGGTGCCCGCCGAGGTGTTGCCGTAGCTGACGAACCCCACCGGCTTCCATGCCCACTCGTGGTAGAGGAAATCGAACGCGTTCTTCAATGCCGCGGGCATGCCGTAGTTGTACTCCGGTGTGACCACCACGAATGCGTCAGCCGCGGCCACCCGGCGGCTCCATGCGCGGGTGTGTTCGTGAACGTAGCTGCCGCTGGAGGGATGCTCGGGCTCGTCGAGCAGCGGCAGCCCGATGTCGGCCAGGTCCGCGACGTCGAGGGTGATGCCGCCACCTGCGGCTTCCGGCAGGGTTGCCCGGACAAACCAGTCGGCGATCGCGGGTCCCAGGCGCCCGGGGCGGGTGCTGGCGACGATGACGAGGATCTGCAGGGGCACGCTCGAGGAATTCGATGACATGTCATCGACCGTACCCGGAATTTCTATGACGTGTCAACGAGGTGTACGGTGACCGGGTGGACGCTGCCTGGCTGAGCGAGGACGAAGAACACGCGTGGCGTGCATTCCGGCGCCTACTGATCGCGCTGCCGGCGCGGCTCGGCCGGGACCTGGCCCGCAACTCGGGGCTGTCACCGGCCGACTACGAGGTGCTGAGCACGCTGTCGGAGAAGCCGAACCGTCGGTGGGCGCTCAAGGACCTCGCCGCCAAGATGGAGTGGTCGCGCAGCCGACTGTCCCACCACGCGGCCCGAATGCAGGGCAGGGGACTCATCGACAAGGAGCCCGATCCGCAGGACGCGCGGGGCTGCATCCTGCACCTGACCGACGACGGCTTCAGGGTTCTGGAGGACGCCGCCCCGCATCACGTCGTCTCAGTCCGCTCGCGCTTCCTCGATCATTTGAACCCCGACGAACTCGAGGTGCTGCGCAAGCTGTCGACCCGGATCGCCGACCTGCCCGACTGACATCGCACCGAGACCCCGACCACCTGGTGGATGTGTTCGCCAGGTGGTCGATCCTGGCCCAGGTGCCGGCGGTCATCGACCCGGTCACGCGGAGGACGAGGTGACCCATCGCGCCGTCGGTGCCGCCCGCACCGGCACGACCGGCTACCGCCCGCTGGCATGGCCATTTCCGCCATGCCAGCGGGCGGTGGATGTTTCGGAGTCAGTTGGCGGGCTTGCCGAACCAGCGGGAAAGGTGGTCGGCCAGGTCCTGCTGATCGTCGCCGATCCAGGCGACGTGGCCGTCGGGGCGTAGCAGGACGCACGGAGCATCCAGTACCGCGGTGGGATCCGCGAGGTAGTCGACCCGGTCCGACCAGCCGTCGACGGTCAGGCGTTCGGTGCGGTCCAGCAGCAGGCCGCGGCCGCGATGCAGCAGACCGTAGAGGTGGCCCTGTTTCACGTCGATGTCGTGCAGGCGGCGGCCGAGCAGGTCGGGGCCTTCGCCGAAGTCGTAGCGGATGCCGATCGCGGTGATCTTCTCCATCAGATGGCGGTTCACCTCGTCGAAGTCCATCAGTTCGGTGAGCAGCCTGCGCACCGCCTGCGGGCCCGGTCCGGTGGACAGCAGTTCCGTCTGGGCGCGGGTGTTGTCCAGCACGTCCGCGGCGACCGGATGCCGTTCGGCCTGGTAGGTGTCCAGCAGTGTCTCCGGCGCCCAGCCGCGGATCTGTGCGGCCAGTTTCCAGCCGAGGTTGAATGCGTCCTGAACGCCCAGGTTGAGACCCTGTCCGCCGATGGGTGGATGGATGTGTGCCGCATCGCCGGCCAGCAGCACCCGCCCGACCCGATAACGTTCGGCTAGCCGTGTGGCATCCCCGAAGCGGGACAACCAGCGCGGGGAGTGCACGCCGAAGTCGGTTCCGGCGATGGTGCGCAACTGTTGCTTGAAGTCCTCGAGGGTGGGCGGTTCCGCACGATCGCTGACCCCCGCGGCGGGGACCACGACGCGATAGACCCCAACGCCTGCGGCCCTGAGGCTGAATCGCTTATCGGCCTCGCCGATTTCGGACGCCTTGGCGGCGAATTCCTCCTGCGGCACACCCACTTCCATCTCGCCCATCAGCGTCTCGGTCCGCGCGGGCTCGCCGGGGAAGCCGACGCCGAGCAGTTTGCGCACCGTGCTGCGCCCGCCGTCACAGCCGACGAGATAGCGCGAACGCAGCTGTTCCCCGTCGGCCAGCTCGACGGTCACACCGTCGTCGTCCTGTTCGAAATCAACCACCGCACAGCCGTGCCGGACCTGCGCACCCAGTTCGATCGCATGTTCCTCGAGCAGGTGAACGATGACCGGCTGCGGGATGCCCAGCAGATAGGCGTACGCGGAATCCAGGCCCTCGGGCGCGGGTTTGTCGATGGCGGCGAAGTAGCTGCCGGCCGGACGCTGTCTTCCGCGTTCGAGAATGCGCTCCAGCAGCCCGCGCATGGCCATCAGCTCGATGCTGCGAATATGCAGACCGACTATGCGGACGAACGACGCGGGCTCGGTTTCCTTCTCCAGGACGAGTACCCGCACATCGTGCAGCCGCAGCTCGGCGGCCAGCATCGCACCAGTCGGCCCGCACCCGGCAATGATCACGTCGAACATGAGGGGCGGGTGGTCGGTGCCGGAGGCCGGCGATGGGAGCCCGGAAACGTCGACCACGGTGGAGTCGTGCTCGACCGCATCGGTCGACGACGGCTGGGCGGTGAAATGCGGAAAGTGCATAGGTGTTGCCTTTCGGGAGGGCCTGTTGGCGAGGCGCTCCCGGCGACACCTATGTCAATCGCCCGACCGTGACGGCAAGGGGGAGCACCCACATCGATACAGCGTTCATGGGTCTCACCTCCTCAGGTGGTGTCTCGGTCAGCTGCAAGCTACAAGCCCGAGCATCATCGCGTCCAGTCCTTTCCCCAGCCAGGTGATCACGACTCCGCACGGGCTCGTGCGGCGGCGATGTTGATCAGGGTTTGCCACCACCAGGCCATGGCTGTTCTCGCCCGTTCGTGCGGTCTTCCGGGTCGGCGTTTCAGCCGAGTTCGACCTACCGCGGATGTCGGCCTACCGCGACCGCCGTCGGTTCGGTTGAGCCGTCATGCGCCGGCTCCAGCCGGGGGCTCCTGGGGTTGGAGCTGTCGGGCACGCCGAGGGGCCGAGCTTCGGTTCCTGTTCGGGTGGGCCGGAGCTGGAGGACGGCGACGGAGGACAGCACGAGGGCGCCGCCGGCCAACTGCACCGGGGTCAGGGTTTCACCGAGGATGATCGTGGCCAGGGCGGCGGTGACCACGGGCTCGAAGGTGGACAGGATCGCGGCGGTCGACGGGCCGGTCTGCTTCAGGCCGGCGAAGAAGGCCAGCATCGCCACCACGGTGGAAACCACGGCGATGCAGGCCAGCCAGAACCAACCCCAGGCCCCGAAGTCGAGGTCGACCCCGCCGGTGAACAGGGCGCGGCCGCCGAGGCTGCCGGCGGCGCCAGCCATCACCAGCGCGGACAGCACCACCGGTGCCAGCCGGTGCACGACGGTGTCGGCGACGAGAATGTAGATCGTGTAGGTGATCGCGGCGGCGAAGGCCAGCAACGCCCCGAGCGGGTGGAAGCTCACGCCGCCGGCGCCGAGCAGGACCAGCAGGGTTCCGCCCGATGCGGTCACCAGCGCAGCGCCGCGTCTCGGGGTGAGCCGGTCGCGGCCGAGCAGCACCGCGCCGACGGTGACCAGGACCGGGTAGGTGTAGAGGATCAGGGCCAGCAGCGAGGCGTCCATCAGCTCCAGCGAGGAGAAGAACAGGCTCGCCTGCGTGGCGTAGCCGATGGCACCGAGCCCGATGGCGGTGGCCAGAATCCGGCCGCGCGTCATCGCCGGCCGGCCGGGCGCCTCGCTCCGCTGCTGATCCGGTGCCGCGCGGCGCAGGCCCGGCCTCACCAGCAGGAGCATCCCCAGCAGCACGGCGGCCAGGGTGAAGCGCACCAGCAACAGTGCCCCGGGCGAGACCCCGGCGTCGTAGGCGAGCTTGCCGAAGATCGCCATCGCGCCGAAGCCTGCGGCGGACAAAAGGCATAGTGCGGGACCCATGCTTCAAGGATCCGTAACCGGACTCGTCAGGTCCAGTGATGATTCTTGGAGCCAACTCGTTAGGATCCCCACATGACCGCGTTGGACCTCCGGCGGCTGCGCTTCCTGCGGGAGTTCGAGGGGCGCGGCACCTTGGCCGCGGTCGCCGCGGCGCTGGACTACAGCCCCTCCACGGTGTCCCAGCAGCTCGCCATCCTGGAGAAAGAGGTCGGTGCCCGGCTGTTCGACAAGGCCGGGCGGGGCGTACGTCTCACCGACGCCGGACACCTGCTGGCTCAGCACGCACGCGTACTGCTGTCGGCGGCCGAAGCGGCAGAGGCCGACCTGGCCGCGCTGAGCGGTGACATCCGGGGCACCGTGCGCGCCGGGGGCCTGCAATCGGCGGCCCGTCGACTGCTGGTCCCGGCTCTGGCCCGCCTGAGCGCCGATCACCCCCAGGTCCGCGTGGAGATCTTCGAGCTGGAACTCGAACAGTCCCTGCCGGGTCTGCGGCTGGGCGCGGTAGACCTGGTCATCGGCGACGAGTACGACGGTCATCCCCGGCCCCGCCCGGCCGGACTGCGCTTCACGCTCCTGCTCGAAGAGCCCCTGAAGATCGTGTTACCGGCAGCGCATCCGCTGGCCCGACCGGGAGGGCCCGTCGCGGTTGCGCAGCTGCGCTCCGACGTCTGGGCCACTTCCGCCGAGGGCACCGGTCACCACGCCATGGTCGTCGGGACCTGCCGGTCCCTCGGCGGATACGAACCCGACGTGCGGCATCGCTGCAGCGACGCTGACGTGCAGCTCGAACTCGTCCGCGCCGCGGCCGCGGTCGCCCTCATGCCGGCACTGACCCTGCCCGCCGACGACGCCGCTCTCGCGATCCGTGACGTCGCCGAAGTCGCGGTCAAGCGCCGTCTGGTCGCCGTCACCCGAGACACGCCGCCCGCCCCCGCACTGACCGCCCTCCTGACGGCCGTGACGGGTCAGGCGAACGCGGTCAGCCCCGCCGGCTCCGAGCCGAACGCCTAGACCTCCTCGGGATCGCCGGTGCGTCGTGTGCCGGACCGCACGACGCAAACTCAGGAGGCGGTTCGGATGTCGTTGACGGGGTGGTACCTCATGAGAACGACCCCGGAGGCGAAGGGTTCGGCGGACATCAGTCGCAGTCGTGCGGGCGGTTGTTCGCCGTTGAACAGCGCCTTGCCGCGGCGCAGGTACAGGGGGTGTACCAGGAGGTGGATCTCGTCGATGAGCCGGTGGTCAGCGAGGGACTGGATCACTGTGAGACTGCCGTAGACCACGATGTCCCCGCCGGGCTCGTGCTTGAGCTCGGTGATCTCGTCGGGGTCGATGCGGGCGAGTCTCCGGGTGTTCTTCCAGGTTGCGGTGTTTCCGGAGGCGGAGACGACGATCTTCTCCAGGGCGTCGATTCGCTGGGCGTAGCCTCTCACCTCGTCCGGCTCGTCGGGGTTCTGGGCGGCCAGCGGCCAGTAGCCGGCGAAGTCGCCGTGCGTGACCCGGCCCAGCATCAGGCTGCCGGCGTTCTCCACCAGGTCACGCTCGTACTTCTGCAGCTGGTCGTCGACCAGCAGCCAGTCCATCTCGTCGTCCGGGCCGGCGACGAACCCGTCGAGGGTGGTCCACATCGACACGACAATCTTGCGCATCTCTCGTCCTCCGTCATGGTGCGTGGGCTGCGCTGGCTATTGGCCGCCGCTGAGCGCGGATCGGACGGGTTCCGGTGTCCGCGCCGGGAACCGTTCCTGGAAATCGACGACTCCGACCCACGTGGGGCGCAGGCCGATCCGGACCATCCGCAGGCCCGGCTTGTCTATCGCCTTCAGGTAGGCGTCGCCCACCTCGTCGCCCATTCCCGCACGCTGGATAACGGCGTACTCGGGCAGGACGCCCTGGACCTCCATCAGGGTGACCTTCCCGCGCAGCATGAGCACCTCCGGGAGCCCGTCCGCGGTGTCGATGCAGATCGCCACGTCCGGCCGTGCGCGCAGGTCACGGATCTTGTAGGTGCCAGCGAACGCGCCGACAACCAACTCTTCGCCGGTCCACAGGAAGTTCACCGGGATCAACCGCGGCGTGCCGTCCCTGCTGGTGTAGGCCAGGCGTGCCAGGGGCGCGACGAGCAGGCGCTGCGCCAACGGGGTGTCCAGCAGCTTCAGGTCACCTTGCGGCAGGCTCGCCGCCTCGGTGTTGGGCAGGCTCATGAGAGCCACGCTAGAGGGCTAACTCCTACGGAACAAGTAGAACTCCTAAATTAGGATCCAGGTAGGCTGGACGTCATGAGCGGCGTGCGTAGCTATGGGGATCCGTGCGGTGTCGCGCGTGGACTGGACGTCGTCGGCGAGCGATGGGCGCTGCTGGTGGTACGCGACCTCCTGCTCGGCCCGAGACGCTTCAACGACTTGCTCGGCGGCCTACCGGGCGTGAGCCCGAACGTGCTCAGCCAGCGGCTGCGCCAGCTGACCGAGCACGGAGTCGTGCAACGGCGGGACCTGGGCCCGCCGACGCGGGTCCACCTCTACGAACTCACCGAATGGGGCCGCGCCCTGGAGCCCGTCCTCCTGCAGTTCGGCCGCTGGGGGAGCCAGTCCCCGCAACGACCGGAAGGCGCTCTCGGCATCGACTCCCTGCTGCTGAGCATCAAAGCGACCTTCGATCCGGCGCGAGCCGCGGACCTGCGCGGCGTCTATGAGTTCTACATCGACGCCGACACCTACCTCGCCGAAGTCGCCGACGACTCGGTCCAGATCCGCCGCGGCACGGCGCCCGACCCCGATGCGACGCTCACCACCGACCTCGACACCCTCCGTGCCGTCTGCGGCCACCAGATCACCATGGCAGCGGCACTGGGCGCCGGCACGCTGCGCCTGAGCGGTGACGAGCACGCCAGGCAGCGTCTCACCGAACTTCTCCT
Source organism: Micromonospora sp. NPDC051006 (assembly GCF_044456245.1). Classification (NCBI taxonomy): domain Bacteria; kingdom Bacillati; phylum Actinomycetota; class Actinomycetes; order Micromonosporales; family Micromonosporaceae; genus Micromonospora; species Micromonospora sp. NPDC051006. The sequence continues at coordinate 18,427 of NZ_JBITFP010000022.1, forward strand.
GGCCCCGTTCACCCCCGCACCTCAGCCAGCCAAGACCTGACGTGGTGACTACGCTGTCCGTTCAGGACGGGTACGTGTTGCCAGGCGTCGTTGCGATCACGACATCGGCTACCGGCTGCCAGCCGAGCGTTCTGTACAGACGTTGACCGTCCTCGCTCGCGATGAGAATGCCGTGTTCGGCGCCTTCTTCGATCGCGGAACTGACTAGTGCACTCATGACCGCGCTGGCTAGGCCCTTGCGGCGATGAGCTGGCATGGTCTCGATCCGGTCTGCGACCGCATCCGTACCGGCCACACCCATCGTGCCGCGGGCGCCGACCTCTCCCGGCTCGTGCCGAACCGTGGCCGTGACCACGCTGTCGCCGCGGTGCGAATCGACCTGGGTCAGGAGCCGGTACGGTGCCACCGGCATGTTCTGCTGATGCCTGCGAAGATCGGCTGTCATCAGCAGTTCCGAGTGCTTGAGCACGATCAGGCCGGCGGCCGTCAGAGCCGAGGCCGCCCTCGCTGGGTCGGTGGTGGGCACGGTCAGCCATGTGACGGCGTCCTCGCCGGCGACCAGCTCAGCCAGCGTGGTGAGCGACGCGAGGTCCTCGCCGGCATCGAGGGCGACATACTCGATGTCGCGGCCGGGTTGCATGCACCGGACCCGTAACGCGCCGCCCACGTCTTCGGCGACGGGCAGATGGCGCGCCACGCCCCAGCCGCGCTGCCAGCGGACGATGAGATCTCGCAGGTTGCTCACCCACTGAGTAGATCACTTGCACGGAAGCTACCCGCATCCCGTGCCGAGCCGGTGGCGGCCGCCTCCACCGAGACGGTGGCCGCCACCGGCGCGGGCATCACAGGTTGGCGCAGTACCCGATGCTGAAGGTGCTGGCGCCCGCGGGCAGGACCCGGTTCCAGCCCACGCCGCTGATCCGGTAGCTACCGCCGCCCATCGGCTCGCGCTCGAAGTTCCAGGCGTTGTAGATGTCGCCTTCGAGGTTGACCACGGCGTGCCACTCGACGGGCTTGTCGCCTCGGTTGGTGGCGGTGATGGTGGCGCAGTAACCGCCGCCGTCGTCCGACGTCCACGCGGTGAAGCGGGTCGTCACGACATCCACGTTGGAGCCCGCTACCAGCCGGCCCACGCCCCACCTGGCGGTGCTCTGGTAACCCACGCCCTCCTGCTCGGCCCAGTTGCGGATCGCCGTCCGGGTGCCGTTCGACGCGTCGTTGACCTGGAAGTCCAGGCCGTGGAACGTGTCGAGGCCGCCGTACTCCAGCAGGCTGATCGCGGCCTCGACGGTGTAGCCCGTCCCGGTGCGGACGGCCGCGCTCTGCAACCGGCTCCCCTGGAACGTCTCGTCACCCGTGCCGAACGAGACGACGTTGTCGGCATTGATCCGGATCTGGGTGTCGTCGTAGCGGTAGGCGCCGTTCTTGGCGTTGCCGGCGTCGACGTAGAACTCGACCGAGTCCTGCGTCCACGGGTCGGAGCCGGAGACGTCCACCACCGGGTCGGCGACCTCGGCGAGCACGTAGAGCGTCTGGCCCCGCCAGAGGGTCCGGACGGTGGCGGTCGCGCCGTCGGTGCCGGACACCTGCTTGGCCGTGGTCACCATTCCCGCGTGGGCCCAGGCCGCGTCGACCGTGCCGTCGATGACCAGCGCGCTGGCGACCTGGCGCACCTCCAGGTACGACAGCTCCTCGACCAGGGTGAGGGTGCCGACCGCGCCGGGGCTGTTCCAACCGGACGTGGCGCCGTTGTCGGTGACCCGCACGTCCAGGGTGAGCGTGTCGCCCCGGACGGCGCCGGCCAGCGGCAGGTGGGCGACCAGATGGTAACCGCCGTCCCGGGTGGCCGCCACGGCCGGCACCGTACCGCTGCCGTCCCGGGAGACCTGGTAGGTCTCGCCGTTCAACACGAAACTGACCCGGTCGTCGGCGGAGACGGTCGTGTCGGTGACCGTGACGTACGCCGTCAGGTGCCCCGGCGCCCAGCGCAGCTGGAACCGCGCCCGGTCCCCGACGGGGTGCGGCGGCAGCTTGCGCCAGGCCAGGTCGGTGGTCGCGGCAGCGGTGAGGGGTACGTCGCCGGCGAAGACGTCGGCGGTCCTCAGCCGGGCGGGCAGCTCGCCGTCCACCGCCCCGTGGTAGGCGGGCTTGGCTTTCAGGTTGTCGTCGAAGAGCAGCGGCGCGCCGCTGCCGGCCCGCCACGACCGGCCGTCGGTGAGGCCCCAGACGGTGACGGCGAACAGGTCGTCGCCGTGCGCCCGGAAGATCCGGAAGGCGTCCCGGTAGTAGTAGCCCTGCTCGATCAGGTTCGCCTGGGTCACCGGGGTGCCCGTCGTGACGTCCAGTTCGGTGACGGCCTGCGTCACGGGCAGGTCCCCGAACGCCTCCAGCGCGCCCTCCAGGCTGCTGACCGGCGTGGCCAGCGATACGTGGAACTGGTGGCCCACACCGCCGATCGGCACGCCGCGCGCGAGCAGCCGCTCGACGAGGGCCCGGTAGCGGGCCTGCTTGCCGCTCTGCTCCGTGTTGTAGTCGTTGATGAAGAGGGTGACCGGGTCGGCGCCCTCGGCGGCGTAGACGTCGTTGAACGCCTCGTCCGCGTACTCGAACGTGAGGTCGATGTAGCTCTCACCGAGGATCCGGTACCACTCGCTGCGGCGCAGCCCGTCGGCGTACTCGCCGCTGTCGCTGATCACCTCGTTGACCGCGTCGAACGCGTACAGCGGGTTGGTGGGGGAGCCGAAGGGGCCGTACCGTTCGCTGAGCGACTCGGCGACGGCGAAGATGTGGGTGCGCAGCCGGTCACGCAGCACCTGCCGGTGGGCCTCGGAGGTGGTCAGCGGCTGGCCGGCCGAGTCCTGGAAGAACCAGGCCGGGGTCTGGCTGTGCCAGACCAGCACGTGACCGTAGACCCGCAGGTCGTTGTCCCGGGCGAAGTCCATCAGGGCGAGCGCCTGGTCGTGCGGGCGGAAGGTGCGCTCGTCGTCGTACCAGGCCTCGGGCTTCATGTGGTTCTCGGGCGTGATCTGGTTGAAGTGCCGGGTCAGCAGCTGGGCGGCCGCCCCCACCGTCTCGCGGCTGTCGACCGCGACGCCGACCGGGAAGTCGGTGGTCTCGTGGATGCCGGTGAGGTCCTCGACGACCGGGGGCTCCGGCACCCGTACGACGATGTCGTCGACGAGGAAGTCGCTGGTGTTGCCGGTCGTGTCCGCGCCCTGCCAGCGGCTCTCGAAGTAGAGGAAGGCGCTGTCCGCGGCTGGCATGGTGAAGCTGCCGGTCACCTCGGTCCACCCGGTGTTGGTGACGGTGTCGAATTGGGCGAGGGTGCTGAACGACTGGCTGCCGCCGGTGGTGCTGGCGAGGCTGAGCCAGATCTGGTCGGTCGGCTGGCCTTCGGCGAATCGCAGCCACGCCCGGAACGCGTAGGTCACACCCGTCTCGAACAGGCCGGTCACGTCGCGGCCGAGGCCGGCGCCCTGGTTGACCCGATCGGTGACCAGAGCCGCGGCGGCGCCGCTGTGCGCGATGTCGCTGAGCGTGACCCGTGGGGCGCCCGGGCCGCCGTCGCGCGGGCCCCAGCCGTCCAGCCCGTCCTCGAAGTCGGTGTCGATGACGACGGTGCCGGGCGCCGGTCCTCCCGGCCCGCCGTCCGGTCCAGTGATCACGACGTCGTCGACGAGGAACGGGGTGGTTCCGTCCGCCTCGACGTAGAGGGTGGCGGAGCTGAGGCCGGCGGGCAGGGTGTAGTCGCCGCCGATCCGGACCCAGCCGGCCGCGGTGGCGGTGACGCTTCCGCCGATCCAGGTGTACGTGTTGTCACCCCCGTTGGCCGGGGTCGCCTCGACGGTGAAGTGCACGCCGGCGCTGCCCTCGGTGCCGGCCGGGAGCTTGGCCCAGGCGGTGACCGAGTACGGCGTGGAGGGCTCGAACAGAGCGGTCGCGCTCGTGGCGGGGCCCTGCCAGTTGGCCGTGCGGCCGGTGACCGAGAGGCTTTTCTGACTCTCGTGGCCTTCGTCGGCAATGGCGAGGATCACGTCACCACGTGGGCCCCAGGGGCTGTACGAGCCGGTTTCGAAGGTGGTGGAGAGGACGGTCGCGGCGGCGGCGGGCGTGGGCGCCACCGCGAGGGCGGCGACGAGCGCGGCCAAGCAGAGCACGGCCAGCTGTCGCGACCGGCGTCGTGTTCGACGAGACGAATGCCAGAGTCGCATCGGGGGTCCTTACGGCGATCGGAGAGCGTCGGCGGGTTGGTGCTGGCACTGGGGTGAGGACTTCCAAGTGCGTGAATGTTATGGCGACGCTTGCTTTTCCGGAACGTTTCGAAGAAGTTTCGGGCCAAAGGGCTCTGGTGAAGCAACAGTCAAGCCTGACTTTTTCTGCGGCGTGATTTCGCGATGTTCTCAATCCAGGCACATCGATCTAGATGTTCGTCCATGGCTGGGCTAACGTGCGGCCTCACCAGATCAAGGAGGCGTGCCGTGGCTCAACCTCCCGACCCACCCAGGACAGTCACCCAGGTCGAACAGTTCGGCTACCGACAGGAACTGAGTCGGACCCTCAGCTTCACCGACCTGCTCGTCTACGGGCTGATCTTCATGGTGCCGATCGCCCCCTTCGGCATCTTCGGCAGCGTGTACGCCGGCTCCGGCGGCATGGTCGCGCTGGCCTACATCATCGGCATGGTGGCGATGATGTTCACCGCCCTGTCGTACGCGCAGATGGTCCGCGCGTTCCCCATGGCCGGCTCGGTCTACAGCTACGCCGGTCGCGGCATCGCACCGCCCGCCGGCTTCCTCGCCGGCTGGGTGATCCTGCTCGACTACGTCCTCGTGCCCGGTCTGCTCTACCTGGTGGCCAGCGTGGCCATGCACTCCCTCGTGCCCGGCGTGCCGGTGTGGGCGTGGCTGGCGGCCTTCGTCGTGCTCAACACCGTCGTCAACTACTTCGGCATCCGGATGACCGCCCGGGTCAGCCGGGTGATGCTCGCCGCCGAGCTGGTCATCCTCGTGATCTTCCTGGTCGTCGGCGTGATCGCGCTGGCGCAGGGCAAGGGTGCGGGCTTCTCGCTCCGGCCACTGTTCGACGCGGACACCTTCTCCTGGCCGCTGGTCTTCGGTGCGGTGTCGATCGCCGTGCTCTCCTTCCTCGGCTTCGACGGGATCTAAATGCTGGCCGAGGAGAGCCGCGAGGAGGCCCGGCAGATCGGCCGGGCGATGATCGCGGCGCTGCTGCTGGCCGGCGCCCTGTTCGTCGTGCAGACGTGGGTCGCGGCCCTGCTGGTGCCGGACGCGGCCGGCCTGCTCGACAACGGCGACCCCGAGGGAACCGCGTTCTACGACGCGGCCCGGGCGGCAGGCGGGGGCTGGTTGGCCGGGCTGACCGCCCTGGCCACCGCGATCGCCTGGGGCTTCGCCAACTCCCTGGTGGCGCAGGCCGCGACCTCCCGCCTGCTCTACGCGATGGCCCGCGACCGGCAGATGCCGCGCTTCCTCGCCCGGATCAACCCGAAACACAAGGTGCCGGCCAACGCCTCCCTGCTGGTCGCCGCCATCTCCCTGGCGCTCGGCCTCTACATGGCCAGCCGGGACGACGGCATCTCGCTGCTGTCCACCCTGGTCAACTTCGGCGCCATGACCGCGTTCCTGGCGCTGCACGTCTCCGTCGTGACCCACTACGTCGTGCGCAACCGCAGCCGGGACTGGTTGCGACATCTCGTGGTGCCGGTGATCGGGTTCCTGATCCTGCTCTACGTCGTCATCAACGCCAAGGTCGCCGCCCAGGTGCTCGGCTTCGTCTGGTTGGGCGTCGGGCTGCTGGTCCTGCTGGCCTTCTACCTGACGGGCCGGCGTCCCGAGCTCGCCGCGCTCGCCGAAGTCGCCCACGACAGCACCGACGAGCCGGTGAAGGAGCCGCAGTGAACACGGACGTGGTGAAGTACCGGCCGGAGCCGGACGAACTCTCCTACACCTTCGGCGGGCGCGAGGCGGTGTTGCGGGTGCGCCCGGGCACGATCCTCGAGCTGTACACCGAGGACTGCTTCGGCGGCCGGGTCCGGAGCACCGGCGACCTGCCGTCGCAGGTCTGCCAGTTCCCGTACCTCAACCCGGTGACCGGGCCGATCCACATCGAGGGCGCCGAGCCCGGGGACACCCTCGCCGTGCACTTCATCTCCATCGAGCCGGCCCGGGACTGGGCCGTGTCCACCACCTTTCCGCACTTCGGCGCGCTCACCGGCACCCACACCACGGCGACGCTGCAACCCCCGCTCGACGAGGTGGTCTGGCGGTACGACGTCGACGTCGCCGCCGGCACGGCGACGTACCGGGCACGCCGGCGCGACTACACGGTGGCGCTGCCGCTGGATCCGATGCACGGCACCGCGGGCGTGGCACCGGGTGCCTTCGAGGCGCGGATGACGATCACCCCGGACGCGCACGGCGGCAACATGGACACCCCGGAACTGCGGGCCGGAGTCACCGCGTACTTCGGCGTGAACGTGTCGGGAGCGCTCTTCGCCCTCGGTGACGGGCACTGCCGGCAGGGTCATGGCGAGGTGTGCGGCACCGGCATCGAGGCGGCCATGAACACCACGGTCGTGGTGGACGTCGTCAAGGGGGTCGGCACCCCGTGGCCGCGGCTGGAGTCGGACGACGCACTGATGTCCACCGGCTCGGCCCGTCCGCTGGAGGACGCCTACCGAATCAGCCAGCACGACCTGGTCACCTGGACCGCCGAGCTGGTCGGGCTGGACCAGCTCGACGCGTACCAACTGGTCAGCCAGGCCGGTGAGGCTCCGGTCGGCAACGTGTGCGACACGAACTACACGATGGTGGCGAAGGTGGACAAGCGCTATCTGGGCGGGGTCGGCGGGTACGAGGGGATGCATGCCCGGCTGCGTGAGACGGCCCGCCACTATCTGACCCACCGCTGACGGGGCGGGGCCGGCCGGGTCGCCCCCGGCCGGTCTCGCCACCCGGTGAGGTGGCTGCCCCAGCGCTACCGGTGCGCCGGCCCTGTGGCAGCACCTGCGTTCACGGCCCAGGGGGCCAGCCCCGCCCGATCTTGAGCTACCGCACGGCGGGCCGGTCTGGTGAGGCACGCCCGCATGCCGAGCATTCCTCAGAAGTGGGTCCCGAGCCGGCTGCGGAATCGGTGACGAAACGTGGCTGTTCATGCACTCCCAGTAGTTTCACCCATAGCGCGCCGCTCTCTGTCTCGTTTCGCCTTTGAGCGGCGTGGATCCAGGTTCCACGTCCAGCACCTGCTTGAGCTGAACGGGGGAAGCGATGGGACCTGTCTGGCGACGACTGTCGGTGGCATCGGTGGGGTTACTGGTGGCTGGCGCGGCCGTTCTGGGGCCGGCGCGGCCGGCGCTCGCGGCTCCGGGCGATGCCGCTGCGCGAGGCGTTGTAGTCGACCTGGTCGGGGACCCTGGCGACGATTCGGTCCAGGCCCAGGGCACCTTTGGAAGCGTGGCCGCCCCGCCCGGTGGCGGTACGGACGACGAGACGTCGGTGGACGTCACCCTCGCTGATCCGGAGAACGTGGTCACCACCGGCACGGTCGCGGAGGTCACCGCCACCCGCGGGCCGACCACGTCGTCCGCCTCGTCCGAGCTCGCCAACTTCGCGCTGAGCGTCCTCGGCGTCGAGGTGCTGGACGTCTCCGGGTTGGAGGTCACCGCGCAGTGCAGGGCCGGCAACACCAGCGCCGGAGCCACCGGCGAGGACATCGCGGTCTTCGGTCAGCAGATCACCATCCGGGACACGGCCCAGGAGTTCGCCGCGAACGTCACCGTCACCGGTCTGACCAACGCCACGTTGCGCGCCGTCGTCGATCGCCAACTCACCGGCACGCCGAACAACGTGATCGCCATCAACGTGCGCGCGCTGCTCTCCGTCTCCGGCCTCGATGGCGCTGAACCGGTGCAGTTCTCGCTCGGGCAGGTGATCCTCGCCGAAGCCTCCTGCCAGAGCCCGACGGCGGTGCCGCCGACGGCGTCGGCGATCTCGCCGAATTCCGGCCCGCAATCGGGTGGCCAGCCGGTGACGATCTCCGGCACCGGCTTCGTGCCGAACGCCACGGTGGTGACGTTCGACGACGTGGCCGCCACCAATGTGGTCGTGACCGCCGACGGAACGTCGTTGACGGCCGTGACGCCGCCGGGGACGGTCGGCCCGGCGGTGGTGGTGGTCACCACGGCCGGTGGCTCGACGCCCGCGTTGTCGTACACCTATCTGGCCGACGGCACCGGCGCTGAGGTAACCGGTCTGACGCCGGAGGAGGGGCCGACCGTCGGCGGCACGACGGTGACAATCACGGGTTCCGGGTTCACCGGGGCAACCGGGGTGACCTTTGCCGAGGTGGCCGGCACCGGCTTCGCCGTCAACCCGGCCGGCACCACGATCACGGTGGTCACCCCGCCGAACCCGGCGGGTCCGGCGACCGTCGAGTTGGTCTTTCCCGCCGGTACCTCCAACGCCGGCACGTTCACCTACCGGGCGGTCGCGGTCGTACCGAGCATCGAGTCGCTCTCCCCGGACCAGGGCAGCACGGCGGGCGGCACCGTCGTGACCGTCCGGGGCAGCGGGTTCGTCCGGGGCCAGACCACGGTCGGCATCTGCGGACGGACGATCGCCGGGGGTGAGGTCACCGTCGCGGCGGACGCCGGGTCGTTGACGTTCCGCACGCCGCCATGCGCGGCGGGCAGGGCCGGGTTCCGGGTGACCACGCCGGGTGGTACGTCGAACGAGGTCGCGTTCCACTACCAGGCAAACCTGCCGGTCACCGGCGCCTCGCTCGGCCTGCCCGTCGCGGCCGGCCTCACCATGCTGCTCAGCGGCGCGGTGCTGCTGCTGGCGACTCGCCGCCGCAGGCAGAGCGTCTGGCCGGCCTGACCCAGCCGTGGGCCCGCGGGGGGGGGGGGGGGCGGGCCCCGCCCGGGGGGGGGGGGGGGCGGCGCCCCCCCCCCCCCGCGCCCCGTCGGCAACCCCCGGGGGGGCCCCGGCGCCCCCCGCGGGGGCGGCCGGCCCCACCATGCGGCGCGGGGGGGGGGTGCGGCGGGGGGCCCCGCGCCCCCGCCGGCGCGGCGGGGGCCCCGCCCCCCCCCGCGGCCCCGGGGGGGGGCGGCGGCCCCACGGCCCGAGCCGGTGCGGGTGACGAGGAGCCGCCGCTCGCACCCGGCGGCATTTCGACAACGACGTAGGCGCCCCGGAAGCCGCCAGGCGAGGCGCCCGGACCTTACAAGCGAGGGGGTCGCCGGCGACTGGTGATCGGCGTGCCGCACCCCTGACGGCGATAGCATTCGGTGGTGCGTTCCCTGACGTCGAAGCGTCTACGACTTCGCGAATGGTGTGACGACGACGCCGACTTCGTCCTCGACCTGTGCTCGCGGTGGGAGGTGCAACGCTTCATCGGAGCCAAGCCCCGCGTCATCCACGACCACGACGAGGCGTTGGCGACCATCGCGCGCTGGCGTGGGCGCGAGGAAGGGATGCACGGTGTCTGGGCGGTCGAGGACCGCCACAGCGGACAACTGCTGGGTACGCTCCTGCTCGTCGGCATCCTGGCTTCCAGCGATCGAGAGCCATTGCCGCCAACGGGCGAAACGGAGATCGGCTGGTACTTCCACCCCCACGCGTGGGGGCACGGCTACGCCGGCGAAGCCGCACAGACGGTCCTGCGGTACGCATTCGACGCGGGCCTGCAGACAGTCCTTGCCGTGACCCATCCCGACAACACCGCCTCGCAGGCTGTCTGCCGGCGGCTGGGCATGGAACACCGCGGGCAGACCCGTCGGTACTACAACATGACATGCGAACTTTTCGCCGTGACCAAGCCACCAGGGTCACCGGGCACTGAGAGCTCCTAGCGGAGCGTTCATCTGCCGGCGGCGCTTGCGGGCCGCGGCAGCAGCGCGCAGGTCGTGGACGGCCGCGCCTCGGATGCCGTGCTCGGCGCTGAGAGCCGGTTCGTCGGCCAGATCGGAGCGCCCTCACGGAGGCTCTGGTGTAGGCCGGGTCGTGCCGCGCGGCTCATCGAAGCCGAGAGCGTCACCGGCGTATCGTCGGGTCCGCCCGCTATGCCCCGCAACCGCCTCGACCTACACCCGGAGTCGGGTGTCTTCGAAAAGTTTCGGGCGGCTTGTCGATTGGGGTTGATCCTTTTCGTAGCCCTGGTGAGGGGCCGGCACCGAGCCGGCCGTGCACCTACTGGAGGCCACGATGACCACCACTGCGAACACGACCCGCGCCACCACGTCGAGCATCGGTGCGCTGATCCTGACCGGTATCGTCGCCGCGGTTGCCGCGAGCGCGGCCACCATGGCCGTCGCCGCCGCCGGCCACGCGGCGGGGGTCAGCCTCGACATGGCCGGCGCCCCGATTCCGGTCGCGGGGTTCGGCGTGTTGACCGCTGCTTTTTCGCTGATCGGCCTGGTCATCGCCGCGCTGCTGTCCCGTTTCGCCCGGCGTCCGCGGCGCACGTTCGTCCGCACCACGGTGGCGCTGACCGTCCTGTCGCTGGTGCCGGACGTGATCGCCGACGCGGGAGCGGGCACCAAAGCGCTGCTGATGCTCACCCACCTGGTCGCGGCCGCGATCGTGATCCCCGCTGTCGCGCGCCGCCTGGCCGCGTGACCTGTCACCATCCCACCGTCGAGCTACCGGAGGACCGTCATGAAGCAGTACCTGCTTTCCGTGCATTTCGTCGAGGGCGCGCCCGCGCCGTCCGACGAGGAGATGCAAACCATGTTCAGGGAGACCGATCGGATCAACGACGAACTGCAGGCCGCGGGCGCCTGGGTCTTCGCCGGAGGACTCCTGTCGCCGGACAGCGCCACCGTCGTCCGGATCGACAACGGCACCACCACCATGAGCGATGGGCCGTTCGCCGAGACGAAGGAGCACATCGCCGGATTCTGGATCATCAAGTGCGCCGACCTGGACCAGGCGTTGGCCTGGGCCGAGAAGTGCGCCGCGGCCTGCGGCCCGATAGAGGTGCGCCCCTTCGACGACCTGTCCCAAGCCTGAACAGAAGCCGGTCACCCGAAATGGATCTGGCGAGCATCTACCGCGCGGAGTACGGCCGCTGCGTCGCCACCCTGGCCCGCCTCCTCGGTGACATCAACCTCGCCGAGGAGGCGGTCCAAGACGCCTTCACCACGGCGCTGCAGAAGTGGCAGACCCCGCCGCCGAACCCGGGCGCCTGGATCGTGACCACCGCACGCAACCGGGCCGTCGACCGGCTCCGCCGGGAGTCGACACGCGAGGCCCGGCACGCACAGGCCCTGCTGCTGCACCAACAGGACGAGCCCCAGGAGGTGGGACCGGTGAAAGACGACCAGCTGCGACTCATCTTCACCTGCTGCCACCCGGCGCTCGCTCCTGATGCGCGGACCGCCCTCACGCTGCGCCTGCTCGGCGGCCTCGAAGTACCGGAGATCGCCCGGGCCTACCTGATCCAGGAGGCGACCGTCGCCCAGCGAATCGTGCGCGCCAAGAAGAAGATCCGCGACGCCGGCATTCCTTACCGGGTACCCGCCGAACATGAGCTGCCGGACCGGCTGCCGCCCGTGCTCACCGTGCTCTACCTGATGTTCAACGAGGGCTACGCGTCCACCGCCGGGCAGCTGATCAGAACGGACCTGTGCACCGAGGCGATCCGGCTCGCCCGCGAGCTCGCCGCGTTGATGCCCGACGAGCCCGAGGTCCTCGGCCTGCTCGCCCTGCTGCTGCTGACCGAGGCGCGCCGCCCGGCCCGGCTCGACCCGACCGGCGAACTGGTGCTGCTGGCCGACCAGGACCGCTCGTTGTGGAACCGGGCACTCATCGTCGAGGGCCACGACCTGGTCCGCCGTTGCCTGCGGCGCAACCGGCCCGGCCCGTACCAGATCCAGGCCGCGATCAGCGCGGTGCACACCGACGGCGCCGCCACCGACTGGCCGCAGGTCCTGGCACTCTACGACCAGCTCCTCGCGCTCGCGCCGACCCCGATCGTCGCGCTCAACCGCGCGGTCGCCGTCGCCGAGGTGCACGGACCGGCGGTGGCCCTCGCCGCGCTGGAGGACGTCGATCTCCCGGGCTATCACCGGCTGCCCGCCACCCGGGCCGAACTGCTGACCCGGCTCGGACGCGACGCGGAGGCCCGAGCCGCCTACGACGAGGCCATGGGACTGGCCACCAACGAGACCGAGCGCGCCTTCCTGCAGACCCGTCGTACCCAACTCACCCGCACAAGGAGAGCACCATGACCGCTACCTACACCTTCGACGTCTTCTCCAGCCTCGACGGCTTCGGCACCAACAGCGGCGCCTGGGGCGGCTACTGGGGTAAGCAGGGCCCCGAACTGCTCGAGCACCGCCTCGCCATGTACGGCGAGGAGCAGCGGATGGTCTTCGGGGCCGACACGTACCGGGTGTTCGCGCGGATGCTGGCCGCGAGCACCGACGAGTCCGAGGTCCGTGACGCCTGGGTCACCCGGATGAGGAGCCTCCCGGCGACGGTGGTGTCGAGCACCCTGGAAGAACCCCTGGACTGGCCGGACGCGACCGTCGTGAGCGGTGACGCCGTCGACGCCGTCGCCCGGCTCAAGGAGGAGTCCGAGGTGCCCTTGCGCTCGCACGGCAGCCTGTCGTTGAACCGGGCGCTGATGGCCGCCGGTCTGGTCGACCGCGTCCAGGTGACGTTCTTCCCGGTGATCAGTGGTCAGACCGGGACGGAGCCGATCTTCCAGGGGGCGGCCGACTTCGACCTGGAGCTGATCGAGAGCCGGACACTCGACGGTCGCACCCAGGAACTCACCTACCGGCCCACCCTGCATGTCTGAGTCCGCGCTTCATACGCGGAGCTAGTGCCCGCCACGCGAACCGTCCGGAGATCGTCGGCTCCCTGGTAACCGTGGTACCGGTGGCGGTTGCTGGGGAGTTGGCGGAACGCGCCTAGCACGTCGGTCAGCTGGCCGTTGCCCGAATGGGAGAGCACGACGCTGGGTGCGGCGGCAGCCCTCGTCGGCCGTCAGGCCCTTCCGTGATCGGGAGGTACGTCTTGTCCGTGGGCGGCGCAGCGGCGTGGTACGACTGCTTCAGCGACATGCCGACGAAGCGGGCGGGCAGGTGACGACGAACAGGGTGGCCAATCTGCTGCGCAAGCGTGAGAGTCCGCAGCGGCCGACCTTCCTGGAACTGTTCTTCGATGTGGTGTACGTCTTCGCGCTCACCCGGATCGTGCACGAGTTGGTGCTGGACTACACCAGGGGACACGTCGCCGAGACGTTGACCACTTCCCTTTCGGAAAACGGCGAGACGCTGCTGCTGCTCCTGGCCCTCTGGTGGATCTGGACCCAGACGGCGTGGATGACCAGCAGATTCGACCCGTTCCAGCCGGCGATCCAGGTCGTTGTCGTCGCGACGATGCTTGGGAGCCTGTTCCTGGCGGTCGCGATATCCGGGGCTCTCGCCGAGACCGGCATGCTCTTTGCGGGCACGTACGTCGCGATCCAGGTGGGCCGCACCCTCTTCTTCGCGCTCACCCTGCGGGGTCACGATCTGCGCCGCGTCAACATGCTGGCGCTCGTCTGGTTCGGCGCGTCGGCCGTGCCGTGGCTCACCGGAGCTTTCGCACCGGAGTTGACGCGCAATTTGCTGTGGACGCTGGCCCTGGCGATCGACTACCTGGGGGGCAGACTCGGCTGGCCGGTACCGTGGCTGGGTCGCGCACGGGTGTCGCCGTGGGCCGTGGCGGGCGAGCACCTGGCCGAACGCTACTGGCAACTCGTGATCGTCGCGCTTGGTGAGACGATCCTGACCTCCGGGTCGAGTCTTCTACGCGGTCCGATCGTGGCTGAACGAACAGTGGCCCTGACATTGTCGTTCCTCACCACGGTGTTGCTGTGGCGGATCTACTTCTACCGAGCCGGCCAGATCTTGGGCGAGGCCATCGCGGCATCCGCCGCCCCAGGCAGGCTCGGTCGGTCGGCCGAGTTTTCCCACCTGCTCATGGTGGCCGGCATCGTCGCCACCTCAGCCGGTTCCGAACTCGTCCTCATAGATCCAACCGGACACGCCAAACCCGCCTGGGTCGGCGCCATCCTCGGCGGGCCCGCGCTCTACCTCGCCGGGCGCTCATTGTTCGAGTATGTGGCCTTCGCCCGCGTGTCCCGGCCGCGGCCGATCGGGATCGTCGTCCTCGCGTGCATAGCGCCGGTGATGGTCGGCCTGCCGCCACTCTGGGTCGCCGCGGCGGCTGCCGCCGTCCTTCTCGGCGTCGCCGTCTCGGACGCGGTCCGAGCCCACGGACGCCCACTGGAGCAGGCCTCGCCGCCTCGCTGATGTGTACCCGGCGTTGGCCAGGCGGCGACAGCGCCGCGCGGGCAGCCAGGCCTGGACGCGAACTCGACGCCGCCGGTGCCACGGAGTCGGGGAGTGGGGCTGGCCGCAGCGCGGGGCCGGTCCGGGCGGTGACACCACCCGGGCCGGCCCCGCGCCGCGACGCTCAGCCGTCCAGGTCGCGCTGCGCCTGGTTGGCGGCGTCGAGTATCGCCTGCCGCTGTTCCTCGGTGTGCCGGCCGGCGGTGACCCACTCGGCCGAAACCTGCCGCACCCGCTGGAGGAAGTGCCAGTGGCTGGCGAACGGTGCCTCCGCCCAGACTCGGTCGAGGAAGGTCTCGCCGTTCTCGTCGCGCACGCCGTCGTTGGGCACTCCGGACCCGACCGTGCCGAAGACCACCTCGGGCTCGATCCGCTTGACGTATGGGTGGTAGGCGTTGAACTCGCCGGGCACCGGGTCGGAGATGTAGTACGGCGCCAGCGTGTAGCCGTGCGTGGTGAAGTGCATCGGCACGTCGGTCGACTGGATCGAGCTGGCCAGGTCGCCGTTGAGCTTGAGGTCGCGATAGAAGCTGAACTCGCGGTAGCTCGGCGTCGCGTCGCGGACCACCATCAGGGTCGGGCCGTACATGATCGACTGGACCGACTTGTCGTCGAGGGCCTTCTCCACCCGGAAGCTCATCGGCATGTCGATGTCGATCGTGTCGCCGCGGTTCCAGCGTCGGTCGACGGTGACGTAGCTGCCGGGCTTGGCCTCCAGCCGCTGGGGGCGCCCGTTGACCCGTACCGTATAGCCCTGCGTCGCCCACGACGGCACCCGCAGCCGGACCTTCAACCGCCCGCCGCCCTGCTCGAAGCGGAGCCGGCTCGACCCCTCGGTCGGGTACCGCGTCTCCTGGGTGATGACGAGACCTCGGTCGCGCCAGGTGAGGGTCGAGGCGATGAAGAGGTTGACGTAGAGCGTCGACTCGTCGGCCGAATGGAAGTAGATGGTCTCCTGGTACTTGGTGTGGCTCTCCAGGCCGGTGCCGTTGCAGCAACTGCCGTTGCCGCCGTACCGGCTGTATTCGACGGTGTTGCCGATCCGGCGCGAGCGGCCCGGCCACATGTTCTGGTGGTACGTCACCTCGGTGCTGGTCACGCTGTCCACGTCCCGCCGCGAGCTGAGGATCTGGTTGTGCAGGGCCTTCTCGTAGAAGTCCATGTAGGCCGGATCCGGGTCGTGGAAGAAGAGGTTCCGGGTCAGTCGCAGCATGTTGTAGGCGCAGCACGTCTCGGCGTGTCTCGGGTCCGACGTTGAGGTGAATCCGGCGGTGATGACGCCGCGCGGGCCGAAGTGTTCGCTCCGGCCGGCGCCGCCGTTGCTGAAGGTGCGGTGCGGCACCACCATCGACCAGAAGTGCTTGGCCGCGACGTGGAAGTCCCGGTCCCCGGTCCGCTCGAAGATCCGCAGGTAGCCGATGTTCGGCGCCATGTACTGGTTGGCGTGGCGCCCGTTGAGCTCGTCCCGCTCGGCGAGGGAGGCGTCGAAGAGGGTGGTGAAGGTGAAAGCCTTCGCCGTCGCCAGGTACTGCGCCCGCTTCTTGGCGCCGTGGGCCAGCGCCGAGAGTTCCGCCATCACCTCGTTCATCGACCCGGCTTCGCCCGCGCTGTAGATGGTCCACATTCGATCCAGCTCATCCTGGCTGTACCGGCTGAGCCGCTGGTGGGCCCAGTCGCCCATCCGGAAGGCGATGTCGAGGGCCTCCTCGTTGCCGGTCAGGTGGTACGCGTTGAGTAGCCCTCGCATGATCTTGTGGCAGGTGTACCAGACCGCCCAGACCGCGTTCGGCCCGCTGTTGGGCTGCAGGGTCGGCGGCTCGAGGCGACTGAACTGGCCCTCCGGGAACGCGGCCAGGAAACCGCGGTAGCTGGTGCCGATGATTCTCGCGTCCCGCCGGTTGCCCGAGTGGTCGCGGGCGGTCTCGCCTTCGGTGTCGAAGCGGTACCAGGCGACCAGGTCCGCCGGGGACGCGGCCGGGGCCGACGCCTGTTCGGCGGCGAGCGCCTGAACCTCGGTCCCGCTCAGCGCTCGACGGTAGATCCGGAAGTCGTCGACCGACGTGTTCAGCAGCGGGTCGTTGTTGCTCTGCCCGCGCCCGATCCAGTTGTTGCCGGTCGCGCCGAGGCTCGCCGGGGTGAGCGTGATGGCGGCCGTGCCGGCCTCCACCCCGTCGACGTAGAGCCGACCGGTGCCGTCGGCGGCGGAGAGGGTGACCGCGACGTGCGCCCACTGACCGACCGGGACGGGAACGCTGTCGCCGCTGATCCGCTGCTCGGCGCTGGCGCCGCTGTTGGTGATCGCGAAACGCGGACCGGGGTTGGTCGCCGAGACCCGCGCGGTCAGCGAGAGGTGGACGTTGGCACTCGTGCCGAAGCTGAAGATCTTGGGGTTGTTCTGCGCCGCCGCGAGGTTCACCCAGGCCGCGATGGTGACGTCCGCGACGTCCGTCAGGATGCCCGCGGGCAGCAGGACGTACTGGTTGGGGTGCGGGTCGCTGAGCCGTACCGCCTTGCCCGAACGGCCCGGCACCCGACCCACCGGCCGGGCGTCCAGCGCCCGTTGGCACTTGCCCAGTTCCTCGACCAGGTAGTCGAGCTTGTCGAGGAAGACCTCCTCGCCCGCGTCGGCCCAACATTGCGAGAGCATCGTCAGGTAGTGACCGGTGAAGTGGCCGCGCAGCAGGTGGTTCGGTGTGTCCCAGCCGCCCGGCCAGGTCCCGGGAGCGGGCAGGCCGGCGTTGACCCGGAACAGGTGCAGCATGCGGTCCGGCCCGTCGAAGACACCGCCGGTGCCGGGGTAGTTCCGGGCGTAGTTGAGCATCCGGTCGCGCTTCTGCTGGAAGATGCCGTCGCGCAGGGCGACCTGGTTCAGCGCGAAGGGCTTGACTCGCCAGTTGGCGGCCTCCCAGCCCGGCCGCGGGTGTTTGCTTCCGGCGCCGTCTCGGCCGCTGTGGGTACCGCCCGAACCAAATGCGGGCGCGGTTGGCGCGAGGGTCATCGCGGCCGGGGCGGCGGCCGCCAATGCGCCGATGCGCAACAGGTTCCGCCGGGAGAACTGCTTGCTCACGTCACTCTCCTTGGACTGGGCTGTGACCAGGTGGCTGGCCGGGACGGGACACCCCCGGGCCGCCCCGCCGCTGGAGCAGGAATGTTCGCGCTAACAACACGACGCGTCGGGGGACGGCTTGGCGGGCCATGACGGGGGATCAGCTCAGGCAGGATGGCGCCCTGTCGGTGGTGGGGGCGCTACTGCACGTACATGCTGCCTATGTTAGCGATCACTACACCACGGTCAAGAGGTCTGCGCGTGTCGATGGGGGAGCGGGTGCGGTGTGACCGCGGCGGCGTCCTGCCGGCGTGGCCTCCTGACCCTCCCGAGAACCGCTACCTGCGGCTGTTCGAATCCGGCCGTCCCGACCCAGACAAGAAGCCCTGACCAGCAGAGACGCTGGCCAGGGCTTTTGCCCTCCACTTTGGAGCTATCTCAGGCGGCGGGACCGAACCACCGTGGCAGGTGGTTGAGCAGGTCCTGCTGGTCGTTGCCGATCCAGGCCACGTGGCCGTCCGGGCGCAGCAGCACGGCCGGGATATCCAACTCCTCGCTGACATCGACGACGTGGTCGACCCGATCCGTCCACCCCGCCACTGACAACTGCCCGGCCTGGTCGAGCAGCAGCCCGCGGCCGGCGTGCATCAGCTCGTAGAGGCGCCCGCGCTTCAGCCGCACGTCCCGCAGCCGTCGGCCGAGCAGGTCGTGGCCGTCGCCGAAGTCGTAGCGAACCCCGATCGCGGTGATCTTCCCGATCAGGTGCCGGTTCACCTCCTCGAAGTCCATCAGCTCGGACAGCAGGCGACGCACCGCCTGGGCGCCCGGCTCGGTGGACATCAGCTGGATCTGGGCGCGGGTGTTCTCCAGCACGGCGGCGGCCACCGGGTGCCGTTCGGTGTGGTAGCTGTCCAGCAGCCCGTCCGGCGCCCAGCCGCCGATTTCGGCCGCCAATTTCCAGCCGAGGTTGAACGCGTCCTGGACGCCGAGGTTGAGGCCCTGCCCACCGGTCGGCGGGTGGATGTGCGCCGCGTCGCCTGCCAGCAGTACCCAGCCTACCCGATAGCGCTCGGCCAGCCGGGTGGCGTCACCGAACCGGGACAACCAGCGCGGTGAGTGCACGCCGAAGTCGGTGCCGGCCAACGCCCGCAGCCGCTGCCTGACCTCCTTGAGGGTTGGCGGAACCGTACGGTCCTCGACCACCCCCTCGGCGGGCACGACAACGCGGTACACCCCTTCGCCAAAGGGCGTGACGCCGAACCGCGTGTGGGTCTTGCGGACCTCGGCCACCACGGCGGCCACCGTCTCCGCCGGCACGGCCACCTCCATATGGCCCAGCAGCGTCTCGACCCGCGCCGGTTCGCCGGGGAAGCCGACCCCGAGCAGCTTGCGTACCGTGCTGCGGCCACCGTCGCAACCAACCAGGTAGCGCGAGCGCAGCCGCGTCCCGTCGGCCAGCTCGACGGTCACGCCGTGTTCGTCCTGGCTGAGCCCGACCAGTTCACAGCCGCGCCGGATCTCGGCGCCGAGCTCGCCGGCGCGCTCAGCCAACAGACGATCGATCGTGGGTTGTGGAATGCCGAGGATGTACGGGTGTGCGGTGTCCGGCAGATCGGGTGACGGCCTGGAAATGCCGGCGAACAGGCCACCGACCGGGTACTGGCGGCCATGCGCGAGGAACCGCTCCAGCAGACCGCGCTGGTCCATCACCTCGATGCTGCGTACGTGCAGGCCGAGCGCACGAACCTGCTGGGTCGGCTGCGCCTCCTTCTCCACCACGACCACGCGTACGCCGTGCAGCCGCAACTCGCTGGCCAGCATCAGCCCGGTCGGGCCGCCGCCCACAACGATCACGTCGACCATGAACCGTCCAATCGCTAACTGTTCTCCTGCGGCCTGACGGTCAGGCCGGCCCGGCGTCCGGGGCCGGGACCGCCTTCTCTGCGGCTCGGCTCACCGCTTCCCAGGCGGCCCAGGTGTCCATCCGTCGCCTCGAGATGTCGAAGGCCACGTCGTAGACCATGCTGCCCAGCAGCAGCCGCAGTGGCGGCTCGTCGCTACCGACCAGCGTCATCAGCGCGTCGGCCGCCAGCCGGGGTTCGCTGTCGATCGACCCCTCCGCCCACTGCGCGGCCAACTCCGCGCGCAGCGCGTCGTACGCCGGGTTCGGCGTGGTTGCCCGGCTGCTGGTGTAGAGATCGGTCCAGTAGCCCCCCGGCTGGACGATGGTGACCTTGACGCCGAACCTGGCGGCCTCGGCGGCCAGTGCCTCGCTCAGGCCTTCCAGCGCGAACTTACTCGCGCTGTACAGCCCGGTGCTGGGGAAACCGCCGAGCGCGCCGATGCTGGAGATCTGCACGATGTGCCCGCTGCCCTGTTCCCGCAGCCGGGGCAGGACGGCCTGGCTGACCCACAGCGCGCCGAAGAAGTTGAGCTCGAGTTGCGCGCGGGCCTCGGCCTCGGTGAACTCCTCAACCATCCCGGTGAACAGCGCCCCGGCGTTGTTCACCACGACGTCGAGCCGTCCGAAGTGCGCGGCGGCCCGGCCGACCACGTCGAAGACCGCCGAACGGTCCGTGACATCGAGTCGCAGCGTCAGCAGCCGACCCGGGTGTTCGGTGCGGAGATCGTCCAGTGGTGACGTGTCGCGGGCCGCTCCGACCACCCGGTCGCCGGCGGCGAGCGCGGCCTCGGTGAAGGCGCGGCCGAGGCCACGACTCGCCCCGGTGATGAACCAGACCCGCGAACCCGCACTGTCTGCCATTGCCATGAACTCCCTCTCATGCACAGCGAGCTGCTCGACGTCATGTGTTGGACGGTCTTCGATGGCGACACGCTACGTGTCGTGCACCGAAAGTGTCAACACGGCACGTGTCGTTTCCTGGTACGGTAAGAACCGTGCCGACATCGCCTAACCCTCTGCGCCGCAACGAGGCCAGTCGCCGGGCCATCCTGGACGCGGCGCTGCAGCTGTGCGCCGAGCTTGGCTACGGACGGCTCACGATCGAGGCCATCGCGGCCCGCGCTGGCGTCAGCAAGAAGACGATCTATCGGTGGTGGCCTTCCAAGGGAGCCGTCGTCCTGGAGGCCGTCAACGACGTGGCGACCACGGTCGCCGAACACCCGTACAGCGGCGACCTCGCCGCTGACCTACGCACCCAGCTCACCGCGGTCATCGCCCTGCTCACGCCTTCGAACACGTCCGCCGTCGTCGGCCTCATCGCCGAGGCCCTGCACGACGACGAGCTGGCGCAGGAGCTACGAGAGCGGCTGATCCGGCCACGCATCAGCGCATTCAACAAGCGCATGCACCAAGCTCAGCTCGACGGGCAGCTCGCCGCCGACGCCGATCTGGACGTGGCCGTCGACCTGGTCTACGGGCCCCTCTATCACCGGCTCGTCTTTCACCTCGGCATGCCCGACCAGGAGCAGCTGCACACGCTCGTGGCGCACGCCCTCCGCGCCCTCGGCCAACCCGCGCACGACATCGAAGCCACGGCACCACCGACGACCTGATTTCCGATCAGAGCGTGAGCCCCGCCGCACTGCCTGGGAGTGTCATGACAAGTAGGTTCACTGAGTTGGTCGTTGACTGCCACGATCCAGAGAGGCTCGCGGCCTTCTGGTGCGAAGTCCTGGACTTCAAGGTGATCGACCGAAGCGAGGGCAAGGTCGAGATCGGCTCCTGGGTGCCGACTGTCGAGGACGTTCGGGCCCGCCAGATGTCACCCACCCTGCTGTTCATCCGGGTGCCCGAGGGCAAGACCGTGAAGAACCGGCTTCACCTCGACGTCAGCCCGATCGACGGCAGCACAGAGGACGAGGTGACCAGATTGCTCGGCCTCGGCGCCACCAGGACGGATGTGGGCCAGGGGTCAGACCGGAACTGGGTGGTCATGGCAGACCCGGAGGGCAACGAGTTCGACGTCCTACGCACCCTGGCACCGCAGAACTAGGTCGCGGTGCGGCTGTTCAGGACAGGCGTGCTGCTGCCGCGGCGCGGACGTCGGCCGCTTCGATCGGATCGTCGCGCAGGTAGCGCAGGCGGTCACGGGATCGATCGTCAAGGGTCACATGCTGAGCGGCCAGCAGGCGCACCGCCGACTCACAGTCCCCCAGCCCTTCGGACAGACAACCTGAGGCTCCGTCGGGGTCCAGGGCCAGCCGCGCCCTCAGGTAGTCGGCCCGCTCGTACGAGTGCGGGCTGAACCACAGCCGGCGCAACCGAGGTAGCTCTGCCGATGCCTGTGGGCCGCCGATCCGAGCCAGCCCCTTCACCAGGTCGTCGTACCCGCACCGGTCGGTGGGCGGCTGTCCAGGCAGTCGAGTCCGGCGACGAGCGCTGGCACGTCGGCCTGCCCGCCGTGTGCCGCCAACAGCCGCACTCCGGTCCAGAACAACGGATGCCGCGGTGTGGTCGCCCACGTCCGCGCTGCCGGCAGGGCGACTGTGCCGAGCTGTCCCATCGCCGCGGCGAGCGGGTGCCCGACATCGGCGGCGACCAGCGTGTCGACGATCTCGAGCAACGCCGGTTCGGGTGGCCGCCGGCGCAACTCGCGTAACGCCGGGCGCCAGTCTGTGACACGGCCGGTATCCCGCAGCAGGTCCAGCAAGGCCCTGGTCGTGGTGTCGGCGTACGGTCGGGTTGGTGCTGGCCGGCGCTTCGCGGCGTCCACCGCGGTGGCGATCCGACTACTGCGTTCGGTCCATGCGGTCCAGGGAGCTGAGCGCCACAGGATCTGGTCAGGAGTGGTCGAGTTGAGCCGGCCGGCGCCGACCGGGTACAGGTCGTCCCACCAGCGGATCGGCCAGGACCGGGCCACGGTCTCCAGGGCTTCGAGCCATCGCTCACCGCTTCTGATGTAGCGGCGCACCTCCGCCACCACCTCGCCGACCCCGGCCCGGCCGAGAACCTCCAACACCCCCAGCGGCGCGCCGCGGCCAAGGCCGCGCTGCAGCGACCCCAGCAGGGTACGTGGGCTCGCGTAACACCAGTCGGGGTCGGAGTCTTCGGTGTCACCACTCATCGGCAGGCAGTCTGCCCCGACCGCCCACGACAGTGCCTTCGGTTTCTTGTACCCCGCCAGCCCACACTTCGGCACGGCAATTAGTGAGATCCATCAATATTGACGGCCATCATTAGTGGCGACAGGATCTCGGCACCACCACCGTGACTCCCCTGGGAGGCGCCATGACCCGTCCCCGCCTGCCGCTCCTGCGGGCAGCCACCCGGTTGGCCGCACTCGCTGCGGCCACCGCCGGCGTGCTGCTCACCGTCGCGACACCTGCCAGCGCCGCCGTACCCGCCGGGCGCTACGTCGCGTTGGGCGACTCGTACACCGCCGGCCCGCTGATCCCCACCCAGGTCGACCTGAACTGCCTGCGGTCCAACCGCAACTACCCTTCGCTGACGGCCGCGTCGGCCGGCTCGTCGTCGTTCGCCGACGTGAGCTGCTCCGGCGCCACCACCGACGACATCCTCTACGGTGGCAGCGGCCAGTTGGGCATCACGGTGCCGCCACAGCTCAGCGCGGTCACGTCGAACACGGCGCTGGTGACGGTGCAGATCGGCGGCAACGACATCGGCTTCTCCGGCATCATCAGCGACTGCGCGGAGGCGAGTCTCAGCAGCCCGCTCGGATCGCCGTGCAAGGACCGGTACACCGCCGGAGGCACCGACCAGTTGCAGGCCAGGATCGCCGCCGCCGCGCCGAAGGTGACCGCTGTGCTGCAGGCCGTCCGCCAAGCCGCGCCGGGCGCGCGGGTCGCGGTGCTCGGGTACCCGGCGATCCTGCCGGACACCGGATACGGCTGCTGGCCAGTGGTCCCGATCGCCTACCAGGACGTGCCGTACCTGCGCGGAATCGAGAAGTCGCTCAACGCGATGTTGGCCAGCACCGCGACCGCGAACGGCGCGATCTACGCGGACGTCTACACCCCGTCGATCGGCCGTGACGCGTGCAAGAGCAGCAGCACCCGGTGGGTCGAGGGACTGGTTCCCCAGAACTCCGCTGCCCCGTTCCACCCGAACGCCCGGGGCGAGCAGGGCATGGCCAATGCCCTTCTCGCGAGGCTGAACAGCTGATCGGGCGTGCGAATGGTTGAGCCGGGTCCCGTCGTGCAGCGGCGGGACCCGGCTCGGCGTCACAGATCGGCGATGGTTCCCGCGGTAGTGGGCGGTGTGCCGACGGCTTCGACGGGGATGCGGGCTGCGGGCTGCGTGGTCAGGTGTGCGGCACTCACCCGGTCGAGGCGGAACCAGCGGATCGCCTGACGAGTGCGGCAGTGCCCAACGAGGTACCAGTGTCCCTGGGTGCGGGCCAGGAGCACGGGGTCGAGGTGGCGAGTGGTGTCCTTGCCGTGCCCGTCGCGGTAGTGCACGACGAGCACGCGTTGTTCGTGAAGCGCCTGCTCGATCGCTCGTCGAGTCCGCGCGCCGCCGGGAGCATCGGTGTGGTCGATCCAAACGCGTTCGTTCAACGCGGTCGCGTGTTCCCGTGCGCGGCTGTCCATCACGCCGAGAACCTTGACGAGGGCGGCGCGGGCGTGGCTGTCGAAAGGTTGTCCGCGGTGGGCGGCCACGGCGGCGGCGAGGCCGGAGACCTCGGCGTCGGTGAAGTTCACCGGCGGGAGCGTCGCGGCCGCGTCGACCACGTAGCCGCCACCGGGACCGGGTCGCGCCCAGACCGGGAAGCCGCTGTGTTGCAGGGCCGAGATGTCGCGTTTGATCGTGCGGACGCTGACCTCGAAGACCTCGGCGAGCCGTTCCGCGGTACGCCCGGCAGGCCCTGCCCGTCGCAGTTCCTCACGCAGGGCGTAGAGACGGTCGGTGCGGCTCATCCATAAATAGTGACATGCCGGTGACATCCGTCCGAGTGACGATGCTGTCATGAGCACCTCACACGATCCGATCTTGTTCCTCAGCGGCGCCGGGCTTCCTGGCTGGATCTGGGATGACGTCCGCCGCAGTCTCGGCGAGGGGCGGGAAACCCGGGTCGCTTCCCGACCTGGGAACGGCCGGGCGCGGTTGCGTGACTACGCCCAGGCCGCCATCGACTCCGCGCCGACGGGCGGGTTCGTGATCGTTGCGCACTCAGCCGGCGGCGTGATCGGCTCCGAAGTCCTCCGGCTCGTACCTGAGCGTGTCAGTGCCTTCCTGGCGATCAGTGCCGTGATCCCGCGGCCGGGAGGGTCGTTCATCTCGGCGATGCCGGTGCCGAACCGGTGGCTGCTCAGCGCCGTCATGCGGTTCGCCGGGACCCGGCCACCTGACTCGGCGATCAGACGCGGCCTCGCCCACGGCCTGGCCGAGCAGGTCGCCGACCGCATCATCGCCGACTTCACCCCCGAGTCACCTGGCCTCTATCGAGACGGGACCGCCCACCGGGAGTGGAGCGGGTGGCGCGGTTACCTGCGTACCAGCGGTGACCGTGAGTTGCCGATCGCGCTGCAAAGACGATGCGCCCAGCGCCTCGGCGCCGCCTGGCAGTACGAGTTGGATGCGGGGCACCTGCCGATGCTCGAAGACCACCCGGCCGTGGCGGCCTCCATCACGCGATTCCTCGATTCACGTCGGGCGCCGGTTGACTCACGCGCAGAAATCCTCGGTTAGTACGGCTGCGCCGACGAAGGCCACTTCCCCAGCGTGCGCACCGCGGTCGAAGACACCGCGGCCAGTTCGGGCTGCGCAGGCAGAAATACCGTGGGGACGCCCAGCGACTGGTTCATCGCGGCGAGCTGGTACTCGGTCCGAAGGTCGGTGGTGTTACGCACGCCGCGGACGATCACTCCTACTTCATGCCGACGGCAGTAGGTGGAGGTCAACCCGCCCCAGGCCGCAACGGTGACGGACGTCCACTCGACCGGCAGAAGGGCCCGGACAGCCGCCGCTCGCTCCTCTTCGTCGGTGCCCGGATGCTTGATGCTGTTGACGGCGACGAGCACGACCACTTCGTCGAAGAGGTCGCGTGCCCGGTTCACCACGTTCAGATGCCCCGGAGTGAAGGGATCAAAGCTACCGGGGTAGACGGCTCGCACACGTACGCGACCGATGGTGTGTTCGATCGGACGTCGCTCCGCCGATGGTTCGGGGGTCACGGCCGCAGACCCGCGGCTTGCGCCTCACTGCTGCAGGCAAGCGCGGCGAGCGAGACCCGCACGCCGTTGTCGGTGCCCATGGCCCGACTGTAGGTATCGGCTGTCGGATTCGTCGGCCCCTGGGCGTGGGCAATATGTCACAGCGCCGTGGACACGTCTGGCACTGGCCTGGCTGCACCCCGGTGCGGCCGGCTCCCGCTGGCGCACCGAGGAGCGGCTCAAACCGGCGTGGCGGCTCATCGGCCAAGTTGATCAAAGTAGGTGGTGCGGCTAGCGTGCGCCCGTGAAAGCTCTCCGTGTCCCCGCCGTTGTCGTGTTCTCTGCCTGCCTGATGGCTCTCGCCGCCTGTGGTGGGGAGGACGCTGCGACGACGGCTGGCCCCTCAGCCTCTGTCTCGGCGGCCCCTTCCTCGGCCGATGCCACCCCCTCCTCGGCGCCGTCGTCGCCTGCGGCAGGCGGCAGGAGCGACAAGGAACTCTGCGAGTCCGCGAAGAAGGTCGGCGATGACCAGAAGGCGGCGCTCATCGCGGCGATGCAGTCCGGCGAACCGTCACCGGCGGATTTCAAGAAGATCCTGACCGAGATGAGCGAGCAGATGGCGACGCTCGCGTCCGCCGGGGGCGACAGCGACGTGGCCACCGCCATGTCGCGGTTCGGTGCGCAGGCCTCGAAGGCGGCAGCCGCCGCGGACCCGGTGGGCGCCGCCGACAACGCCGCCTTCGAGAAGGCCGGGGCGGACATCACCGCGGCCTGCAAGGCGGCCGGAGTCAGCGTCAACTTCTGAGCGCGCCGCCCACAGCGGCCAAACTCGCCTCCTTCGCCGCTGTCGCCGGGAATCACGTCTCGTCTCCGGTGCCAGCGGCGAGGTGCAGGTGATGCCGTACTGGATCTCGGGGGCCGTAGGCACCGCCGAAAATGCGCGGACCCGCCCGCTTTGCCATGGTGAATGACAGAGTGAGCGTCGTGACGACGAACGAGCCCGCGGCGACCGACCCGGAGTACGCCGCCGCGCTGGACACGGCTGAGCGCCTGCTGGGCTTCCGTCTGGAGCGCTTCCTCGGTGCCAGCCCCGGTGAACCGGCCAACGGCGCGGACTTCAAGCGGATCGCGACGGTGCACGCATTCGGCGACGCCTGGCCGCGCACCGAGCACCTGGACACCCGCTCCCGGGCGCTGGTCTCCGTGACCATCGCGGCGACCCTCGGCGTCCTGGAACCGCTGCGCGGTCAGCTCCGCATCGCGCTCAAGGCCGGTGTCACCAAGGAAGAGATCGCCGAGGTGTTCGTGCAGATCGCGGTCTACGCCGGCGTGGCGCGCGCGTTCGACGGCTACCAGGTCGCGACCCAGGTCTTCGCGGAGAGCTAGGGCCGGCGGCGGGCGAAGAGGATGGCCCCGGGGATACTCTCGTCCAGGTCGATCAGCAGCTGGGCCTCGACGGTGAATCCGGCGTCGCGAAGCCAGGTTGTCACCTGCTCGGGCCGACGGCGGTGGACGTGGACCTTCATCGGGTGGCCGCCGTAGCCCTGGGTCTTCAGTCGCGACTGGTCGCCGACGTGAAAGCCGAGCAGCAGCAGCCCACCGGGACGCAACGCCCGCCGGAACTGGCCGAGAACCGTGCCGACCGTGTCGTCGGGGACGTGGATCAGCGACCACCAGGCGAGCAGGCCGGCGAGCGAGGCGTCGGCGAGGTCCAGGTCCGTCATCGAACCCACCTCGAACCGCAGGCCGGGGTGATCGCGCCGGGCCACGCCGACCATCGCGGGTGAGAGGTCGATGCCGAAGGCGTCGACGCCCAACTCGCGCAGATGGGCGGTGACATGTCCTGGTCCGCAGCCCACGTCCGCCACCGGCCCGCCGCCGGCCACGTGGACCAGGTCGGCGAACATCGCCAGACTCCCGCGTAGGTAGGGCTCGCCGGCGAGAGCGTCGCGTACCTGGTCGGCGTAGCTGACCGCGACGGTGTCGTACGAGGCCCGGGTGTCCGCCAACCAACCTTGATCGCTCATCCCGGAGAGGCTAGTGGCCCGGCGGAGCGTCGGCACCACTGCCAGGGCGAGCGGACCGGTCGCGCCCGGGCCGGCGTGGTCGGGAGGTTATCGTCACGGAGTGCCTGAACTGATCGCGCCCACCGTCAGTCTGCACGCCGCCTGGCTCGAAGCACGCGACGACTGGGGTCCCGGCGTCCACGAGGACGGGTTCGGGCTGCGGCCGTCCGACGAGGTCGAGTCGCCGACCGGGTTCGCGGCCTGGGTGGCCCGGCTGACCGCGCAGTCGGACCCGGCGACGCCACTGGAGGCGGGCCGGGCGCACTGCACGTACCGATGGATCGTGGAGGGTGACCAGGTGCTCGGCGGAATCGCGCTGCGGCACGAGCTCGCCAACGACTTTCTGCAGCGGATCGCCGGTCACATCGGCTACGGCATCCGGCCGTCGGCCCGGCAGCGAGGGCTGGCCACCTGGGCGCTCGGGCGGATGCTCGAGGAGGCGCGCGGGCTCGGCCTGGAACGGGTGCTGATCTGCTGCGCGACCGACAACGTCGCCTCGGCGAAGACGATCGAGCGCCACGGGGGTGTCCTCGAGGATGTCCGGGACACCGAGCTCGGCGCCGTGCGCCGTTACTGGGTGAAGCTCTGACCCACGTGTCGACGAGACCAGGCGGACGGTTCGTGGCAGGGACAACCGAGGCTGGCCTGCGGGCTACATGAAGTTGCGGGTGTGCAGTGCGGAGAGCGCGGCCGCCTCGTCGCTGCGGAAGCCCAGCCGGACGAGCCGGCGTTGACGGCCCTGGTCCATCGCGTTCTGCAGCTCCTGCACCCGGTCGTAGCCGGCAGCAACGTCGTCGGGGTTCCAGCCGCCGGCCGCGAGCACCACGAGGGCGTCGAAGACGTCCGCGTTGAGGCCCGCGGTGTCGGTCAGCGCGTCGTGGCGGCGGTGGATGGCCGCGCGCAGCCGATCACGTAGCGACGGATCCACGGCGGCCTGATGTTCGAGGTGCGCCATGCCGAACACCACGTGGCGGCGTTCGTCCTGCATCGCCAGCCAGCAGATCCGGCGGGTCACCGGGTCCGGGGCGTTCTGTTCGAGAAACGCCAGGAGGTCGACGAAGCTGCCCTCGCCGAGCACGGAGAGCAGGAACGAGGCGAGCGCGAAGTCGGACTCGGCGACGAGGGTGAACAGCGACTGCCGGCCACCTGCCGAGGAGGTGCCCAGCTCCGTGCCGCGCAGCAGCGCCCGTCGGCTGAACACCTCCATGTGCCGGGCCTCGTCGGCCATCTGCACGGCGAGCAGCTGCACCACCTCGCGGAAGTGCGGGTGGATCCGACCGACGAAGCGGGCCGGCACGACGAGCGCGGCCTGCTCGTTCTCGACCAGGTAGGTCATCACCTGCACGACAGCGGCCTCGACGTCGGCCGGTAGCGTGAACGCGTCGTGCCACGGCACGGCGGTCTCCGGGTCCCACTGCCGCGCGGCCGCCTGCGCGTACAGCTTCGGCGCGACGTCGGCCCACACCAGGTCACGCTCGTCCAGGTCGAAGCGGGCCTCGGGCCCGCCGGCTTCGAGCAGCGCGCCACGGGCGCCGAGCCCCCAGCGGGACGGCGGGCGACTGCTCAAGGCCGGTGGCAGAGCCGGCCCGGCGCGCTCCGCGCCGAACCAGCGCTCGTCGTCCGCCGAGCCGCGGACGATCACCGCCACCAGGTCCGTCCGGTCGGCCGGGTCCGGCCACTCGACCCGGTGGCCCCGGCTGCGGCACCACGCCGGCAGGTGTACGCGCAGGGCGGGATCGCGGCCGGAGACCGCCACCCGGCCGCCCGGCGGCAGCCGGGCCAGAGCGCGCTGCACCAGCAGGTACGCGCCGCGGCCGAAGCCCAGCCCGCCGAGCTGCACGTCGACGTCGGCCGCCGGTGCGGTGCTCACGGCTGGTAGTCCTCGGCGGTCACCCGCCCGTCCTCGGCGTAGAACCCGATGGCGTCGACCGCGCTGGCGAGGGCCTGGTAGCCGGTGGTGCGGCCCTTTTCCCACGCCGTCAGCCCTTCGAGGTCGAGCAGCGGCCGGACCTGCGGGTCGGCGTACGACATGCCGCGCAGCAGCTCGCCGAAGAGCGTGACCCCGGCGGAGGCCGGCTCGCGGACGGTCATGTTGCAGTGGTCGTAGGGCGCGGTCTGCGCGACGATCCGGGTGCCCTCGGTGGGCAGCGTGCCCTCCTGGACGAACGCCAGGTGGTTGGC
The DNA here is from genome assembly GCF_044456245.1 of Micromonospora sp. NPDC051006. Taxonomy (NCBI): domain Bacteria; kingdom Bacillati; phylum Actinomycetota; class Actinomycetes; order Micromonosporales; family Micromonosporaceae; genus Micromonospora; species Micromonospora sp. NPDC051006. Next base: position 48,161 of record NZ_JBITFP010000022.1, read on the forward strand.
GTCGATCATGCATGCGGCGTCCACCTCCTTGGCCACGAGGGCCCGGGCGGCGTCGCGCTCGCCGCCGATGTGGTCGCCGTGCAGGCCGACGCCGACGTCGAACCTGCGGATTCCGACCTCGACACCGGCGGCCGCGAGGTGACCGAGTGGAATCAGTGTCGCCTGCGGGCTGTCCACGGCGCCGACGGCGACCGTCATCCCGGCAAGGTCCTCAACTCGTTGCACCGGCGAGTCGGCGCGCACCACCACGACCGAGGTCAGATCCCGGTCGGTGTCACGCATGGTGAGGGCGCTGACGGTGCCACCGGTGGCCGCCGCCAGCCGCTCGGCGCGCAGCCAGGCGAGCGGCGAGTTCCAGGCCGCGTCTATCCGCCCGGCGACGAGGTCCTCGACCTGCCGCTCGTAGTGCGAGTAGAGGACGAAGTCGAAGTCCAGGCCGCGCCCGCGCAGCCAGGCGCGGAAGCCTTCCCAGATGGTCACCACCTTGGGGTCGTAGGCCACCGCGCCCATCAGGACAGCTGGCGCCGGCATCAGCGGTTGGCCTCGTCGAGCAGAGGCAGCCCGGTGGCGACGCGGCCGACGAAATCGTGCAGGGCGTCGGTGGTCGGCGCCATCACCCGGGCGGCGCGGGAGTCACGGAACCGGCGTTCGAGCCCCAACTCCTTGCGGAACGCGCTGCCACCGCAGAGCTGCATCGCGCCGTCGGTCACCTCGGCGGCCGTCTCGCCGCCGAGCGCCTTGACCTGCAACACCCGCAGCATCGCGTCCTCCCGACCGGTCTCCAGCGCCGTGAGGGTGTCGCCGAGGAAGGCCCGCAGGGCGTCGGTGCGGATCTTCAGCCGGGCGAAGTCGCGTCGGGCGACGGGCGCGTCGCGCAGGGCCGCGCCGGTGTGCGTGAGCGTGGTCCGGGTGAGGTGCCGGCCGGCCTCGGTGACCGCGCTGTCCGCGAGACCGAGGCAGAACGCGGCGTTGAGCACCAGGAACCAGGGGAGGACCGCGCCGAGCGCGGTGTCGAGGCCGGCGCCGTCGGCGGCGAGCATCGCGTCGGCGGGGACGCTGAGGCCGTCGGCTGTCATCGGTCGGGAGCCGTTGCCCCGCAGGCCGAGCCCGTCGAAGTCGCCGGTGACATCGAGGCCGGCGCTGCCGGCGGGAACGAGCCACAGTGTCATCGGACCGGCCTCCGGTGACAGCGGAAGGCTCGACCAGACGTAGCTGTCCGCCTCGCCGGCCGACGTGACCCAGCTCTTGCGGGCGTCGAGCCGTACGGTGCCGTCGTCGGCCGCGGTCGCGCTGCCCGTCGGCGACCAGAAGTGGCTGCGCGATCCGAACTCGGAGAAGGCCAACGTGCTCAGGTGCTCGCCGGCGGCAACGGCCTCGCGCACCTCGCGCGGGCCGTGCGCCTCGATCACGGCGGTCGCCGCGTAGTGCATGAGGACCACCATCGCCGTGGACCCGCACTCGGCGGCCAGCCGCTCGATGAGCTCGGCGACTGGGCGCATTCCCTGCCCACCGCCGCCGACCTCCGTCGAGGAGGCCAGGCTCAGGAAACCAGCGCCGGCGAGGGCGTCGATGCCCTGCCGAGGGAAGGCCCCGCCGCGGTCGACGGTCGGCGCCTGGGGTCGGATCACGTCCTCGATCACTGTGCCGAGGGTGTCCGGGTCGTCGGTGACGGGATGGGCATTGTCGACGGTCGCCGTCATCTGAATGTCCTTTGGTCGACCCACTGGGACCGCCGTCGAGGCTATCTGCTATGGAGACCGGCGCGCGAGAACGTCGGATGGTCGTCTTTGCGTGCGAGGCGCGGTCCCGACGTCGTCGGGACCGGGCGCGCGGGCCGCCTCAGGTGGGTGCGGCACGCTCGGTTGCCTGCTCAACGGCGGGCGGTGGCGTCCTGGCGGTGCGCCCGGCCGTGCCCGTCGTCGCGGTCGATCCGCAGTTCCCGCTCCAGCTCGGCGATGACCGCCCGCAGGTCGTCGAGCCGCTGGGTCAGCGCGATGCGGTCCACCTCGTCCGGTACGCCGTCGCCGTCCTCGTCGTACCCGGGGGCGAGCCGCTCGGTCATCTCCAACCGGCGTGCCTCCTCCATCGAGTTGACGATGACCGCGATGAGGATGTTGAGCAGCAGATTCACGGTGATCACGACGTAGCTGACGTAGTAGAGCAGGGTCCACGGCGAGATCGCCATGCCCTGCTCGATCAGGTCCGGCAGCGTCTCCAGGGACAGCAGCACGAACAGCGTCAGCAGGGACCGGCCGATGTCACCGTACTGCTCCGGATAGGTGCTGCCGAAGATGAGCCAGCCGGCCATGCCGTACACGTAGAGGGTCACCACGGCCAGGGCGAGGAAACCGCCGACGCCCGGCAGGCTGCGCCACAGTGCGGAGACGATGGTGCGCAGCCCCGGAGAGAACCGCACCAACCTGACCATCCGGGCGACCCGCACCACGCGCAGCAGGGCCGGGTCGCCGTGCAGGCCCGGTATGAAGATCGCCGTGATCACCGCGAAGTCGAACACGTTCCAGCCGTGCTGGAAGAAGTCCTGCGGCCGACGCCCGTAGGCCACCAGCCGGATGGCGATCTCGACGACGAAGACGGCGCGGAAGAACAGCTCCAGCCCGTGCAGCGCCGCGCCCGCCGCCACCAGGTCCGGATAGGTCTCCAGACCGAGGACCACCCCGTTGGCGAGGATGACGACGACGATGCCGATCTCGAAGGGACGGGACCGGGCCAGTCGATCGCAGGCGGCGGCCAGCCCTGGGCGGCGGGCGGGCGCGGCCGGCTTGCCCCGCTGGGCAGGCGCGGGTGGTCCAGTCACCGGGTCGCCAGTCCCGTCGTACGCGTCGACGCCGCGGTCTGGGCCCACCTCTGGCCGGCATCGTCGCGGTGCGGGCGGCGTACGGGCATGCCGAACAGCCTAGCCAAGGTCGTTGCCTCGCCAAGGCGCCAGCGGAGGCCGCGCCAGGGTGAGCGAGCTACCCGCCTAGGGTGAACGGCGTGTCGCGCATCGAGCTGACCACGACGGTGAGAGCAGCGCCGGAGGCAGTGTTCGACGCCTGCCTGGACGTCGGTCTGCATACCGAGTCGATGGGCGCCAGTGTCGAGCGTGCGGTCGACGGCGTCACGAGCGGCCAGCTGACGGCGGGGGATGTCGTTACCTGGGAAGCGCGGCACTTCGGCATCCCTTGGCGCATGACCGTTCGGATCACGGACTATCAGCGGCCGAACGGCTTCACCGACGAGCAGGTCCGCGGCCCGTTCCGGCGATGGCGCCACCAGCACGTCTTCACGCCGGATCCGCTCGACCCATCGGTCACGATCATGCGGGACGTCATCGAGTTCAGCGCTCCGATGGGGCCCGTCGGCGCCATCGTGGCCAGCCTTGTCCTGCGACCGTATCTGCGCCGACTCATCACGCGGCGCAACGCGTTTCTCGCCGGTCACGTCGGGGCGGGACGTGGCCGCCCCGGGTGACCGGCGTCGGCGTGACCGTCAGAGGTGCGCCCGTTCCGGCGTCACCGGAGCGGCGAAGAACGCGGCGAACGGGTCGACGAGTCTCGGACGCGCCCGGTTGATGGCGTCGTGGCCGCTGCGGGGCACGATCAGGGTCCGGGCGCGTGGCAGCACCCGGGCGAGCGCCTCGTTGAGTTGCGGGTAGTAGGGAGGCCCGTCGGCGCCGCACGCCAGCAGCACCTCGGCGGTGATTCCGGCGTACTGGTCGGCGGGGCCGTCGTGCTCGTGGATCAGGCGCGACTCGTCCAGGGTCATCGGCAGCAGCTCGCCCATGCTCCGCCCGATCGGGGTACGCAGGAACAGCCGGCAGATCGCGGTCTGCACGCCGAGCGGGAGCTTCGCCGACGCCGACTGGGTGTTGATGCCGCCCGCGGTGATGGCCATGCCCCGGGCGGTGTCGCCGGCGCGCAGCGCCTCGACCGCGGCGTCCAACCAGTCGGCGGGAAACCCGCCGTCGATGGAGATCGCCGCGTCGTAGAGCGCGAGCCGGTCGATCGGCAGCCGGAGCGCGGCCCGCATCGCGATGAAACCGCCGGAGCTGTGCCCGATGACGTTGCGGGCGCCGGTCTGCTCCAGCACCACGGCGAGGTCGTCGATGTCCTGCTCGAAGTGGTAGGGCTCCGACCTGGGCGGGGCGTCCGCCCGCCCGCGCCGGTTGTAGAGGTGCACCGTGAACCGGTCGGCCAGCGCCGCCGCCAGTCGGCGGTAGACGTCGATGGTGACGCCTCCGCCGTGCACCACCACGATCCCCGGACCGGTGCCCGTCGTGTGCAGCACGATGCTCGCGCCGTCCCGTGCGGTGATCCGCGTCATGACCCGCCACCTCCTGCTACCTAAACTGCGAACGTCGTTTGCAGTTTACAGTGAATCGGTGAGCGACGCATCCACCTCTCCCGGCGACGGTGACTCCGGGCGACAACCGATCTGGATCCGAGCCGAGCGCGGCAGTCGCGGTCCCGCCCCGGCGCACAGCCGCGACGCGATCGTGGCCGCTGCCATCGCCCTGGCCGACACCGACGGCCTCGCCGCGGTGTCGATGCGGGCGGTCGCCGCCGCGCTGGGCACCGGCGCCGGCTCGCTCTACCGGTACCTCTCGTCCCGCGACGACCTGCTTGACCTGATGACCGACCGGGTGGTGGGGGAGCTGCGGCCCTATCCGGAGACCGACGGCGACTGGTTGGACGACCTGCTGCTGCTGGCCCGCCGGCAACTGGCCCTGTTCCAGCGCCACCGATGGCTCATCGACGTCATCCACCGGCCCTCCGGCATCGGGCCGGAGGCGCTGGCCTGGTTCGACAACTGCCTGCGGGTCATGACTCCCGTACGCCGCCCCATCGCCGCGAAGTTCGAGGCGATCGCGATGATGACCGGTGTGGTCAGCCTCTTCGCCCGTAACGAGGCAGCCGCCCCGCCGTTCACCTTCGCCGGCTTCGACCTCGCGGCGTACCCGCACCTGGTGGCGGCGTTCCGCCAACCACCGGCGTCCGCACCCGCGACGGACCTCTTCGAGCGGACGCTGCGCGGCCTGCTGACCGGCCTGCTCGGCACCGACCACCCGGAGGGGTCGTGAGCCCCTCCGCACCGCCGGGCAGGGCGTCGCGACCAGCCGTACCGACGGCTTCCGGGGCCTGTCGAAGCGGGTGAACAGCGAGGGGTAGCGTGCGGCGGGACGACGGTTTCCGGACAAAGGGGTTGCGGGTGCAGACGACCACGGTGGACGTGAAGACCGCGGACGGGGTCGCGGACGCGTACCTCGTCCGGCCGGACGGCGACGGCCCCTTCCCGGCCGTGCTGGTCTTCATGGACGCGTTCGGGCTGCGGCCCCGGCTGGCCGAGATGGCCGAACGGATCGCCGCGCGGGGCTACCTCGTGCTGGTGCCCAACCTGTTCTACCGGGCCGGCCGGACGCCGCTGTTCGACCTGTCCCGGCTCGCCGAGCCGGAGCACCGGGGCGCCCTGTTCGGCGAGATCACGCCGCACATCATGGCGTTGACCCCCGAGGTGGTCGACCGCGACACCGGGGCGTACCTGGACTTCCTCGCCGCCCGCGACGACGTCGCGCAGGGTCCGGTCGCCGCCGTCGGGTACTGCATGGGCGGGATGAACGCGCTGCGGGCCATCGAGGCGTACCCGAACCGGATCGCCGCGCTGGCCAGCTTCCACGCCGGCCGGGTGGTCACCGACGCGCCCGACAGCCCGCACCGGGGCGTCGGCGCGGTCACCGGCGAGCTGTACTTCGCGCACGCCGACCAGGACGGGTCGATGACCGCCGAGCAGATCGCGGAGCTGGAGCGGACGTTGGACGCCGCCGGAACGCGGTACCGCTCCGAGGTGTACCCGGGCGCTAGCCACGGCTTCACCATGGCCGACACCGCGTCGTACGACGAGCAGGCCACCGAGCGGCACTGGAACGCGATGTTCGACCTGCTCGAGCGCACCTTCCGCCGCTGACCCCGGGCCCGCGTCGCGCCCGGGCGAGCAGGCGTACCGCGGCTGTCGTCCGGTGGCGAGTGCCGTGGGCAGGTGTCAGACTTCGCTGGTCAGCGCCGTTCGAGAAACGGGGATGCCCATGCCGGAACCGGATCACGGCCTGCGACCGGGCGCCGACACCGTTGAGCTGTTCGGCTGCCAGGTCACCATCGTCGACCCCGACGCCCTGCTCGCGGCGGCCCGCACCGGGCCGGTCGAGGTGCGACTGGAGGGCCCGTTCCCGGCTCCGGTCGACCAGGTCGGCTTCACGCTGGCCCCGACAGTCGTCGACGGCGTGCAGCGGTGCCGGATGGCCGCCATCATCCGTACCGCCCCGCCCATCAGGCCCGAGCATCCGCTGCGCTGGCTCGCCGCCGGCGCCGCCGGCCCGGCCGGCATGCTGCTCGTGCGGCGTCTGGCCGCGACCGGCGCCCCGGTCGGGCCGTTGGCCGTCCGGGCCGGCCGGATGGCTGTCGAGGCCTCCCGGCGCCTGGGCCTGGACCGGCCGGCGCCGGCCGCGGTGGCCGAGCGCCCGCCGGTCGGCGACCCGGCCGGTGTCGCGGTGCTGCGCGCCGCCGCGGAGCTGGGGTTGGATCCGGAGATCAGCGACGAGCCGGCGGTCGGCGGCGGCCGGCTGGTCACCGTGCGCGCCGCCGCGGTCGCCTCGGCGGTCACCCCGGCGCACCTGCGGGCGCTGGTCACCGTGGTGCTGCAGGTGGTCCGGGAGATCGTCGGTGACGACCCGGAGCCGCGCGCGCTGCGCGGCGGGACGTACGTGCTGGCCCGGCCGGTCGCACCGACCCGAGCGCGGCCGGCGCCGCGCAGCGAGGCGGTGAGCCTCGACCAGGTCGGCGGCCTGGACGAGGTCGTCGCCCGGTTCCGGGAGATCGCCATCTCGTTCCGGCATCCGCAGGTGATGGCGCGCTGGGGCGCCCGCCGGCCGCAGGGAATCCTGTTGTACGGCCCGCCGGGCACCGGCAAGACCATGCTGGCCCGGGCGCTGGCCAACGAGATCGGCGCGGAGTTCCGGGAGATCCGCACCCCGGAGATCCTGGACAAGTGGCTCGGTGGCTCCGAGCGGAACATCAAGCAGATCTTCCGCGAGGCGCGCCGCTACCGCGAGCCGACGGTGCTGCTCTTCGACGAGTTCGACAGCATCATCAGCTACGCCGGGGCCGGTGGGGACGCCGCGAGCCAGGCGGTCAACGCGGTGGCGGGAATCTTCAAGCAGGAGATGAACACCCTGATCGAGGAGAACCCGAACGTGATCGTGGTGGCCACCACCAACTTCCCCCAGCGGGTGGACGCCTCGCTGATCCGCTCCGGCCGCTTCGACGTGAAGCTGTCGATCCCGCCGCCCGACGAGGCCGGTCGTGCCGCGATCATCACCAGGATGATCCGGGACCTGGTCGACCGGCACGAGTCGTCCGGGTTCCGGATGTTCGCCGACGACATCGACCCGGCCGGGCTGGCCGCGGTCAGCCCCGGGCTGACCGGTGCGGACCTCCGCGAGGTGCTCCGGCGGGTCCAACTGGCCAAGGCGATGGGTGAGGCGACGGGTGCTGCACCGGTCGGGCCGATCGGCCAGGATGACCTGCGGGAGGCGATCGCCGGGCTGCGTCACGGCTGAGCCGCCCGCCCGGCCCGCGGCGGCCTCCGGTCGCCGGGGACGCTCGAGAGGAGACCCGTGTCGTCCACCCTGCTCTGCCGTCGTGACCTGCGGTTCCTGCTGTACGACTGGCTGGACGTCACCCGGCTGACCGAGCGGCCACGCTACGCCGAGCACTCCCGGGAGACCTTCGACGCGGTGCTGGAGCTGGCCGAACGGGTGGCCACCGAGCACTTCGCGCCGCACAACCGCGCGGCGGACCTCGCCGAGCCCACCTTCGACGGCCGCCGGGTGCGGCTCATCCCCGAGGTGAAGGCGGCGCTGGACGTCTTCGCCGAGACCGGGCTGCTCGCGTCCAGCCTGGACGAGTCGGTCGGCGGAATGCAGCTGCCGCACACCGTCGCGGCGGCCTGCTTCGCCTGGTTCCAGGCGGCCAACGTGGGCACCTCGGCGTACCCGTTCCTCACCCTCGGCAACGCCAACCTGCTGCTCGCGCACGGCAGCGCGGAGCAGATCGACACCTGGGTGCGTCCGATGGTGCAGGGCCGGTTCTTCGGCACCATGTGCCTCTCCGAGCCGCAGGCGGGCAGCTCGCTGGCCGACATCACCACCCGCGCCGAGCCGCAGGACGACGGCACGTATCGGCTGCACGGAACCAAGATGTGGATCTCCGGCGGGGACCACGAGCTGGCCGAGAACATCGTCCACCTGGTGCTGGCCAAGATCCCCGGCGGCCCGCCCGGCGTGAAGGGCATCTCGCTCTTCGTCGTGCCGAAGGTGCTGGTCGGCCCGGACGGTGCGCTCGGCGCGCGCAACGACGTCGCACTGGTCGGGCTCAACCACAAGATGGGCTACCGGGGCACCACCAACACGCTGCTCAGCTTCGGCGACGGCGCGCACCGCCCGCACGGGCGCCCGGGCGCGGTCGGTCACCTGGTCGGCGAGCCGCACCAGGGTCTCGCGCAGATGTTCCACATGATGAACGAGGCGCGGATCGGGGTCGGCGCCGGCGCCACCGCGCTCGGCTACACCGGCTACCTGAAGTCCCTGGAGTACGCCCGGCAGCGGCCGCAGGGCCGTCCGCTCGCCGGGAAGGACCCGGGCGTGCCGCAGATGCCGATCATCGGCCACCCGGACGTGCGGCGGATGCTGCTGGCGCAGAAAAGCTACGTGGAGGGCGCACTGGCACTCGTGCTCTACTGCGGACGGCTGCTCGACGAGCAGAAGACCGCGCCGCAACCGGCGGAGCGCGACCGGGCTCGCCTGCTGCTGGACGTACTCACCCCGATCACCAAGAGCTGGCCGGCGCAGTGGTGCCTGGCCGCCAACGACCTGGCGATCCAGGTGCACGGCGGCGCCGGATACACCCGCGACCACGACGTGGAGCAGCACTGGCGGGACAACCGGCTCAACCCGATCCACGAGGGCACCCACGGCATTCAGGCGCTGGACCTGCTCGGCCGCAAGGTCACCATGCGCGACGGGGCGGGCCTGGCGCTGCTGGTCGAGACGATCGGCGACACGGTGCGCCGGGCCGGAACGCTCGAGGGGGAGGCCGCGCAGCTTGCCGGGCAGCTCGGCGCCGCGGTGGACCGGGTCACCGCCGTCACCCGCCGGCTCTGGGCCGGCGGCGACCCGGAGGTCGCGCTCGCCAACGCCAGCCTCTACCTGGAGGCGGTCGGTCACGTGGTGATCGCCTGGATGTGGCTGGAGCAGCTGCTCGCCGTCGAGGCGGCGGGGGGCGCCGGGGGAGACGCCGCCTCCGGGGACGCCGACCTGCACGCCGGTAAGCGCCAGGCCGCCCGCTACTTCTTCCGGTACGAGCTGCCCCGCACCGGCCCACAGTTCGACCTGCTGGCCAGCCTCGACCGGACCACGCTGGAGATGCGCGACGACTGGTTCTGACATCGGGGCGAACGGTCGCCGCCGGCCGTCCCGGGGGACGGCCGGCGACCACTACCGTTGACGTGCGGTGCGGCAGGTCAGCGGCGCTCGATCAGCAGCCGATCCAGCGGATCGGGCGAACGTCGCCGTCGTTGTTGCGGAAGCCCACCACCACGCCGTTGTCGGCGATCGCCCGTGCCCCGCCGCCGCCCGGCAGCAGCACCGAGCCGCCGCCCCGGGTGAGCCGGTCACCGCCGACCACCACGCCGGCGGCGTTCACGTCGCTGACCACAGGCAGCCGCGGGTCGAGGGCCGTCCCGACGCCGGTCCGCAGGTCCCACCGGACCTTCGTGGAATTGCTGCCGCCCTGGTTGGCGAGCCCGATCGCCCAGTGACCGCCCGCGCCGTTGACCGTGGTGGACAGGGAGTCGGGCATGGTCAGCTCGGCGAGCCTGCCGTCCGGGTGACGGATCCAGCCGGTCGACGCACCGAGGTAGCCGGCGGTGCCGACGATGGTGCCGTCGTCGATGATGCCACTCGCCATTGCCCCGGCGGGTGCGTCGAGCACCTCGACCGTGCCCGGCCGCGCCGCCGGCCAGATCACCGAGATGAACTCGCCGGTCGTCGCGAGGTTGCTGTGCCCGACGACGTCCCCGGCGGTGTTGATCGCCGTGACCACGGTGCCCTGGGAGCCGGGCGGCACCGGCAGCGGCTGCACCTGCCCGTCGCGGTAACGCCACGGCTGGCTGTGGCCGTTCACCCAGCCGTAGCCGACCACGACGCCGTCGTTGTTGACGTCCACCACGGTCTCGACGAGCGGCGACACCACGGTGGTGAGCCGGAAGCCCTCCCAGAGCAGCAACAGCGGCTCGTTCACCGGGCCGCTGGTGCGCAGGCCGGACCCGGCGATGAACCGGCCGGTGGGGGCGATCGCGTCGGCCGAAGCCCGGTACGAGTCGGCCGGGTAGGGCAGCGGGCTGACTGAGCAGGGCCGGACGGACTCCGCGGATGCGGCTCCGGATCCGGTGGCGACACCGAGCGACGCGGTGAGCAGGCCGGCGGCGACGCCGGCGAGCACCCGGCGGCGGGCGATGTGGGTCATGGGTTCCTCCCCCGTGCGGCTGCGCCCGGTGATCCGGACACATGTTGCACGCAACACGTGAAGACCCATGATTAGGTTGCGGGCGGTCGGGTTTCCGACAGAACCAAAAACGGGGAGGAATCGGCCGGCGGCCGCGCCTCAGCGGCGTCCAGGGGAGTGATGCATCAACTGCCAGGCCTTCAGCACACCCAGCACGACCACCACGACCAGGGCGACCGCACCGATGATCACCAGCCAGCGGACCGCTTCGAGGAGTAGCCCGAGCAGGATGAGCGCGCCGGCGATCACGCCGACGACCCAGAGCATGGCCCGCATCTTCCACCTCCTGTGCCGGCCGCCCGCGCGACGGGCGGCTTCCCGGCCGTCCTTCCCGGTACGGCTCACACCATGCCTGAGCTGGGCGGACGTCTCGGTTCTCACCGAAGGTCGCAGTACCTCAAGATCCGGCTCCGCTCGGGGGCCGTTCGACGCCGTGCCGTCGGCGATGCCTGGCGTCCCGGACAAGCGTCAGGGCGATGACGAGAAGGCCGAGCAGGGCGACGACGGCATTGCCAGCCGTGAGGAACACGGCCTCGCCACGGGTGGCGTGGTCGAGATGGGTCACGTGGAAGAAGAAGTGGGGTATGGCGAAGGTCGAGAAGGCCGCCGCCGCGGGGATGGTGAACACGGCGCGAGGCGCGACGAACGCTATGCCGAGGACGACGGCGAGGCCGAGGGTGGCTCCGCCGAAGTCTCGCGCGTAGTGCTCGCTGAACGGCGGGGTGAGGGTGACGGTCGGGAAGTTCCTGTAGAAGCTCTCGGGAAAGGCCTGGTTCCAGAACCCGACGACGAGTTCGTCGAGGAAAAGGACGGCCAGGGCGATCCGGATCAGCGCGGTCACCGCAGAGCCGCCGGGCTCGCCAGCCACTCGTCGAAGGTCTGCTGGCCTCGGGGGCCGGGCCCGGCGGGCAGCAGGCCACCTCCGGCGATGGCCTGACCGGTGCGTCCCGGAAGGCGGAGCGGCAGGACGACGCGGCGACTGCCCCCGGCACGCAGCAGGCGGCGAGCCATGTCCGGCATTCTCAGCTGCTGTGGGCCGGCGATGTCCGACACCAAGCCGGCCGGGTTTGCCAAGGCGAGGTCGACCAGGCAGCGGGCGACCTCGTGGGCCGCGATCGGCTGGCTGAGCATCTGGGGCACCACGGCGACCGGTCCGCCATAGGCGACCGCCTGCGCCGCGAACTCGTAGAACTGGGTCGAGCGGAGCACCGTCGCGGGTACCGGGCCGTCGAGAACGAGCGCCTCCTGGCGTCGCTTGCCTGCGTAGTAGCCGAAATTCACCCGGTCGACGCCGACGATCGACAGAACGACGTGGTGCCGCACACCGGCGCGCTGGCCGGCCGCGAGCAGGTTGCCGGTCGCCCTGCCAAAGAACCTCTCCGACTTCTTCCGGCTCGTCGTCACCACGTTGCTGACATCGATCACAACCGCAACGCCGCTCAGCGCGTCGTCCAACCCGGAGCCGCGCATCAGGTCCACGCCTGTCGAGCGGGCGAGCACGACGGGCTCGTGGCCGGCAGCCTCGACGGTGTCGACGACGCGTCTTCCGACCCAGCCGGTCCCGCCGGCTACCGCGATACGCACTGAAGTAACTCCCGATCCGCGTCAGCCGTGACGCTGCAGTGGTGCGTCGCCCGGGTCCGGGCGCCGGTGTGAAGGAGACATCAACCGCTGTGCCAGCACTGTTGGTCCTACCTATCTGACTTCCCGCCAAGGCCGAAGTTCAGCCAAACGCCCTAAAGCGTGGGCTGCTCACGCTCGCCCCGCGCCGAGGCCGGCGAGCTAGGCCTGCCGGCGGTGTAGACAACGCGGGAAAGCGTCATGATCGCGACAAGGAGAGCGAGTACGGCCACGCCTGCGGCGGCGTAGAACGCGACCACTCCACCGTGGGTGACCCGGGCTCGGAAGGGGTTCGCCGCCGCGCCCGCCCCCACGGTGAACCCGGCCCTGCCGGCCACCGGGTGTCCGTCGGTGAAGGTTGCGCGCCAGCTGATCTCGTACCCGCCGTCGGGCATACCAGCGTCCACCGGCTGGACCAGCGTCGCGCCTCTGACGGCCGGCCGGCCGCCGGCCCAGTCCGTTCCCGTGCGGTCCATGATCGTGACGGTGCTCTCCGGGGTGATCGCGGCGGCGAACACCACCTCGACCCGGCGCGGGGCGGTCGGGAGCGCGGCACCGTCCGCCGGCGTGATCGAGTGCGTCGCGCCGTGGGCGAACACCGGGGTCGGCGCGACCGCCAGCGGGAGACCAGCAGCCAGCGCGACCGCGACGATCAATCCGACGGTACGACGAATGAGAGGTGCCCGGCCGATGCACGGCTCGCCGGTCACGCCCTCGGCAACAGGTCTGTACATGGCATGCTCCCTCCGCCGCAGACGGCCGCGGCGTTCGAAGGTGGGACCGAGCGACGCCGCGATTCGTGACAGCAGGGCCGGCCGCTCGGCGACCTGTCACGAATCGCAGAGCTGCTCGGTCCGTACCGGTGACACCTCGGACGCCGGGTCGGGACAGCGGAAGGAGCAACAACTCGTGACCGTCATCATCCGCATCGCGTTGGCGATCTTGTTCGTCGACAACGCCGTGGTCGGGCTCTGGAACGCGATCTGGCCAGCGAGCTTCTACACGGACTTCCCGACGGTGGACCTCACGCCGCCGTTCAGTGAGCACTACGCGCGGGACTTCGGCACCGCGTCACTGGCGATCGCGTTGCTGCTGGGCATCGCGGCGGTCAAACCCAAGGCCCACTTCGTCATCCCCGCCGCAGCGGCCTACTCGATCTTCGGAGTGCCGCACTTCTTCTATCACCTCGCCAACATGGAGAACGCCACCGTCGGGGAGGCGATTCTCCTCACCACCGGAAACGCGGCCGTGGCGCTCGTCGGCCTGGTGATCATCCTGCTCACGGTGCTGCGTGACCGCCGAGCGGCTCGGCTCGGCGTCGCGCCGGCTCCGGCCGCCCACTGAGGGGAGAACGATGGTTCCCGAATCCCGCCGGCCACCTCGGTCGGCCCCGCTACCCAGCACGTTCTGCGCGGTCGTCGCCGAACGACGCCTCCTCGAGAACATCGCACACTGCCTGCTCGACTCAGCCGCGGCGGCGGAATACGCGGTACGGGAAACGTACGTCCGCTGGTACACGATGCAGGACGACGAACAGGACAGCATCGACAGGCCGGTCACCTGGCTCGTCGGCACGCTCGTGCGGATCTGTGTCGACCTACTCGAATCGGGCCCACGCCGTACCGACGGCCAGATCGTCGACCGAGCAGGTCACTCCGCTCTTGCGAGTCCGGTGCCCCGACGAGGGCGTGCCTGGCGTGACGCGCCGAAGCTGTAGTACGGCCGTGCGGGGGTATCCACCTGTGCGCGGGTGCTCAGCGACAGCGGCGACATCGGCAGTGGAGCGAGTTCATCCGCACAGCCGCGGACAGAAGGGACGAGGCGGGCAGTCATGACAGGGCTAGGGAACGAGGGGACACTGATCGACGCCCTGGGGGTATTCGACGCGGTCCGTCCCCGGCTCTTCGGCATCGCCTACCGGATGCTCGGCAGCGTCACGGAGGCGGAGGACGTCGTGCAGGACGCCTGGCTTCGGTGGCAGCAAACCGATCGCAGCCAGGTACGGGACCCGGTCGGCTTCCTGATCACGACCACCTCTCGAATCGCTCTGAACGCCGCGACATCGGCTCGCGCCCGCCGCGAGTTCTATCCCGGGCCGTGGCTACCCGAGCCCGTCGACACGTCCGCCGACCCGATGTTCCAGGCCGAACGCAACGAGTCGCTCGAACTTGCCGTGCTGCTCCTGTTGGAACGGCTCACCCCGGCCGAGCGGGCGGTGTACGTGCTGCACGAGGCGTTCGACTACCCGTTCCGGCTGGTCGGCGAGGTACTCGGCATCAGTGAGGCGAACGCGCGGCAGCTCGGCCGACGCGCCCGGATGCACCTGGCCCAGGAGCGGCGCGATCCGGTCGCCCGCGCGGACCACGGCCGTCTGCTGCGTGCATTCCTCACCGCCGCCCGATCCGGAGACCTGACCCAGCTCGAGAAACTGCTCGCCGAGACAGCCGTTTCCTACGCCGACGGCGGCGGCGCCGTCCGGGCCGCACAGCTGCCCATCGTCGGACGCGACAACGTGGCGCGTTACATCCTGGGGCTGGTCCGCAAGTTCGGGAGCGACCTCTCGTTGGAGATCGTCGAATCCAACGGCGAGGCCGCGATCCTCCTGTCGCGGGCAGGAACCGCCGTCGGGTTGGTCACCGTCGACGCCTCACCCGACGGTATCGAACGAGTGCTGATCATCCTCAACCCGCAGAAGCTGACCCGGTTCCAGCGATAACCCGTCGGTGTCGAGGCGAATCACCTGACCGCATGTGGTGTGCGGCGGTTCAGCGGCGGCTGCCCGTGGATCGGCTTGACGAGCTGCCTGAGTCGTCGTCGAACACGTCGCGCCGGCCGCACGGATGGGATCGTTGGCGGATGGCCGAATCACTCGACCTGCATCTGGAGTTCGATCGGGATGCGGGGTTCCCGGGTCGTTCGCTGGAGAGTGCGCTACGAGAGAGCATTCGAACCGGTCGGCTGCGGGCGGGGTCGCGTCTGCCCGGGAGCCGGAGCCTGGCCACCGACCTGGGCCTGGCCCGGGGCACGGTGGTGCAGGCGTACGCGCAACTGGTGGCGGAAGGGTGGCTGGTGTCGGCGCCCGGCTCGGGTACCCGGGTCGCGGACGTACGCCATGAGCTGCCCGACTCGCGGCGGAAACCACGGCCGTCGACGGCGTCCGAGTCGGCCATCGAGTTGCGGCCGGGATTACCTGATCTCGGTTCGTTTCCGCGCGCGGCCTGGGCCGGCAGCATCCGCCGGGCGTTGGCGACGGCGTCGCGCGGCACGCTGGACTACCCCGAGCCGACGGGGCTGCCGGCCTTGCGGGCGGCGTTGACCGGGTATCTCGCGCGCACCCGGGGGGTGCGCTGCGACCCGGACGCGGTGGTGATCACCGCGGGATTCACCCAGGGTCTGTCCCTGCTGGCGCGGGCGCTGCGCCGGCGTGGCGTACGCGCCATCGCCACCGAGAATCCCGGTCTGGCCCCTCACCGCATGGTGCTCGGTGCCGCGGGCCTGACCGTCACCCCGCTCACCGTTGGCGCGGGCGGGGCCGACCCGGACGAGGCCGTGGGTCAGGCCGCGCTGCTCACCCCGGCGCATCAGCATCCGACCGGGGTGGTGCTCGCCCCGCAGCACCGCTACCGGTTCATCGCCTGGGCGCGAAAGCACGACGCATTCCTGATCGAGGACGACTACGACGGGGAGTTCCGCTACGACCAGCGGCCGGTGGGCGCGATGCAGGCGCTGGCGCCGGAGCGGATCGTCTACGCCGGCAGCACGAGCAAGTCGCTGGCACCGGGCGTACGCCTGGGCTGGTTCGTCGTTCCCGAGCCGCTGCGCCGCGACCTCGCGGACGTGATCCTGGAGACCGGCGCCGCGGTCTCCTCGATCGACCAGCTCGCGATGGCCGACCTGCTCACGCAGGGCGACTACGACCGGCACATCCGCCGCATGCGCCTGACCTACCGGCGCCGCCGGGCCGAGCTGGCCGACCGCCTCGCCGAGGTGACCACCACCCCACTGGAGGGCATCGCGGCCGGCATGCACGCGCTGCTGCCGCTGGCCTCGGCGGCCGAGGAGCGCCGGCTGATCCAGATCGGGCGTGGCCAGGGCCTGCACCTGATCGGCCTGCACAGCAACGGCTACTGGCACGATCCGGCGGACGAGCGGCAGGCGGCGGCCCTGATCCTCGGGTACGCGGCGCCGCCGTCGCACGAGTGGAAGTTGGCGCTAAGCAAACTCGGCCAACTGGTCCATCAGAATAGTCGCTGAGTGGTCCATTCTGTTGGTCCGGGCCGGGCTACGTTCGATTCATGCAGACGATGAAGATGGGAAACAACGAGGTCGTGCTGCTGGGCACGGCCATGCCGCCGGTGCTGCCAGAGGGCTCGCACGTGATGACCGGGACAGTCGAACTACCGCCGGGTGACCCCGGCTCGCCGCCGCACCGGCACTCCGGTCCGGTCTTCGGCTACATGATCGAGGGCGAGATGATCTTCGAGCTGGAGGGCGAGCCGGAACGGGTGATCAAGGCCGGTGAGGCGTTTTGGGAGCCCGGCGGCGACGTCATTCACTACCAGGCCGCCAACAACCTGCCGGACCGGACGAGCAAGTTCCTGGCTGTCATGGTCTGCGCGCCCAACCAGGAGATGCTGGTGTTTGTCAGCCCCGAGGAACTCGAACAGCGCAAGGACCGCCGGGCGCCCCGGCCGAACTGATACCGGAGCATCGTCATGCGCATCCTTCTTGCCGGTTCGACCGGCGTCATCGGTCGCCGGCTCGGGCCGATCCTGACCGACCAGGGACACGAGGTCATCGGGCTGGCCCGCAACGGTCCGGTCCCCGTCGACGTGCTCGACCGGGACGCGGTGGCGGCCGCCGTCCGCGACGCCCGGCCCGACGTGGTGATGCACCAGTTGACCAGCCTGAGCACGGGCGACTTCGCCGCCAATTCGCGGCTGCGCCGGGTCGGGACCCGTAACCTGGTCGACGCGGCGCTTGCTGCCGGCGTACGCCGGATCGTGGGGCAGAGCATCGCCTGGGCGTACGAGCCGGGCGCCGAGCCCGCGACCGAGAAGACCGCACTCGACCTCGGCGCCCCCGAACCGCGGCAGACCAGTGTGGCCGGTGTCGCCGCGCTCGAGTCTGCCGTTCAGGAGGCACCCGAGTGGATCGTGCTGCGGTACGGCACCCTCTACGGCCCGGACACCTGGTACGCACGCGACGGCCAGATGGCTCAGCTGGCCGCTGCCGGCAAGGTCCTTGCTGACGCGGACGCGAGCAGCCTGCTGCATGTCGACGATGCCGTCGCCGCCGCGCTCGCCGCCCTGGACTGGCCGTCCGGCGCGGTCAACGTCTGCGACGACGAGCCCGCCCCAGCCGCGGAGTGGGTGCCCGTGTTCTGCGCGGCGGTGGGGGTCGCGGCTCCCGCGGTGACCGACGGCGAGCGGCACGGCTGGGCGCGGGGAGCGAGCAACCACTACGCCCGCAAGCACCTCGGCTGGACCCCGACGTATCCCTCCTGGCGAGCGGGATTCGCCGTCCTGTGAGCCGTCCGCCCGCCCCGGCCGCAGGGTGGCCCGGCCCGCCGGCTCAGTCGGCGCGCTGCGCGACGTAGACGGTGTTCGCGGACTCGCCGCCGGTCAGGGGGTTCGCGAACGGCACGACGTGCGCCTGGGAGGTGGCGAACACCGCGGCGAGGCTCCGCTCGAAGTCCGGGTCCGGCGGGTCGTCCGACCAGAGCGCGAAGACCCCACCCGGGTGCAGGTGCTCGGCGAGCCGGCGCAGCCCTTCCGGGGTGTAGAAGGCGGCGTGCCCGGAATCCAGCAGGTTGCGCGGCGAGTGGTCCACGTCGAGCAGCACCGCGTGGAAGCGGCGGCCGGGGCGGTCCGGGTCGAATCCGTCGCGGGCGGCGGCGGCGAAGAAGTCGGCGTGGACGAAACGGGTCCGCGGATCGTCGGCCAGCCCGGCCGCGAACGGCAGCAGACCCCGCTGGTGCCAGTCGATGACGTCCTCGATCGCCTCCACGACCAGCAGCGAGCCCACCCGGTCGTCGGCGAGGGCGGTGCGCGCGGTGTAGCCGAGGCCGAGCCCGCCGACCACCACGTCCAGGTCGCCGCCGGGCAGCGGGGCCAGCCCCAGTCTGGCCAGCTCGATCTCCGCGACCGGGAAGAGGCTGGACATCAGGAACTCGTCGTCGAGCTTCACCTCGTACACCTCGACCTGGAGGGCGGGATCCCGCCGCCGGCGCAGGCTGATGGCGCCGATCGGGGTCTCCCGCCAGGCCAGTTCCTCGAAGCGCGCGCCCACGTCGGTGCCCTCTTTTCCGCCGGATCCGTCCCGGAATGCTACCGAGCGGCGACCGCCGCGCCGGACACGGCCACGTCTACGGCCCGGGGGAGGCCAACAGGAGCCGGGCGTCAGCCCGGCCAGGCAAGTGCCAGCGCCGGTGCCATCAAGACCGACGCCACCACCGCCACCGTGCCGACCGGGCGGCACAGCCCCGACCTGCGCCGAAGGAGGACGAGCAGCGCGCCGGTGACCAGCAGCGCGACCGGCGTCGTGACGGCGACCCCGAGGAAATCCACGAAGCGGAGCGCATCTACGGGCGCGTCGTGACCGTCGACGGCCCAGGCGAGGGCGCAGAGCACGGCCAACCAGCTGGCCGGGGCGAGCAGCGCGCAGAGCAGCGCGAGCGCCGTGAGGCCCTGGCCCGGCCCGGGCAGCACCGGGTCGCTCCGGTCGGGTCGCTGCCACGGCCGGCCGCCGGGTATGGAATCCACGGGGCGACCGTACCGGTGCGCCCGAGGCGGGGTCTGTCCCCGCCACCGGACCATCGGGAGTTGTCCGCGACCGGGTCGGCAGGCCACCACGGAGGGTCCACGAGGGATCGACGGAACGCTTATCCTGTGCCCCGGACGACCCACCGGAAGGGATCCCATGCCGTCGCGGCAGGACCAGCTGCACTCGTACCAGTTCACCGTCCAGCGGGCGGTCGCCGCGCTGGTCATGCGGGAGACGGACCCGGTGCAGTCACCGTTCCGGCGGCTGGCCGGCGCCGCGCTGGCCAGCGTCCTGGTGGCGGCGATCGGGCTCGGCGGCTTCGCGCTCTACGGGCTGTTCACCGGTGGCGGCAGCAGCTGGCGCGACGCCGGCGCGGTGATCGTGGAGAAGGAGTCCGGCGCCCGGTACGTCTACCGGGAGCAGAAGCTGCATCCGGTGCTCAACTACGCCTCGGCGTTGCTGATCGTCGGCGCCGAGCAGTCGCGTACGGTGCTGGTCTCCCGCCGGTCGATCGAGGGCGTGCCACGCGGGCTGCCGCTGGGCATCGCCGACGCGCCGGACTCGCTGCCCGCCCCGGCCCGACTGTCGACCGCGCCGTGGACGGTCTGCTCAATGCCGCCGAGCGACGCCGACCGCACCGGCTCCCGTTCGGCGCTGCTGATCGGCGCCGACGCCGGCCGCGGTCGACCGCTCGGCGAGGAGGCGCTGCTGCTGCGCCACCCCGACGGCGGGCTGCACCTGGTCTGGCACCAGCGCCGTTACCTCATCCGCGACCCCACCCGGGTGCTGGCCGCGCTGGCCACCACCCGGGCCCGGGCCGTGCCGGTGGCTCCGGCCCTGCTCAACGCGCTGCCGGCCGGTGTCGACCTGGTGCCGCCGACACTGCCCGGCCTGGGCCGCGGCTCCGAACGGGTGCCCGGCGCGCGGGTCGGCGACGTCTACCTGGTGCGCAACTCCGGCGGCGGTCGGCAGTACGCGGTCGTGGTCCGGGAGGGGCTGGCCGGCATCACCGAGTTGCAGGCCGGGCTGCTGCTGGCCCGAACCGGTCAGGGAGAGCCGGAGGCGATGACGCTCGGCCGGTTCGCCGCGCTGCCCGCCGAACCCGACCTGACCCCGACAGGTCCGACCGCCCCGCCGGCGGCGCCGCCGAAGCTGACCAGCGTCGAGGCGGGCGGGCTCTGCGCCCGAGTGGGCGACGACGCAGGGGTGGCGGAGGTGCACGTCGGCGTACCCCTGCCGGACCTGGCCGCCGCGCCGCGCACCGCCGCCGGGACGCCTGGTGGGCCGCGGGCCGACCACGTCGTGGTCGAGCCGGGTCGCGGTGCGGTCGTCGAGGCGGTCGCGGCGCCCGGGGCGTCCGGCGGCGCGGTCTCGGTCGTCACCGACCTCGGCCGGCGGTACGTGCTGGCCGACCGGGGAGTGCTCGGCATGCTCGGCTACCGCGACGTACGACCCGCCCGGTTGCCGGCCGGCCTGGTCAGCCTGGTGCCCGCCGGCGCGACCCTCGACCCGGCGGCGGCGCGGGCGGTCGCCGCGCCCGGCTGAGCGCGGCCCAGGTGCTATGCCGGGCGGCGCAGCACGCTGACGGCGAAGTCCGCGTCGTCCCGCCAGGGGCGCAGGTCCCAGGTCGCGAAGCGGTGCTCCAGGCGCAGCCCGACGGCGACCGCGTCGGCGTCGAACGCGGTCAGCGGGTAGCCGCGGTCGGTGCCGAAGCCGACCGCCAGCACCCCGTCCGGGCGCAGGTGCGCGGCGATCCGCCGCAGCACCTCCGGCTCGGTGCCGGCGGCGACGAAGGCCAGCACGTTGCCGGCCAGCACGGCCGCGTCGAACGGCTCCGCCTCGCCGTGCGCCGACAGGTCCAGCTCGGCCAGGTCACCGACCAGCCAGCGCGGACCGGGGTGATCGGCACGGGCCGCCTCGACCAGCGCCGGGTCGGCGTCCACGCCGACGACCGTGTGTCCCCGGGCCGCCAGCGCGGCACCCACCCGGCCGGTGCCCGCGCCGGCGTCGAGGATCCGTGACCCCGGGGGCACCAGGGTGTCCACCAGACGCGCCTCACCGGCCAGGTCCACCCCCTCGGCCGCGAGCCGCCGGAACCGGTCGATGTACCACTGCGAGTGCGCCGGGCCGGTGTCGGTGGCCCAGCGGGTCGGGTTGCCCATGCCCCAACCGTAGCCAGGGCGGCTGGCCGGTCAGGGCAGTCGGGCCACCGTCACGAACTCGTTGTAGGTGAAGAGCTTGCCGAACGCGCGCGGGAACGGGAACGAGTACTGCCGCGCCACGCGCAGACCCAGCTCGTGGCAGGCCTCGGCCGCCTCGGCGAACCCCACGAACCGCACGTGCGAGGCGTCGCTGCGATAGCCGCGCTCCTGCGGGGTGATCAACACCACCGTTCCGCCGGATTTGACGAAGGGCAGGTATGACTCGACCACCTTGACGGCCTCGTCGGCCGGGAGGTGTTCGAGCAGGTGCGCGGCGAGCAGCGAGTCGAACGCGTCCGGTCGGGCGTGCTCGGAGCGGAAGAACTCCTCGATGGTGTACGCCTCGAACCCGGCGGCCCGGGTGTGCTCAACCGAGGTCGGGTTGTGATCCACCCCTACCCCGTTGCCGTCGAGGTTGGCGAGGTTGCGGCCGAGCCCGGAACCCACGTCCAACGTCCGGCCGAGGTGCAGCCGGCGCAGGTTCCACCGGTAGGGCGTCTGCACGTCCAGTAGTTGCTTCCAGCGTGCGCCGCCGAGCCGCTGCAACCGGCGGGTGTAATCCTCGCCCTCGGTCTGGGTGGGATCGTCCTGGCCTGCCCGACGCATTGCCGGCTCCTTTGCCTGCTGGTGTACGGAGGGTATGCACGTGTGAACCGGTCGTACCCGAACGGCCGACCGGCTATGTCCCCCGTTTGCGCTGCAAAGTGGCTGGCCCCGATGGTACGGCCTGGGCGACCTGCGTGGGGCGAATCTGACCGGCACGTCAGGACTTGTGCCGGTTGATGTCACTGCTGGTCAGCGGTCGGCCGCGCTCGGTGGTGCTCCGGCGGGGCGGCGGCCCCACCCGGGCCGCCGCCGCGCCGGTCAGCCCTTCTCCGCGCCGGTGGTCAGGCCCTCGGTGAGCAGCCGCTCGCTGGCGAAGAAGAGGATCACGATGGGCAGGGTGAGGATCACCGAGCCGGCCATCAGCACCGTCTTGGGCACCTCCACCCCGTCGGCGAGCTGCGCCAGCCCCAGCGACACCGTCCACCGGTTCGGCTTGTCGACCAGGAAGAGCAGGGCGAACAGGAATTCGTTCCAGGCGATCATGAAGTCGTAGAGGGCGACCGCCATGATCGACGGGGCGGCGAGGGGCAGGCTGATCCGTCGGATGATGCCGAGCCGGCCGGCGCCGTCGATCGCGGCGGACTCCTCCAGGCTGATCGGGATGGTCTCGAAGTAGTTCTTCAGCATGTAGACCGAGACCGGCAGCGTCTGCGAGATGTAGACCAGCACCAGCCCGATCAGCGAGCCGCGCAGCCCGGCCCGGGTGAAGACCACGAAGAGCGGGATCGCGATCACGATCGACGGGAAGAGATAGACGGCCAGGAAGAGGAAGTGCACCTGGCGCCGGCCGAAGAAGCGCAGTCGGGACACCGCGTACGCGCCGGGAATCGACACCACCAGGGTGAGCAGGGTGGCCGCGACGGCCACCAGCCCGCTGTTGCGGATGAAGGTGAGAAAACCCTGGCCGCCGTTGTCGGTGGACTTCAGCACCTCGGCGTAGGTGGCCACGGTCAGCTCGCCGAGGCCGACCACCAGCGCGCCCGGGTCGAGCAGCAGCCGCTCGATCGGGCGCACCGAGAGCACCAGCATGTAGTAGAAGGGGAAGACGGTGACCAGCAGGAACGCGGCAATCACCAACCGCCGTAGCCAGCGCAGGCTCACCGTCTCGACCTGGTCGCGGTCCATCAGTCCACCCTCCGTCCGAAGAAGCGCAGGTAGATCACGACGAACACGATGAGCACCACGGCCAGCACGACCGCCTGCGCCGCGGCCGCGCCGATATCGGTACGCGCGGTGAGGAACTCGTAGACCCGGACGCTGACCACCTCGGTGCCGGCGGCACCCCCGGTGAGCAGGTAGACGTCGTCGAACTTGTTGAACGTCATGATGAACCGCAGCACCCCGAGCAGGGCGATCACCGGCATCAGCTGGGGCAGCAGGATGTGCCGGAACTGCTGGGTGGGGGTGGCGCCGTCGACCCGGGCGGCCTCCTCCAGCTCGCCGGGCACCGCCTGGAGCCGGGCGAGCAGGAACAGGAACGCGAACGGGAAGTATCGCCACGACTCGAAGGCGATCACCGTCCAGAGGGCGGTGGAGTCCTGCGAGAGGAACGGCACCGGGGCGTCCCAACCGAGCAGCCGCTGGCCCCAGTGGTTGACGATGCCGAGCTGCGGGTCGAGCATCACCTGCCAGACGAAGGTCATCGCGACCACCGGCGCCACGTAGGGCAGCAGCATCGAGGCGCGCACAAGCGTGCGGCCCCGGAACGGGCGGCGGACGACCAGCGCCGCGACCAGGCCGAGCACGATCGACCCGAGGGTGCTGCCGACGCTGTAGACGAGCGTGGTCCAGAGCGAGTCGGCGAAGCCGGGGGTGTGCAGCACCCGGTCGATGTTGTCCAGGGTGAACTCGCCGAAGAGTCCGGTGCGGCGCAGCGTGGCCAGCCGGACCCGCTGGAAGGCCAGTACCACGGTCCAGACGATCGGGATGCCGATCACCGCGAGCACGACGAGCAGGGTTGGCGCGACCAGCGCGAGCCCGGCCCGGGACTCGCGCCGGCGCAGGGTCAGCGGTCGGCGGCGGCGGTCCGGGGCCGGCCGCTCCCGGGTGGGGGAGCGGCCGGGGCCCGGTGCGGTGGTGGTCAATTGACGCCGGCCTTGATCGCCTCCACGTCCTTCTTCGCCCGGCCGGCGGCCGCCTGAGCGTCGGACTTGCCGGCCACGACGTCGGCGAGCGCCTTGGGCACCGGCAGTTCGCCGAGGATCGCGCCGACGAGCTTGCCCTGCCCCTGGGTCAGCCCCCAGCGTTGGAAGGTGTCCGGGCTGGTCCGCAGGGTGTCGAGGACCGGTTCGCCGTAGACGTCGGCGAGCGGCTTCTTCGCGTCGACCCCGGCCTGGCTGGTGTTCCAGGCGGTGTGGAACTTCTCCGGATCGCCGGTGGTGCCCTTGCGTACCGGGAAGCGCCCCTCGGGTGACATGCCGAACCAGCGCGGGTAGCCGTCGTCGAGCATGTACGCCACGAAGGTCTTCGCCGACTCGGCCGCGGCGCCGTCGAGCACCGCCCATGAGCTGATCTCGCCGTACTGGGCCGGCTGGGCGCCGTTCGGGCCCTTGATCGCGGTGACGAACCCGCTGTTCTTCGCGAGGAACGTCGCGTCGGCCTGGCACTGCGGGCAGGTCGGCTTGGCGTCGTTACGCAGCCCGGCCAGCTCGTCGAGGATGAACGGCGACCAGATGAGCATGGCCGCCTTGCCGGCGAAGTAGGTGGCCCGGGTGGTGTCCACGTCCTGGGCGCCCCGCACCGACGAGGTGCGCATCAGGTCGCCGTAGAACCGGAACGCCTCGACGCACTGTGGCGAGTCGAGCGTCACCCCGCCCGCGTCGTCGGTGAGCTGGCAGCCGTTGGCGAGTGCCAGGTGCTCGAAGGTCTGCTGGGTGAAGACGTCGCCGGGCGCGGTAGCCGCGGTGATCCCGGCCATCCCGCCGGTGTTCAGCCGGGCCGCGGCGGCAGCGATCTTCTCGTAGGTGTCGGGGACGGGCAGGCCCGCCGCGTCGAAGAGGTCCTTGCGGTAGACGAGCAGCTGGCCCCACCCGTCGCTCGGCACGGAAAGCTGCCGGCCGTCGTCGGCGGTGAGCTCCAGCGCCCGGGCGGAGAAGGTCTGCCGGCCGAGCTGCTCGACGATCTCGCCGTTGGCGTCGGGGTGCAGCAGCTCGTTGCCGGCCAGGGTCCGGATGCCGGCCAGCGAGACCGAGCCGACCACGTCGGGCAGCTCGCCGGCGGCGGCGCTGGACGCGATGAGCGCGGGGAACTGGTCCTCGTTGACGGTGACCAGCTCGACCTGCACCCCGGTCTTGGCGGTGAAGTCGGCGATGATCGCCTTGGTGGCGGTGACCCGGTCGGCCACGTCCTCCAGGCTCCAGACGGTGATCTTCTTGCTGTCGCTCTCGGGCTCGTCGTCGCTGCAGGCAAGCAGGGTTGACCCGGCAAGTGCCATGATCAGGGTGACGGCGAGGGTCCGCATCGGAGTGAATGACATCGGCGGCACTCCTCTCGAAGGGTACATCAGGGATTCAACCCCTTCGATTGATCAATTACAAGACATATGCCGATTTTTTGTTCTACGATGGAACCCGGCGCTACCGGGATGTGACTCATGGTCAATTGGGTTGTCTCTCTCGCCGGGCCCCGACGGATCAGCCTGGAGCCCTGCCCCGCAGACCCGCTCGGTCCGGGCCAGGTCCGCGTCCGCACCTGCTACTCCGGCATCTCCGCCGGCACCGAGCTCACCCTCTACCGAGGCAGCAACCCCCGGCTCAGCAAGGACTGGGACGACGCCGCCCGGATGTTCGTGCCGCGCCAGAGCCCGGTGCCCTACCCGCTGGTCGGCTTCGGCTACGAGGAGGTCGGCGAGGTCATCGAGGTGGCGCCCGGGGTGACCGACCGCCATCCCGGGCAGGTCGTCTGGGGCATCTGGGGCCACCGCGCCGAGGCGGTCCTGGCGGCCGACGCCGTCCAGCCCCTGCCACCCGGGCTCGACCCGCTCGCCGCGGTCTTCGCCCGCCCCGGCGCCATCGCGCTCACCGCGGTGCTCGCCGGCGACCTGCACCTCGGCGACTGGGTCGGGATCTTCGGGCAGGGCGTGATCGGGCTGCTCGCCACCCGGCTGGCGGTGCTCTCCGGGGCCCGGGTGGTGGCCGTGGACCGGGTCGCCAGCCGGCTGACCCACGCCGCCCGCTACGGCGCCCGGGCGGCCGTCGACGCGGGCAGCGAGTCGGCCGCCGCGGTACTGCGCGGCGCCACCGGTGGCCGGGGCGCCGATGTCTGCCTCGAGCTGTCCGGGGCGTACCCGGCGCTGCACGAGGCGATCCGGGCCACCACCCACGCCGGCCGCGTCGTGGCCGCCGGCTTCTACCAGGGACAGGCCGACGGCCTCGGCCTCGGCGAGGAGTTCCACCACAACCGGATCCAGCTGGTGGCGGCCCAGGTCTCCGGGCCGACACCGGCGCCCGGCATGGCCGGCCGGTGGACCGGAGCCCGGGTCGCCCAGACCTTCATGGATCTGGTGGCCGAAGGCGCCGTGGACCCGCTGCCCCTGGTGAGTCACGTCGTCGACGCCAGCGCGGTGGCCGATGCGCTGGCGTTGCTCGACCGCGGTGACGGTGACGTCCTCCAAGTGGTGCTGAGGTTCCCTTGACATCCTCCCGGCCCTTGGAGGCCGGGATTCCTCGCCGTCACCAGCGAGGGTTCCTGTTTCGCAGCCGACTGCCCGAAGGGAGAACTCCCGTGAGGTCTGACGTCAGCTCCGCAGGCGTTTTACCTCTCCGCCAGCCCGGCGGCGAGAATGTTGAGGGCCGCGTTCACGTCCCGGTCGTGCACGGCACCGCAGCCTGGGCACGTCCAAGCGCGGACGCCGAGGGTCATTGCCGTGTTGATCCGCCCGCACGCCGAGCAGGTCTTCGTGCTCGGATACCAGCGGTCGATGGCGATGACCGTCCGGCCGTACCAGGCGGCTTTGTACTCGATCATGTTGCGCAGTTGTGTCCACGCCGCGTCGGAGATGGCGCGGGCCAGGCTGTGGTTGGCCAGCATGTTGCGCACGCCGAGGTCTTCGATCACGACCGTTTGGTTCTCGCGGACGAGTCGAGTCGACAGCTTGTGCAGGTGATCACGGCGCCGGTCGGCGATGCGGGCGTGGATGCGGGCCACCGCAAGCCGAGCTTTGGCCCGGTTGGCGGAGCCTTTGGCTTTGCGGGACAAGTTGCGCTGCGCTTTGGCCAGCTTGCGCCGGTCGGCGCGCTCATGCCGGGGGTTGGTGATCTTCTCCCCGGTGGAGAGGGTGACCAGGCTGGTGATGCCAGCGTCCATCCCGACTGCGGAGTCCGTGGGTGCCAAGGGCTCGATTGTGGTCTCCACCAAGATGGAGACGAACCAGCGGTCAGCCGCGTCGCGGGACACGGTGACCGTGGACGGCTCAACCCCTTCGGGCAGGGGTCGCGACCACGCGATGTCCAGCGGCGCGTCCATCTTCGCGAGGGTGAGTTGTCCGTCGCGCCAGCGAAACGCCGAGCGGGTGTACTCCGCCGACGCCCGGGACTTGCGCTTCGACTTGAAGCGCGGGTAGCGGGCGCGCTTATCCCAGAACGCCGCGAAGCCGGCTTGCAGGTGCCGCAGGGTTTGCTGCAACGGCACGGAGCTGACCTCGTTGAGGTAGGCCAGATCCTCGGTGCGTTTCCACTCGGTCAGCCACGCCGACGACTGCACGTAGGTGCTGTGCTGCCGGCGCACCGCCCATGCGCGGGTTCGGGCTTCCAGGGCGAGGTTGTACACCTTGCGGACACAGCCGAAGGTGCGGTTGAGCTGATCAGCCTGCTCAACCGTCGGATAGAAGCGGTACTTGTATGCCCGCTTCACCACCCCACCCATACCTCACTTCTACCAGCCCATCATGCAAGACGACTGTCGAGGGGAGGGAGCGGCGTTTCCTCCCGACCCTAGACGGCCGGGTTCTCACGCCGCGTGACCGATGACCATTCCGATCGCCTGCCAGGAGCAGCTCCTGCCCGGCACCGACCTGATCCAGAAGTACGCGCTCGCCACCGCGCTCGGCTTCGACGCGATCGAGCTGCGCGGCCGCGGCGACCTGGCGTTCGCCCGCCGACTGCCCGAACTGCGCCGGGCACGAGCCGCCGGCGTGGTGATGCCCACCGTCTGCGTCGAGATGGACCACTTCATCGGCGACTTCGACCCGGCGCGGTCCGCCGACGCGGTCCGCAACCTGCGCTCCCAGCTCTCGGTCATCGCCGAGCTGGGCGGGGTCGGGGCGATGACCCCGGCCGCGTGGGGCATGTTCTCCCGGCGGTTGCCGCCGTTCGAGCCGCCCCGCCCCCCGACCGGCGACCGGCAGATCCTCGTCGACGCGCTCGGCGTCCTCGGCGACCACGCCCGCTCCGAGGGGGTCACCCTCTTCCTGGAACCGCTGAACCGGTACGAGGACCACATGGTCAACCGGCTCGACGAGGCCGTCGCGCTCTGCGCCGCGGTCGGGCTGCCGTCGGTACGGGTGGTCGCTGACACCTTCCACATGAACATCGAGGAGGACGACGTGCACCGCGCGCTGCGCTCGGCCGCGCCGTACCTCGGGCACGTGCAGGTCAGCGACTCCAACCGCTACCAGCCGGGCACCGGCCACCTCGACTGGCCGGCCCTGGTCCGCACCCTGCTGGAGATCGACTATCGGGGCTGGCTGGCCCTGGAGTGCCGGCTGCGCGGCGATCCCGTCCGGGCACTCCAGCAGGCCGCCACCGTGCTCCGGCACGCCCTGCCCCGGCAGGCCGCGGCATGAGCGAGCGAAGCGAGCGGACCATCAGGCACAGCAGCGTGGCGGCGCGCGGCGCCGGCGTCGGCGTGACCGGTTCGACCGAGGGGCCGGGCGGCAGCCCCGAGCGGTTGCACCGGCTCGCCGTGGCCACCCTGGACGGCAACTGGGAGCACGACCACACGGTGCCGTCGCGCACCCTCTACCCGCACCAGTGGAGCTGGGACTCGGCGTTCATCGCCATCGGGCTGGCCCATGTCCGGCCGGAGCGCGCCTGGCGGGAGCTGGAGAGCCTCTTCGACGCCCAGTGGGCCGACGGCCGGGTGCCGCACATCGTGTTCAACCCGCGGCTGCCGGTCGGCGCGTACTTTCCCGGGCCGGGGTTCTGGGGCTCGGCCGGCGCCGAGGGCGCGCCGGCCGCGGCCACCTCCGGCATCATCCAGCCGCCGGTGCACGCGCTCGCGGCCTGGCTGGCGTACCGTCGGGCGCCCTCCGACGCGGCGCGCGCGGCGCTGCGCCGGCTCTATCCCAGGCTGGTGGCCCAGCAGCGCTACCTCGCCACCCGGCGGGACGTGGGCGGTGGCGGACTGGCCTGCATCGTGCACCCGTGGGAGTCCGGGCTGGACAACAGTCCCGCCTGGGACACCCCGATGGCGGCGGTCGTGGCCGACGTCGCGGTGATGCGGGCCTACCGCCGGCACGACACCACGCACGCCCACGCCGCGCACCGCCCCACCGACCTGGACTACACGCGCTACGTGGCGATCGTCGCGTCCTACCGGGAGGACGGCTACCGCGATGGTGGGCTGGCCGGGCGACACCCGTTCCTGGTGGAGTGCCCGCTGTTCAACGCGGCGATGGGCGCCGCCGAGCACGCGCTGGCTCGGATCGCGCCGTTGGCCGGCGCGGACCCCGGCCCGCACCGGGAGCGGGCGGCCCGGATCACCGAGGCGCTGGTCCGCCGGCTGTACGACCCGGGCACCGGGGCGTTCCAGCCGCGTGACCTGCGGACCGGTCGCCTGGTGCCGGCCCGGACGGTGCTCGGGCTGGCGCCGCTGATCCTGCCCGACCTGCCGGCGCGGCAGGTCGAGGCGGTCGTCGCCGAGGCCTGTTCGGCCCGGTTCGGGGTGGCGCCCCGGATGGACCGGCCACTGCCCAGCTACGACCGCACCGCGCCGGACTTCGAGCCGCTGCGCTACTGGCGCGGCCCGAGCTGGATGAACATCAACTGGCTGCTTCGCCGCGGC
Source organism: Micromonospora sp. NPDC051006 (assembly GCF_044456245.1). Taxonomy (NCBI): domain Bacteria; kingdom Bacillati; phylum Actinomycetota; class Actinomycetes; order Micromonosporales; family Micromonosporaceae; genus Micromonospora; species Micromonospora sp. NPDC051006. The sequence continues at coordinate 77,967 of NZ_JBITFP010000022.1, forward strand.
CTGCTCACCCACGGCCGGGACGCCCTGGCCGCCGGTCTCGGCCGGTCGATGGTGGAGCTGGTGGCGACCGCCGGCTGCCACGAGTACTTCCACCCGGACACCGGCGCCGGCCTCGGCTCGCCGGCGTTCGGGTGGACCGCGGCGCTCCTGCTCGACCTGCTGGCCGACGCGCGCGAGCCGGCGGGCGCGGGCTGAAGACCGCCCGGGCCGGCGTGGGACGCGGACCGGCCGGCCCGGGCTGACCCCCCGGGCCGGCCGGTGACACCGGGCGGGCGGTAGCCCCCAGTGCTTCCGCCCGCCCGGTGGCTCCTCCAGATCGAACCGCCGTACGCGAAGGAGCATTGATCACTTTCGGCCTCGCGTCAGGTGGTCTGTCGCGTCGTCCTGATGCCGTGGCGCACAGTGGACACGGCTGATCGACGCCGCCGTCCTAGTCGAGTCGTCGCCAGTCCGGCCAGGCGGGCCGCTGCGTGGAGGTCAACGCGTCGAGCATCACCCGTTCGACCTGCTCCGGCGTCAGCTCCGCACGCTCGTCGCCGCCCGGCGGGTAGGCGGCCCAGCTGCGGTTCTCGGTGTCGGCCATCACCACGCCGACGGGATGCCGGTGGTCGGTGACCGCCGCGATGGCGCCCCACGGCCGGCGCACATGCACCTGCTGGTCGAGGTCCGGGTCGAGGTCCCGCAACCACCGTTGGACGGTCTCCCGGTCGGTCACCGCAACGTGTTCGCTGCTCACCCGGAAGATGCTCTGGCTGGTCAACCGCTCCGCCACGTCCTGCGGCGGCGGATCGTGCCGAGCGGAGCGCTTGCGTAGCCATCCCATGTCGACTCCTCTCGATCCGGCCGGCCTTTCCGGAGGTGGATGCCCCGGACCGGGCGGTCGGGAAACCGGCGCCGGTTCTAAAGTGATCGCCCGCAGCCGAACGGGGGGGGGGGGGGGCGTGATGGCCGAGATCGACAAGGTGGCCGGCACACGCCAGGCCCCCGGGCGGGACCGGGGCCCCCCGTCCCCG
>NZ_JBITFP010000022.1:78989-128757 GCF_044456245.1 Micromonospora sp. NPDC051006
GCCCGCGCCGCCCCCCCCGCCCCGCCCCCCCCCGCGCCCCCCCCGCCCCCCCCCGCCCCCCCCCCCCCCCCCCGGGCCGCGCCCCCCCCGGGATGGCCGAGATCGACAAGGTGGCCTGGATCCTGCTGGCCGACGGGCGGATCCTGAGCACCCGTTCCCAGGGCAAGGACGTGTGGTACCTGCCGGGCGGCAAGCGGGAGCCGGGGGAGAGCGACCGCGACACGCTGCGCCGGGAGATCGCCGAGGAGCTGAGCGTCGAGGTGGACGCGGAGAGCGCCGTGCACGTCGGCACGTTCAGTGCGCCGGCGCACGGGCACGCCGCGGGCGTGACGGTGCGGATGACCTGCTACACCGCCGGATACCGGGGCAAGCTGGCGGCCGCCGCCGAGATCGCCGAGACGGCCTGGCTGGGCTACGCCGACCGGCACCGCGTCTCCGCCGTGGACCGGATCATTTTCGACCACCTGCGCGCGGCCGGCCTGCTGCGCTGACGCCGCCCCGGTTGGCCGCCGGGCGCCGGTCCCGGCGTCATCCGGTGGCCGGGCGTCGTTTGCCGCCACCCGCCGGGGGTATGCGCGGTGCCGGTGACGAAGGAGGGGCGGCGTGCAGTTTCCCCGGTTCATCGACGCGGTGTCCCGGCGGTCCGGGCTCGCGCCGGAGCAGGCCGCCACCGTCGCCCGTGCCGTGCTGCAGACGATGGCCGAACGGGTCACCGGGGGCGAGGCGGACGATCTCGCGGGTCAGCTGCCGGACGAGCTGGACGGCTATCTGGGCGCCGGGGCGGGGCCGGCGCAGTCCGCGTCCGGTCCGGCGGAGTTCCTGCGCCGGGTGGGGGAGCGGGCCGGGATCGACGAGGTGGCGGCCCGGGCCGGCACGGCGGCGGTCTTCGCCACCCTGCGCGAGACGGTCACCGTGGGCGAGTTCCAGCAGATGGTGACTCGGCTGCCCCGCGGTGCCGACGGTGGAATCGAGCCCACGCCTCCTGCCCCGTACGATGGGTGAGGCGGGCAGCCCACCCATCCTGTCCAAGGTCCGACATCGCCCCACGTTGTCGGAAATTTGCCGGTCATATGGCGTTGAGGCCGAAGGATTCCCCGCAGCTACGCGTCTAAGCGGTGTTTCCTCAATCCGCTAGAGGGATGATCGGCCTATTTCTGTCGGCCGTCGGCTCAGCCCCGATCGACTCTTCGGCCGGACTCTCATTGATGATCTTTGAGCCCACCCATTGAGTCATATGCTGCTTCCATTGTGTAGTCCTGGGGGGGATCATGATCACGGCTGTCTATCGTTGCGTGTCCGTCCTCTATGGAGCGACGTCCGCGTCCTGACATGGCCCACGAGACGTTGATCCATCGCTTCGGCGATGTCGCCGCCGCCTGCCCCGAGCACACCGCCGTCCTCGGCGAGACCCAACAGCTCAGCTACGCCGAGCTGGCCGGCCTGGCCGGTGGGTACGCCGACGCGCTGGTGTCCGCGGGTGCCCGGCCGGGGGACCGTGTCGCGCTGCTGACCGCGCACGGTGCCCGCACCATCGCCGCCATCCTCGGCGCGCTCGCCGCCGGGTGCGCGTACGTGCCGCTGGACCCGGGTTTCCCGCCGCGCCGACTGCGGCACATGCTCGACGCCGCCGGTGTGCGCACCGTCCTGTGCGCGGCGGAACACGAGGAGCTGGCCCGGCGCCTCGGCGCCGACCGGCCCCAACTGCGGCTGGTCCCGGTCGACGAGGTGCGCCCCGCCCCGCTGCGCCCCGTGCCGGTCGACCCCGACGCGTTGGCCTACGTGCTGTTCACCTCGGGCTCCACCGGCGTGCCGAAGGCGGTCGGGCAGACCCACCGCAACCTGCTGCACGTGGTGCGCAACCAGATCGACACCCTGGAGATCGGCCCCGCCGACCGGCTCAGCCTGCTCGCCTCGTTCAGCTTCGACGCGGCCATCCCCGACCTCTATCCGGCGCTGCTCACCGGTGCCGCCGTCATCCCAGTCGACCTGCGCCGGCACGGGCTGTCGTACGCCGTCGAGCAGCTCGCCCGGCACGGCGCCACCGTCTACCACTCAACCCCGACGGTCTACCGCTTCCTGCTGGACACCCCGGGCGTCGAGCGGCTCGACCGGGTCCGCGTGGTGCTGCTCGGCGGTGAGCAGGCCACCCACGCCGACGTCGCCCGCGGCCGGGGCCGGTTCGCTCCCGGCTGTGTGCTGGTCAACGGCTACGGAGCGACGGAGATGACCTTCGCCGCCCGTTACGCGCTGCCACTCGCCGAGGCCGACCCGGCCGCCACCGGGCCGCTGCCGATCGGCACCGCGCTTCCCGGCTACCAGCTGCGCCTGGCCGAGACCGGCGAGATCGTGGTACGCGGCGAGCACCTCGCCCCCGGCTATCTCGACCAGGACAGCGACCGGTTCGGCGTCGACCCGGACGGCGTGCCCGCGTACCGGACCGGAGACCTGGGCGAGCGGCTGCCCGGCGGCGAGCTGCGCTGCCTCGGCCGGCTCGACCGGCAGGTCAAGGTGCGCGGCTTCCGGGTCGAGCTGACCGAGATCGAGTCGCTGCTCGCCGCCGAGCCGGGAGTCGCCGCGGTCCGGGCGATCGCCCGCGACGGCGAACTGTTGGCGTACGTCCGGCCGGCCGGTGGCCCGGTCGACCCGGCCGCCCTGCGCGCCGCCCTCGCCCGGCAACTGCCCGACTACGCCCTGCCGCGCGCCGTCGTGCCGGTCGACGAGTTCCCCCTCACCGTCAGCGGCAAGGTCGACGAGCGGGCGTTGCCCGACCCGACCCGCCCCGTGCCGGCCGGCGCCCAGCCGGCGAGCCCGACCGAGCAGGCCGTACACGACATCTGGTGCGCGGTCCTCGGCCGGGACGCCGTCGCCCGCACCGACAACTTCTTCGACATCGGCGGCCAGTCGCTGCTCCTCGGCCAGGTGCAGCAGCGTCTCGCCGAGCGGTTCGGGGTCCGGCTGCCGATGCTGCGGCTCTTCGCGCACCCCACGGTGGCCGCGCAGGCCCGACTGGTCGACGAACCGTCGACCACCGACCGGGTGCCGGCCCCGGCGCTCGCCGCGCCGCCCGCGCCCTCGGTGGCCGCCCGCGAGTACACCGGCGACGAGATCGCCGTCGTCGGCCTCGCCGGGCGCTTCCCGGGCGCGCCCGACGTGGCCACTTTCTGGTGGAACCTCTGCGCCGGCGTCGACGCGATCCACGACCACACCGACGCGGAGCTGGCCGCGCTGGGCATCGGGCCCGGGCTGCGCGCCGACCCCCGGCACGTACGGGCCGCCGGCCGGCTCGACGACGTCACCGACTTCGACGCGGAGTTCTTCGCCTTCGGCGAGCAGGAGGCCGCCCGGACCGACCCGCAGCACCGGCTCTTCCTCGAGGCGGCCTGGGAGGCGCTGGAGGACGCCGGGCAGGACCCGGCCCGTTTCCCGGGCCTGGTCGGGGTCTTCTCGGCCACCTCCGCGAACCGCTACTTCCTCTTCCACCTGATGGACAACCCGGCCGTGGTCGGCGACGTGGACCCGGACGACTGGGAGGCGCGGCTGGTCGGCCGGCAGTTCACCGACCACCTGCCCGGGCAGGTGGCCTACCGGCTGGGGCTGACCGGGCCCGCGGTGGCCGTGCAGAGCGCCTGCTCCAGCTCACTGGTCGCGGTGTGCCTCGCCGCGCAGAGCCTGGCCGACTACCAGTGCGACATCGCCATCGCCGGCGGCGTCAACGTCACCTGGCCGCGCTACCGGCACACCCCCGGCGGCCTGGCCTCACCCGACGGACGCTGCCGCGCCTTCGACGAGGCGGCCAACGGCTCCGGCTTCGGCTCCGGAGTCGGCGTGGTCGCGCTGCGTCGGCTCGCCGAGGCGCAGGCCGACGGTGACCGGATCTACGCGATCCTGCCCGGCTGGGCGGTCACCAACGACGGCCCGGACCGGGCCGGCTTCGCCGTGCCCGGCCCGGCCGGACAGGCCGCCGCGGTCGCCGGTGCGCTCGCCGCGGCCGAGGTGCCGCCCGGTGAGGTCCGGTTCATCGAGGCGCACGGCAGCGGCACCCCGCTCGGCGACGCCATCGAGGTCGCCGCCCTGCACGAGGTCTACGCGGGCGGCCCGGCCGAGACCTGCGCGCTCGGCTCGGTGAAGACCAACATCGGGCACCTGGACGCCGGCGCCGGCATCGCCGGGCTGATCAAGGCGGTGCTCGCCGTGCAGCACGGGGTGATCCCGCCGAACCTGCACTACACCCGCGCGCACCCCGAGATCGACCTGGCCAGCGGTCCGTTCTACGTGCCCACCAAGGCCCGCGACTGGCCGGAGGCGCCGCGCCGGGTGGCCGGCGTCAGCTCGTTCGGGCTGGGCGGCACCAACGCGCACGTCGTGGTCGAGCAGCCACCCCCGGTCGATCCGGTCGACGGTCCGCAGCCCACGGCGCACCTGCTGCCGCTCTCCGCGCGTACCCCGGCGGCGCTGCGGGACGTGGTGACCCGGCTGCGGCAGCACCTGGCCGGCGCCGCACCGGCGCTGGCCGAGGTGGCCGCGACGCTGGCGCTCGGCCGGCGGGCGTTCGACTGCCGGGCCGCCGTGGTCGCCGCGGACCTGACCGGGGCGATCAGCGCCCTGGACGACCTGCTGGCGACCGACGCCCGGGTGGCCGGGGAGCCGGCGGAGCTGCGCGAGCTGGCGGCCGCCTGGGTGGCCGGCCGGGACGTGGACTGGACGGCGTTGCACCCCGACGGGGCGGTACGCCGCACCAGCCTGCCCACCTACCCCTTCCAGCGCCAGCGGTACTGGATCGACCCTGCTCAGAAAGGCGCGCGGTGAACTGGTTCGTCTCCGCCGGAGGCCGCGACCCGGCGCCGGTCCAGCTCTTCTGCCTGCCGTACGCCGGCGCCGGCGCCAGCGCGTTCCGCCGCTGGCAGGACGGGATCGGCGCGGACGTCGACGTGCTGCCGGTGCAGCTGCCCGGCCGGGAGAACCGGATCACCGAGGACCCCCGGTTCCGGGTGGCCGACGTGGCGCGGGCCATCGCCGAGCGGGCCACCGGCCCGTACGCCATCTACGGCCACTCGATGGGTGGCCGGCTCGGCTTCGAGGTGGTCCGTGAGCTGCGCCGGGAGGGCTACCGGTTGCCGCTGCGGCTCTACGTCGGCGGCGCCCGCGCCCCGCACGTCACGGCGCCCAGCCTCTTCGACGGGCTCTCCACGGTCGACGACGACGACCTGCTGCGCCGCCTCGGCGACGGCGGCGGGCTTCCCGCCGAGGTGCTCGAGCACCCCGAGCTGGTCGAGCTGCTGCTGCCGCTGCTGCGTGCCGACTTCGGACGGGTGGACAGCTACCGCTACGTACCCGGCGAGCCGCTGCCGGTGCCGATCGTCGTGTTCAGCGGTCGGCGGGACCGGGCGGTGAGCCCCGAGCAGAGCGCGGCCTGGCGGGAGCACAGTGCGGCCGGCTTCGCCCTGCACGAGATCGACGGCGGGCACTTCTTCCTGGACGACGCGCTGCCCGAGCTGCTCACCGCCATCCGCGCCGACCTCACCGCCGCACTGGCCGGTCGCAACCCCGCCGCCGGCGCTGCGACCGCCGAGACCGCGGTGGCCGCGGACAGTGCCACGCCCGCGACCGCGGCGGCGAGGGCCGGCGCGCACCGGGTGCCACTGGGCGACAGCGGCTGGTCGGTCTGGCGTGACGCGATCCTGCGTACCACCGGCTTCCCCGCCGACGGGCTCACCATGCTCTCCGCCCCACAGGCCGCGGCGGCCGCCGACGAGCTGCTGGCCAGCGGCGCCGGTGTCGAGCAGTTCGACAAGGAGTTCGCCGAGGCGGTCACCGCCACCGGCCGCCGGCTGACCGAGCTGGCCGGCGACCCGCTGCTGCGCGAGGCGGTGACCTGGCAGAACCGCAACGCCCTGGTCGCGCTGGACGGACTGCGCCGCGGCGGCCCGGACGCCCCGCGCAACGTGCGCCGGCGCGATCGGGAACGCGCCCTGCTCAAGTACTGGCAGCGCTACTGCGGCAAGAACGAGACGGTCGGCTTCTTCGGCCCCAGCTGCTGGGCCACCATCGACCCGAGCTTCCCGGGCACCGCCGAGATCCGCCCCGGCCCGACGCTCACCCGCCGCCGCTGGGTGTGGTTCGAGTCGTGGGCGCTGACCGCTTACGCCGATCGGATCGGGCAGGACCTCGCGGTGCGCGGCTGGTGGCCGCCGCGGCTCGCCCCGCAGCTGCGGCTGGTCGAGCGGGAGGTGCGCCGGCCCGGCCGGCCGCCGGTGCCGCTCTCCCCGGTCGAGGCGGCGCTGCTCGCCGCCGCCGACGGCGAGCGTCCCGCCCGGGAGCTGGTCACCGACCCGACCATCGGGCTGCGCCGCCCGGAGGACGGGTACGCGCTGCTCGACCGGCTGGTCGAGCGGGAGCTGATCACCTGGGACGCGGCGCTGCCGGTCAGCCCCGCCGCCGAGGGGGTGCTGCGGGAGCGGATCGGGTCCATCGGCGACCCGGCCGCCCGGGACGCCGCCCGGGCCGGCTTCGACCAGCTCTGCGCGGCCCGGGACGCGGTCGCCGCCGCGGCCGGCGATCCGGACCGGCTCCGCGTCGCCCTGGACGCTCTGGACGAGACGTTCACCGCGCTGACCGGTCAGCTGCCCCGACGACGCGACGGGCAGATGTACGCGGGGCGGACGCTCTGCTACGAGGACACCAGCCGCGATCTCGACGTGGTCTTCGGCGCGCCACTGCTGGAGAGCGTCGCCGCCCCGCTCGGCGTGCTGCTCCAGGCCGCCCAGTGGCTGGCCGGCGCGCTCGAGCAGGCGTACGGGGCGGTGTTCCGGGAGCTCTACGACGAGCTGCGCGCCGAGGCCGGCGACGCCGCGGTGGCATTGTCCGACCTCTGGTTCCTGACCCAGGGGCTGTTCTGGGGCGGCGGTGAGCGCCCGGTGGACGCGGTCGCCGCCGACTTCGCCGGCCGGTGGGCGGGGCTGTTCGGGCTGGACGCCCTGCCCGCCGAGACGACCGAGGTCCAGCTGCGGGTGGACGACCTCGCCGCCCGGGCCGCCGAGGCGTTCCCCAACGTCCGACCCGGCTGGACCAACGCCCGGCTGCACAGCCCGGACCTGCAGATCTGCGCCGCCGACGCCGACGCGCTGGCCCGCGGCGACTACACCGTCGTCCTCGGCGAGCTGCACGCCGCCTGGCCCTCCTTCGACTGTCAGGTCTTCACCCCGTCGCACCCCGACGTGGAGCGGCTGCGCGCCGCGCTGGCCGAGGACCTCGGCGAGCGGCGGATCCGGCTGCTCTTCCCCACCGACTGGCCGCGGCGCACCAGCCGGGTCGCGGAGGCGCTGATCGGCCCGACCGACCAGCAGCTGGCCTTCGCGCCGGCGCCCGGGGCCGACCCGCGCCGGGTGCTGCCCACGGTCGCGCTGACCGTGACCGACGAGGCGGGCCGGCTGGTGGTGACCGCGCCGGACGGGCAGCGCTGGCCGCTGACCGAGATCTTCGCCGGCCTGCTCGCCGCGCACGCCGTCGACGGGTTCAAGCTGGTAGCGGCGGCGCCGTACACCCCCCGGATCACCCTGGACCGGCTGGTCGTGGCGCGGCAGACCTGGCGTACCACGGTCGGCGGAAGCGGGCTGGGCACGGTGACCGGGGAGCGGGAGCGGTTCCTGGCCGTACGTGCCTGGCGTCGCCGGCTCGGCCTGCCCGAGTGGGTCTACGTCAAGCTCGGCACCGAGACCAAGCCGTGCTTCGTCGACCTGAGCAGCCCGGCGTTCGCCAACATGTTCTGCGCCATGGTGCGGGCCGCCCGCACCGACGGCGGCGACGACGCCTCGCTGGTGGTGAGCGAGATGCTGCCGACCCCGGGCGACGCCTGGGTGCCCGACGCGGCAGGCCGGCGCTACTTCAGCGAGCTGCGGCTGCACATCGTGGCCGCCGACGAGTCGGAGGTGGCGCAACGATGAGCCACCGCATTCCGCTCGGTGACACCGGCTGGTGGGTCTGGCGGGACGTCGTGCTGCGTACCGCCGGATTCCCGGCCGCCGGGTTGGCGGCGTTCGCCGCCCCGGACGCGGCAGCCGCCGCGGACGCGCTGCTCGCCGGCGACGGCAGCGGGGAGCTGTTCGACAAGGCGTTCCAGGCGGCCCTGCTCGACACCTCCGCGCAGGCCGACGCGATCGCCGCGGATCCGCTGCTGCGCGAGGCGGTCACCTGGCAGAACCCGGACATGCTGGTCGCCCTGGACGGTCTGCTGCGCAGCGACCCGGCCGCGCGCAACTGGCGCCGGCGCAACCGGGAGTCCGCCCTGCTGCGGTACTGGCAGCGCTACTGCGGCAAGGCCGAGACCATCGGCTTCTTCGGGCCGGTCTGCTGGGCGAGCTTCGACCCCGACGACCCGGTCACCCGGCTGCGCGCGGGTCGGGACCTGGTCGCCCGCCGGGAGGTCCACTTCGAGGCGTGGGCGCTGATCGCGTACGCCGACCGGCTCGCCGAGGACCCGGCCGTGCGCCGGTGGTGGGCGCCGGCGCTGCCCCCGCACCTGAGCGTCGCGGGTCGGCAGCTGCGCCGGCCGCTGCACCCGCCGACGGAACTCACCGTCGCCGAGGCGCGGTTGCTGTCGCACTGCGACGGGCGGACCCCGGCCGAGACGGTGGTGCGGCAGGCCCTCGCCGACGGCGACTGCGGGCTGCGTACCGAAGCCGACGGTTACCTGCTGCTCGACCGACTGGTGCAGCGGGCGCTGCTGGCCTGGGACGCGGCCCTGCCGATCAGCCCACGCGCCGAGCGGGTGCTGCGCGACCGGCTCGCCGCGATCGGCGACGCCACGGTCCGCGCCGAGGTCACCGCCGGTTTCGACCGGCTCTGCGTGGCCCGCGACGCGGTGGCCGAGGCCGCCGGCGACCCGCAGCGGCTAGGCGTCGCGCTCGCCGCGCTCAACGCCGAGTTCACCGCGGTCACCGGCCGGCCGGCGACCCGGCAGGGCGGGCAGATGTACGTCGGCCGCACCGTGCTCTACGAGGAGACCGCGCGGGACCTGGAGGTCACCGTCGGAGCGGCGGTGCTGGACGCGCTCGCCGCGCCGCTGGCGATCGTGCTCCAAGCCGCCCGCTGGCTCACCGCCGAGATCGGCCACGCGATCCGGCGGCTCCTCGACGAGCTGCACGCCGAGCTGCGCGGCGACGGCCCGGTCCGGCTGGCCGACATCTGGTCGCTGGCGCAGGGCCTGCTGGTCACCCCGGACGGGCCGCTCGCCTCGGCCAGCGCGCAGTTCACCGCCCGCTGGGCCGAGCTGTTCGACCTCGACAGCGCCGGGCCGACGCAGCCGGAGCTGCGGCTGCGCAGCGCCGAGCTGGCCGAGCGGGCTACCACGCTGTTCGCGGCGTCCGGCCCCGGCTGGCCGTCGGCCCGGATCCACAGCCCCGACGTACAGATCAGCGCCACCGACGTGGCCGCGATCAACCGGGGCGAGTTCCTGCTCGTCCTCGGTGAGCTGCATCCGGCGTACGCGCCGTTCGACGGGGTGGTCTTCGTTCCGTTCCACCCCGACCCGGCGGCGCTGCGCACCGGACTCGACGCCGATCTCGGGCCGGCCCGGGCCCGGGTGCTCTACCCGGCGGGCTTCCCCCGGATCACCACCCGGACCACCTACGCGTCCACCCGACCGGGCGACCGGCAGTTCGGCATCGACACCGCCCGCGGCGCCGACGTCGACAAGCTCGTCCCGGCCACCGAGGTGCGGGTCGAGCCGGACGGCGACGACCTCGCCGCGGTGCTGCCCGACGGCAGCCGGTGGCCGCTGGTGGAGATCTTCGCGCACCTGCTCGGCGCGCTGCTGCTGGACAGCTTCAAGCTGGTCGCGCCGGCCCCGCACACGCCGCGGATCACCATCGACCGGCTGGTGGTGGCCCGGCGCACCTGGCAGACCACGGTCGGGGAGAGCGGACTGGCCGGCGTCGCCGGCGACGCGCATCGGTTCCTCGCGGCCCGCCGCTGGCGGCAGCGCCTCGGGCTGCCCGAGCGGGTCTTCGTGAAGGTCGGCACCGAGGTCAAGCCCTGCTACCTCGACCTGACCGCCCCGCTGCACGCTCAGTCGCTTTGCGCCATGGCCGACGCCGCCGCGAAGACCGACCCGGACGTGTCCATGGTGGTCAGCGAGCTGCTGCCCGGCCCGGACGACGCCTGGGTGACCGACGCGCAGGGCCGTGGCTACGTCAGCGAGCTGCGCCTGCAGATCACCGATCCGATGAGCTACCGGGGAGAGAACGGGTGACCGACATCCTGTCCATCAGCGTGGTACAGGGGGAGCCGCTGCCCTGGCCGGACGCGACGCTGGCCGAGCTGATCGTCGCGCAGGCCGCCCGTACGCCGGACGCGGTCGCGGTGCGCCAGTGGGACGCCCGACTCAGCTACCGGGATCTGCTGGACCAGGCCGCCGGGGTCGCGGCCGCCCTGCGCGCGCGTGGCGTCGGGCGGCAGAGCCGCGTCGGGGTGTGTGGACACCGCCGGCCCGAGCTGGTCGCCACCGTGCTCGGCGTGCTGCTCGCCGGGGCCTGCTACGTGCCGCTGGAGCCGGGCGGTCCGCGTCGGCGGCTGCGGGAGATCGCCGCGGACGCGGACGTGTCCGTCGTGGTCGGCGACGCGGCCGAAGCCGAGTTCGCCGACGTGCCCGGCGTGACCGCGATCGCCCTGCCCGGACCGGCGCCGCTCGCGCCATGCCCGGCCCGCCCCGGCGACCCCGCGTACGTGCTCTTCACCTCCGGGTCGACCGGCCGGCCCAAGGGGGTGCTCACCACCCACCGCAACGCCGTCGAGTTCGTCCACGGCGTGATCGCGCTCAGCGGCGCCGACGCCGGCGTACGCAGCCTCGGCATCGCCTCGCTCGGCTTCGACGCGGCCACCATGGACCTCTTCGTTCCGCTGCTGCTCGGCGGGGCGGTGCAGCTGCTCGGCGCGGACGACCGGGCCGACCCGGTCCGGCTCGCCCGGTTCATCGCCGCGCACGAGGTGAACTGGGGTTTCATCACTCCCACCGTGCTGGCCATGCTCGACCCGGCCGAGCTGCCTGAGTGGCGGGTGGTGCTCTGCGGCGGCGAGGCGGTGCCCGCCGAGCTGGCCGGCCGCTGGGCGCCCGGACGCACCTTCCTCAACGGCTACGGGCCGACCGAGACCACAGTGCTGGCGGTCAGCGGCCCGCTGACCGACGCCGAGTCCGATCCGGTGCCGATCGGCGTGCCGCTGCCGAACCACCGGGCCTACGTGGTGGACGACGCGCTGCGCCCGGTGCCGCCGGGGGAGACCGGCGAACTGCTGATCGGCGGCCCCGGCCTCGCCGACGGTTACCTCAACCGGCCCGGCCTGACCGCCGAGCGGTTCGTCCCGGACCCGTACTCCGGGCAGCCGGGCGAGCGGCTGTACCGCACCGGCGACCTGGTCCGGCTGGAGCGGAACGGGCGGATCGTCTACCTCGGCCGGGCCGACCGGCAGGTCAAGATCCGGGGCCAGCGCATCGAGCTGGGCGAGGTGGAGGCGGTGCTCGCCGACCTGCCCGGCGTGGACCGGGTCGCCATCGAGGCGGTGCCCGGTCCGGCCGGCACCGAGCTGGTCGCCTTCCTCACCCCGGCCGACGCGCCCGACGACGAGCGGCTGCGGGCGTACGCCGGGCCACGGCTGACCACCGCGATGCTGCCGGCCCGGGTGCTGCGCCTCGCCGAGCTGCCGGTCAGCCCGACCACCGGCAAGCTGGACCGCCCGGCGTTGCGTGCGCTGGACACCGCCGGCCGGCCCACCCCGGACGCGCCGGTAGGCCCGGTGGCGGACGAGCCGGTCGACCGGGCGGTGGCCCGGATCTGGGCCCGGTTGCTCGGCGCGGCGCCCGAACCGCAGACCGATTTCCTCGCCGCCGGCGGCAACTCGATCGCGGCGATGCGACTGGTCGCCGCGCTCCGGGCAGAGCTGGGTCGGCACGTCGACACCCGGGACGTCTTCACCGGCCGGACGTTCGCCGACCTGGTCGACCGGGTCGCCGCCGCCGCGCCGTCCGAAGCGGACGGTCTCAGCACCGGCAACCCGCCCACCCTCTCCCCGCCGCAGCGCCGGCTCTGGTTCGTTGACCAGCTCGCGCCGTCCAGCGCGCCGTACAACATCGCGGTGGCGCACCGCCTGCACGGCCCGCTGGACACCACCGCGCTCGGCGCGGCGCTGCGGGCGGTGGTCGAGCGGCACGACGTGCTGCGCTGGCGGATCCCGCAGACCGCGGGCGTGCCGTACGCGGTCCGCGAGGAGCCGACCGACGTGGCGGTGCCGGTGGTCGACCTGACCGACCGCGCCGACGCCGACGGCGAGCTGGCGGCGATGCTCGCCGCCGGCGCCGGGCACGCCTTCGACCTGGCCACCGGGCCGCCCTGGCAGGTGACCGTCTACCGGCTCGGCACGGACGAGCACGTGCTGGCGGTCACCCTGCACCACGCGGTCTTCGACGGCTGGTCCGAGGCGGTCCTCTACGACGATCTCGCCGCCGCGTACGCCCAGGCGCTGGCCGGGCGCGTGCCGGCCCTGCCGGCGCTGAGCGCCACCTACGCGGACTACGCGGTGTGGCGGGCGGAGCGGGACCGGCGCCGCGGCGAGGCGGACCTGGCCTGGTGGACCGGGCACCTGTCGGGCGCGCCCACCGTGCTGGAGCTGCCCCGGGACCGTCCCCGGCCGGCGGAGCAGACCTACGCCGGCGCCGAGGCGGCGGTGCGGTTCACCGAGGCGACCGACCGCGCGGTGCGCGAGCTGGCCGAACGGCGCGGAACGACGGTCGCCGCGGTGCTGCTGGCCGGCTTCGGTGAGCTGCTCGCCCGGCTCACCGGCGGGGACGACCACGTGCTCGGCGCGATCGTCGCGGACCGCCGCCTGGCCGCCTTCGACGACGTGGTCGGCTTCTTCATCGACACCGTGCCGGTGCGGGTCCGCACCGGCGGGGCGAGCTTCACCGAGCTGGTCGACCGGTGCGCGGCCGAGCTGCACGAGGTGACCACCCATCCCGGCGCCCCGCTGGAGCGGATCGTCGAGGCGCTCGGTGTCGGCCGGGACACCTCCCGCGCGCCCCTCGTGCAGGTGCTGTTCAACGTGCTCAACTTCGTGCCACCCCGACTGACGCTGACCGGGCTGGTCGGCGAGCCGGTCCCGGTGCCGAAGCCCGGCTCGCCCTTCGACATCACCGTCTACGTGGTGGAGCGGGCCGGCCGGATCGGCGTCGAGGTGGTGCACAACCCCGACCTGTTCGACGGCGAGCGGATCGAGGCGCTCCTGGACGACCTGGCGGCGCTGGTCGGCGCGCTCGCCGCCGAGGAGGACGCGACGGCCCGCGACGTCGCCGTCGAGCTGCCCCGGCCGACCGTCCGGGTGGCCCAGCTCGGCGCGATGACGGTGGCCGCCGCCGAAGCGCCGCGGACCGCTCTGCCCGCCGGCCCGGACGGGCTGACCGAGACCGAGGAGCTGATCGCCGGCATCTGGCGGGAGGTGTTGGAGCGCGACCGGGTCGGTGTCGCCGACAACTTCTTCGACATCGGCGGGCACTCGCTCGCCCTGGCCGCGGTGCACGCCCGGCTGACCGCCGCGACCGGCCGCTCCATCAAGATGCTCGACCTGTTCCGCCACCCCACGATCCGGGCGCTCGCCGCCAGCTTGGACGGTGCCGCCGACCGGCCGGAGCTGGCCCGCGCCGCCCTGCGGGCCGCCGCCCGCCGCAGTCGTACCCGCCGTAACCCGCCCCGCCGCCCCGGCGGCACCGCGCACTGAAGGACACCGTGATGGACGTTTCGACCGCAACCGAACTGTCCGGCGACGGCGACGGCATCGAGCCGATCGCGATCGTCGGTCTGGCCGCCCGCCTACCCGGCGCGGCCGACGTGAACGCGTTCTGGCGCAACCTGGTCGACGGGGTGGAGTCGGTCACCGAACTCACCCGCGAGGAGCAGCTGGCCCGGGGCGCGTCCGCCGACGAGGTGGACGACCCCGGCTGGGTCAGCCGCGCCCCGCTGGTCGACGGGTACGACGAGTTCGACGCCGGGCTGTTCGGCATGACCGCCCGCGAGGCGGAGATCACCGACCCGCAGCACCGGCTGTTCCTGGAGTCCTGCCACACCGCCCTCGAGGACGCCGGCTACGACCCGTCGCGCTACGACGGCGCGATCGGCGTCTACGCGGGCACCGGCGGCAACACCTACCTGCACCGCTACGTGCTGCGCAACAAGCGCGTCGGCGGCAGCCCGCACAGCGCGGTGTCGCTCGCCACCGGCAACTCGCCGAACTACGTGGCCACCAACGTGTCCTACCGGCTGGACCTGCGCGGGCCGAGCCTCACCGTGCACACCGCCTGCTCCACCTCGCTGGTCGCCTTCCACCTGGCCTGCGAGGCGCTGCGCAACGGCGAGTGCGACATGGCCCTCGCCGGCGGGGTGAACATCGAGCTGCCGCACGTCGGCTACCTCGGCATGGACGGCTTCACCTCGCCCGACGGGCGGTGCCGCCCGTTCGACGCCGGCGCGAACGGCACCGTCTGGGGCAGCGGCGCGGGCGTCACCCTGCTCAAGCGGCTCTCCGACGCGGTCGCCGACGGTGACCCGATCCGGGCGGTGGTGCTCGGCAACGCCATCAACAACGACGGCGCCGGCAAGGTCGGCTTCACCGCACCGAGCGTCGACGGCCAGATGGAGGCCGTCGCGCAGGCGGTCGCGATGGCCGGCGTCGACCCGCGGACCATCAGCTACGTCGAGGCGCACGGCACTGGCACCGCGATGGGTGACCCGATCGAGGTGGCCGCCCTCTCCGCGGTCTACACGAAGGACACCGACGACCGGGGCTGGTGCGGCATCGGCTCGGTGAAGTCCAACATCGGGCACCTCAGCCAGCCGTCGGGGATCGTCAGCGTGATCAAGACGGTGCTCGCCATGGAGCACGGACTGATCCCGCCGACCGTCAACTACGAGACCGCGAACCCGGCCATCGAGTTCGCCGAAACCCCGTTCTACGTGGCGAACACCCTGACCAAGTGGGACACCGACGGCGGGCCGCGGCGGGCCGGGGTCAGCTCGTTCGGCATCGGCGGCACCAACGCGCACGTCGTCCTGGAGCAGGCGCCGGCGGTCTACCGGTCGACCCGGCGGGTCCGCCCGGCGCAGCTGCTGCACGTCTCGGCGCAGACCGCCACCGCGCTGGACAGCGCGGTGCAGCGGCTCGCCGCGCACCTGGCCGAAGCGGTGGACGCCGGGCCGGAGCACCTCGCCGACGTGGCGCACACCCTGCGGGTCGGCCGGCGGGAGTACCCGCACCGCGCCGCCGTGGTCGCCACCGACGTGTCCGACGCGGTCGCGGCGCTGAACACCCCGCGCCGGGTGCAGCGCGGCGTGGCCGAGGGCCCCCCGCCTCGGCTGGCCTTCCTGTTCAGCGGCCAGGGCGCGCAGTACGCCGGAATGGGCGCGCAGCTCTACGCCGAGGAGCCGGCCTTCGCGGCCACCGTCGACGAGTGCGCCGAGCTGCTCCGCGCCGACCTCGACCTGGACCTCCGCGACCTGATCCTCGGCCGGGACCCGGAGGCGGGGGAGAAGCTCACCCAGACCCGTTACACCCAGCCCGCGCTCTTCGTCGTCGAGTACGCGCTGGCCCGGCTCTGGCAGGACGCCGGGGCCCGGCCGGCAGCGATGATCGGGCATTCGATCGGCGAGTACGTAGCCGCCACGGTGGCCGGCGTGCTGAGCCTGCCGGACGCGTTGCGGGTGGTCGCCGCCCGGGGACGGCTCATGCAGTCCCTGCCGGCCGGATCGATGCTCGCCGTCTCGCTCGACGAGTCGGTGATCGCGCAGCGGCTGCCCGAGGGGATCTCCGTCGCCACCGTCAACGGGCCGGGCACCTGCGTGGTGGCCGGCGAGTCCGAGCGGGTCGCGGCCTTCGCCGAGCTGCTCAAGGGCAAGAGCAAGGCTCTGCGCACCTCGCACGCCTTCCACTCACCGATGATGGAGCCGATCCTGGGCGAGTTCACCGCGCTGATGGCGTCGGTGACCCTGCGCCCGCCGGCGCTGCCGTTCCTGTCCAACGTCACCGGCACCTGGATCACCGACGAGCAGGCCACCGACCCGGCGTACTGGGCGAGTCACCTGCGTCAGCCAGTGCGCTTCGGCGACTGCGTCGCCACCCTGCTGAGCGAGGGCACCTGGCAGCTGGTCGAGTGCGGCCCCGGCAAGCAGCTGGCGAACCTGGCCCGGATGCAGGTCGCGAAGGCCTCCTCCGAGCAGCGCAAGCTCACCCCGCTGGGCAGCCTGCCCGGCCCCGGCGAGTCCACCGGCGACCTGGCCACCCTGCTCGGCACGGCGGCGGCGCTCTGGTCCGCCGGCGCGCCGGTGCGGCTCGGCGCCGACCCGCAGGCGCGCCGGGTGCCGCTGCCCACCTACCCGTTCGAGCGGCGCCGCTACTGGGTGGAGCCGGACCCGCAGCAGCGGACGGCGGCGCCGGTGGAGACCGGACCTCGACCGCTGCCGGAGTGGTTCGCCGTGCCGGTCTGGCGGCAGGCCGCGACGCAGACGCGTACCGAGCCGCTGGGCCGCTGCCTGGTCCTCGCCGGCGGCCCACGCGGCGAGGCGCTGCTCGCCGGGCTGCGCGCCGCCGGCGCCGACCCGGTGCGGGTACGCCCCGGCGACGCCTTCGCCGCCACCCCGGACGGCTACCAGCTGCGCCCCGGCGTTCGGGAGGACTACGACGCGCTGGTAACCGCGCTCGCCGTCGACGGGGTGCCGACCCGGCTGGTGCACGCGTTCACCCTGGACGGCGTGCCGACCGGCACCGACATCGCGGCCACCTGGGCGGCCCAGGAGCGGGGCTTCTTCAGCGCGCTGCACCTGGTGCAGGCCCTGGCCGGCGCCGGCCTGACCGCCGAACCGGGCGGGTTCACCCTCGAGCTGGTCACCGCCGGGGTCGGCGACGTCCGCGGCGACGACCTGCTCCGCCCCGAGCACGCCACCCTCGCGGGACTGGCCCGGGTACTCCCCGCCGAGCTGCCCGGCCTGACGGTCCGGCTGGTCGACGCCGACCCGACCGACGACGGCGGGCAGGCGCTGGTGGCTGAGCTGCGCCGGGGGTCGGACCCGGAGCACGCCGAGGTGGCGCTGCGCGGCGGCCGCCGCTGGGTGGCCGGCTACGAGCAGGTCACCGTCGACGCCGAGGGGGATCCGGGCGCGCTGCGCGACGGCGGCCGGTACCTGATCACCGGCGGTGTCGGCGGTATCGGCATCACCCTGGCCGAGGACTTCGCCCGCCGGGCCCGGGCCCGGCTGGTGCTGCTGGCCCGCACCGGTCTGCCCCCGCGCGAGCAGTGGGACGACCACCTCGCCGTGCACGGCAGCGACGACCGGACCGGCCGGGCCATCGCGGCGATCCGCCGGATGGAGGCGGCCGGTGGACAGGTCCTGGTGCTCGCCGCCGACGTCACCGACCCCGCCGACCTGCGCCGAGTGCGGACGGCGGCCGAGGAGGCCTTCGGCGGGATCGACGGCATCGTGCACGCGGCCGGCCTGCCGGGCGGCGGCATGGCCGAGATCAAGGATCGCGCGGAGGCGGAACGGGTGCTCGCCCCGAAGCTCGCCGGCACCCTCGCGCTGGCCCAGGTCTTCGGTGACCTGCCGCTGGACTTCGTGGTGCTCTGCTCGTCCATCACCGCCGTGATCGGCGGCTTCGGCCAGGTCGACTACTGCGCGGCGAACGCCTTCCTCGACGCGCACGCCCGCGCCGGGCGCGGCTGGGCCGCCCCGGTGCTGTCGCAGAACTGGGGCGGCTGGGCCGAGGTCGGCATGGCCGTGGAGACCGCCGCCCCGGCCGGCTTCCGGGCCGCCGGGCGGAACACCGTCACCACCACGCTCGACCACCCGGTGCTCACCACCCGGGTCACCGGGCCGGACGGCACGGTGCTGCACGGCCTCGTCTCCGCCGCGACGCACTGGCTGCTCGACGAGCACCGGATCGGTGGGGTGCCGGTGGTGCCGGGCACCGCACACCTTGAGTCGGTCCGCGCGGCGGTGGCCACCGCCGTGCCCGCCCCCGCTCAGGAAGCCGCCGTGGAGCTTCGCGACGTGGTCTTCCTGGAGCCGTTCGCGGTGCCGGACGGCACCGTCGCGCAGTACCGGGTCGAGCTGACCCCCAGCGAGGACGGGGTGGACTTCGCGGTGCGCAGCCTGGCCGGCGGCCAGGAGCGTACCCACGTGCGCGGTGCCGCCGGCTGGACCGCGCAGCCCGCGCCGGCCGAGCGGTCGGTCGCCGACCCGGGCCGCCGGGTGGACGACGACGCGTCGTTCGGCCGGGGCCGGACCAGCATGCTGACCTTCGGGCCGCGCTGGAATTCGCTGCGGGAGCACCACCTGGGCGCCGGCGAGGAGCTGGCCCGGATCGAGGCGCCGGCGGAGGCGATCGGCGACCTGGCCGAGTGGGGGCTGCACCCGGCGTTGCTCGACGTGGCGACCGCGTTCGGCCGCGGCCAGGGCTCCGGCACGTACCTGCCGCTGTCGTACGGCCGGATCGTGGTGCGGGGCTCGCTGCCGGCGCGCTTCGCCAGCCACCTGCGGCACCGGGACAGCGCCACCGATGAGGTGGTCGCCGCCGACCTGACCCTGCTCGACCCCGACGGCCGGGAACTGGTCGCGATCAGCGACTTCGTGCTGCGGCGGGTCGACCAGGGGGCGGTCACCGGCGGGCTGGCCCCGACCGCGTCGGCCGGGGCGGCCGAGCCCGCGCCGGCCGGGCCGAGCGAGGACATCCGGCCGGTGGACGGGGCGGAGGCGTTCCGCCGCAGCCTCACCGCCGGCCTCGGCGCCCAGGTGGTGATCGCCACCCGCATGGTGGCGGACATCCGCGACCGGGCCGGCCGGGTGACCACGGAGAGCCTGGCCGACGAGCCGGAGACGGCGCTCACCGCGCCGGCCGCGACCGGCGGCGGCTCGGCGGCGCCCAGCACCGATTTGGAGATCGCCATCGCCCAGGTGTGGCGTGACGCCCTCGGGGTGGCCGAGGTCGGAGTCGACGACGACTTCTTCTCCCTCGGCGGCAACTCGCTGGTGGCGGTGCAGCTGATCGCGGCCATGCGTAAGGCCACCGGGGTTCGGCTGCCGATGCGCAGCCTCTTTGAGACGCCCACCGTGTCCGGCCTGGCCGCCCGGATCGAGGAACTGCGGGCGAGCGCGCCCACCACCGACGAGCCGGCCGCGCCGGCGGCGATCCCCGCCATCCCGCGGCTGCCCCGCGGCTGACCACGAGACAACAGGAGTAGAGAGCAATGAGCGACACGATCGCCACGCTGCCGGTGGTCGTCGAGAACGACGGCCGCGAACTCACCGACCTCATCACCGACCGGCGCTCGGAGCTGCGCGCCACCCTGACCGAGCACGGCGGGCTGCTGTTCCGCGGCTTCGACGTGGGCGGGGTGGACGGCTTCGACCGGGTGGTCCGCGCCCTCTCCGGTGAGCCGCTGACCTACACCGAGCGCTCCTCGCCCCGGCACGCCATCAAGGGCCGGGTCTACACCTCGACCGACTACCCGCCGGACGAGGAGATCTTCCTGCACAACGAGAACTCGTACCAGGCCCGCTGGCCGTTGACGCTCTTCTTCTACTGCATCACCGCGCCGGAGACGCTCGGCGCGACGCCGCTGGCCGACGTGCGTCGGGTCTACCAGGAGATCGACCCGGCGGTGCGGGAGGAGTTCATCCGGCGCCGCTGGATGCTGGTGCGCAACTTCCACGCCGACTTCGGCACCCCGTGGCAGCACGTGTTCAACACCGACGACCGGGCCGAGGTCGAGGCGTACGCGGCGGCGAACCGGATCGAGCTGGAGTGGCGCGGCGCCGACGGGCTGCGTACCCGGGCGGTGCGCGACGTGGTGCACCACCGCCCCGGCTCGGACGTCCCGCGCTGGTTCAACCACGCCACCTTCTTCCACCTGAGCACCCTGCCGAAGGACTACCAGGAGGGGCTGCTGGCGATGTTCGGCGCCGACGGGCTGCCCTCGAACACCTACTACGGCGACGGCGCGGAGATCCCCGCCGACGTGATGGAGCACCTGCGGGCCGCGTACCGGGCCGCGAGCGTCCGCTTCGACTACCAGCGCGACGACGTGCTGGTGGTGGACAACATGACCGCCGCGCACGGCCGGGAGCCGTTCACCGGCGCCCGGAAGATCGCCGTCGCGATGGCCGAGCCGCACACCCCCGAGAGCAACGGAGCGAAGTAATGGCCGAATCCCGATTCCTGGTCGTCCGCAACGACGAGGAGCAGTACTCGATCTGGTCGGCCGACCGGGAGCTCCCGCCGGGCTGGCAGGAGGCCGGGTTCGCCGGCACCCGCGAGGAGTGCCTGGCGCACATCGACACCGTCTGGACCGACATGCGTCCCCGCTCGGTACGGGAGCCGGCATCATGACCACCGCACAGGAGTGGACCTTCCCTGCCTCCTTCGCGCAGGAGCGGGTCTGGATCGCCAACCAGCTCGACGCCGGCTCGCCGGTCTACAACGTGTCCAACCCGTGGAGCTTCCCCGTGGGGACGACCCGGGAGCAGGCCACCGAGGTGCTCGAGCGGGTGGTCGCCCGGCACGAGGCGCTGCGTACCTACCTGCGCGTCGACGACGGGACGCTGGTGCAGGTGGTGTGCGCGCCCGGGCCGGTCGAGCTGCCCGAGCTGGATCTGCGGGACCAGCCGGCCGGGGAGCGGACGCGCCGGTTCGACGCGGCGCTGACCGAGCTGGCCCGCACGCCGATCCCGCTGGACGCCCCGCCGCTGTGGCGCGCGCGGCTGGCCCGGCTCGCCGACGACCGGTTCACGCTGATGTTCGTGGTGCACCACGCGGTGTTCGACAGCCACTCGGCGGTGCTCTTCGCCGCCGACCTGGCCGCGTTCAGCCGCGCGGCGCTGACCGGTGCGCCCGCCGAGCTGCCCGAGTTGCCCATCCAGTACGCCGACTTCGCGGTCTGGCAGCGCGGGCAGCTCGCCGGCGCGGAACTGGACCGGCAGCTCGACTTCTGGCGCGGCCACCTGGCCGGGGCGCCCGCGGTGACCGGTCTGCCGCTGGACCGGCCCCGCCCGGCCCAGCTCGGCTTCGCCGGCGACGAGGTGCACTTCGAGCTGCCCGAGGGCCTGCTCGACCGGGTCGGTCAGCTCGCCACCGACGCGGTCGCCACCCCGTACATGGTGTTGCTGGCGGCGTTCGCCGCGCTGCTGTCGCGGATCTCCGGCGACGAGGACGTGGTGGTCGGGGTCTCCACCGCCGGCCGGGACACCCCCGAGCTGGCCGCGCTGATCGGCATGTTCGTCAACCCGGTGGCGCTGCGCTGCGACCTCTCCGGCGACCCGAGCTTCGCCGAGCTGCTCGGCCGGGTCCGGGCCGGTCTGGTCGACGCGATGGAGCACGGCCAGACCCCGTTCCAGCGGATCGTCGAGGCGGTCGCCCCGCAGCGCGACCCGTCGGTGCAGCCGATCTTCCAGACCGCGCTGAACTTCATCCCGGACTCCGGGCTGGACCCGGTGGCGCTCGGCACCACGAAGGACGACCTGGCCTTCGACATCACCACCACGACCAGCCGGCTGGTCTACCGGACCGCGCTCTTCGACCGGGCCACCGCCGAGACCCTGGCGGCCCGTTACGTCCGGCTGCTCGACGCCGCCGTCGGCGCCCCGGCGCAGCGCGTCTCCGCGCTGCGGCTGCTCGACGACGCCGAGCGGGAGCGGGTGCTGGTGACCTGGAACGACACCGCGCACCAGGCGCCGGCGGGCACGGTGGTCGACGAGGTGCAGCGGCGCGCGGCGGCCGACCCGGACGCCACCGCCCTGGTCCACGACGGCGTCGGGCTGTCGTACGCCGAGCTGAACGCCCGGGCCAACCGGCTCGCCCGGCTGCTGGTCCAGCGCGGGGCCGGTCCGGAGACCCGGGTGGCGTTGGCGCTGCCCCGCTCGGCGGAGCTGGTGGTGGCGATCCTGGCGGTGCTGAAGGCCGGCGCCGCGTACGTCCCGGTGGACACCGGCTACCCGGCCGGCCGGATCGCCTACCTGATCGAGGACGCCGAGCCGGCGCTGGTGCTGGCCACCACGGCGACCGCTGGGCTCGTCCCGGCCGGCGCGCTGGTGCTCGACGCGGGCACCGGCGCGGACCTGGCCGAGGTGGACCTGACCGACGCCGACCGGCGCGCCCCGCTGCGCCCGGAGCACCCGGCCTACGTGCTCTACACCTCCGGCTCCACCGGCCGGCCGAAGGGCGTGGTGGTCGAGCACCGGGCGCTCGCGGCCTACCTCGCCTGGGCCCGGCACACCTACCCGGGGCTGGCCGGCACCGCGTTGCTGCACTCGCCGGTCTCGTTCGACCTCACCGTCACCGGCCTGCTCGGCACGCTGAGCGCCGGCGGCACCGTCCGGCTGGCCGCCTTCGACGACGGCGGCGCGTCGGCCGGCGGGCCGCCGACCTTCCTCAAGATCACCCCGAGTCACCTGCCGCTGCTGTCGACCGAGCTGTCGCCCACCGCGGACCTGGTGATCGGCGGCGAGGCGCTCACCGGCGAGCAGCTCGCCGGCTGGCGGGCCGGCCACGAGGACGTCGCGGTGGTCAACGAGTACGGGCCGACCGAGGCGACCGTCGGCTGCGTGGCCGCCCGGATCGCGCCGGGGGAGACGCTGCCCGCCGGCCCGGTGCCGATCGGCCGTCCCACCTGGAACACCCGGGCCTACCTGCTCGACGCGGCGCTCAACCCGGTGCCGGCGGGCGTGGCCGGCGAGCTGTACGTCGCCGGCGACCAGCTGGCCCGCGGCTACCTGCGCCGGCCCGCGCTGACCGCGGAGCGCTTCCTGCCCTGCCCGTACGGGGCGCCGGGGCAGCGCATGTACCGCACCGGGGACGTGGCCCGCTGGCGGGTCGACGGCACGCTGGAGTACCTGGGCCGCCGGGACAGCCAGGTGAAGGTCCGCGGCATGCGGATCGAGCTGGGCGAGATCGAGTCGGTGCTGCTGGCCCGCCCGGACGTGCGGGAGGCAGCGGTGCTGGTCCGCACAGACTCCGGGGAGGCGGAGCTGGTCGGCTACCTGGTCGGCAGCGCCGACCCGGCGACCCTCGCCGCCGAGCTGGCCCGGGAGCTGCCCACGCACCTGGTGCCGACCGCGTTCGTCCGGTTGGACGCGCTGCCGCTCACCCCGAACGGCAAGCTGGACACCGCCGCGCTGCCGGCCCCGGTGGCCACCGCCGCCGCCGACGGCTTCGTCGCCCCGCGCACCGACGCCGAGGTGCTGGTCGCCGAGGTCTACGCCGAGATCCTGCAGGTGGACAAGGTCGGCGCGCTCGACGACTTCTTCGACCTCGGCGGCAACTCGCTGCGCGGCATGCGGGCGATGGCCCGGATCCGCGCCGAGGTCGAGGTGGACCTGCCGATGAGGGCGCTGTTCGCCAGCCCGGTAGTGGCCGACCTGGCCGCCCAGATCGAGCAGCGGATCGCCGCCGAGCTCGACGGGCTCTCCGAAACCGAGGTCGCCGCGCTGCTCGCGGCGGAGAAGGACACTCCCTGATGACCGACCTGAAGGACCCGGCCCGGGACGCCGCCCGGCAGGCCCTCATCGCGCAGCGGCTGCGGCGGCGACAGCCCGCCGCGGCCACGGCGCGGATCACGCCGCGTCCGCCGGACGCCGAGTTGCCGCTGTCGTACGCCCAGGAGCGGGTCTGGTTCATGGACCAGCTCGCTCCGGGCGAGGCGGCCTACCACATCGCGGTGCCGCTGCGGGTGCACGGCCCGCTGGACGTGCCGGCGCTGCGGGCGGCGCTGGCCGGGCTGACCCGCCGGCACGAGTCGCTGCGCACCCGGTTCCCGGCGGACGCCGACGGCCGGCCGAGCGTGGTGGTCGAGAAGACCGTCGAGGTGCCGCTGACCATCGTGGACGCCCCGGACCCGGTCGCGGCGCAGGAACTGGTGGACGCCGCCGCGGCCGAGCCGTTCGACCTGGCGCACGGCCCGCTGCTGCGCGCCCTGCTGATCCGTTTGGCGCCCGAGGAGCACGTGCTCTTCCTCGGCAAGCACCACATCGTCGGCGACGGCTGGTCGGTGGACGTGCTGCTGCGCGACCTGATCACCCTCTACCGGGGCGGCGAGCCGCCTGCCCTGCCCGTCCAGTACGGCGACTTCGCCGTCTGGGAGGCCCGGGAGCTGGCCGGCCCGGCCGCGCAGGGGCACCTGGCGTGGTGGAAGCAGCGGCTGGCCGGGATCACCCCGCTGGAACTGCCGCTGGACCTGCCCCGCCCGGCGACCCAGACCTACTCCGGCGACTTCGTCGAGTTCACCCTCGACAAGGCGACCACGGACGGGCTGAACGCCCTCACCCGCGCGTACGGCGGCACGCTCTTCATGACGCTGCTCGCCGCCTATCAGGTCTTCCTCGCCCGGCACGCCGGGCAGGACGACTTCGCCGTCGGCGCCTCGGTCGCCGGCCGCTCCGCGCCGGAGCTGGAGAACGTGGTCGGCATGTTCATCAACATGCTGCCGCTGCGCGCCGAGCTGGCCGGCGACCCGACCTTCGCCGAGCTGCTGGAGCGGACCCGGCGCAGCGTGCTGGACGGCCTGGAGCACGCCGACGTCCCGTTCGCCAAGGTGGTGCACGAGCTGGGCCTGCCCCGCGACGTCAGCCGCTCGCCGGTGTTCCAGGCCATGTTCGTGCTGCAGAACTACGACATGGGCCGGTACGCCGAGGTTCCCGGCGTCAGCGACGTGACGTTCGACTGGACGCCGATGGAGCTGCGCGCCACCCGGTTCGACTTCGAGCTGCACGCCGTCGAGACCCTCGACGGACTCTGGGGAAAGCTGGTCTTCAACACCGACCTGTTCACCCGGGACACCGTGCAGCGGATGGCCGGGCGGCTCACCGCGCTGCTCCGCGCGGTGGTGGCCGCGCCGGACACCCCGATCTCCGCGCTCGACCTGCTCGCCCCGGCCGAGCGGGAGCTGCTGGCAACCTGGAACGACACCGCCGCGGACTTCCCGCGCACCGAAACCCTGCACGGGCCGATCGAGGAGCGGGCGGCGCGCACCCCGGACGCGGTCGCGCTCCGCTTCGAGGGCCGGTCGGTGACGTACGCCGAGTTGAACGCCGCCGCGAACCGGATCGCGCACCGGCTGCGCGCCGCCGGGGTCGGCCCGGAGACCCTCGTCGGGGTCTGCGCGGAGCGCTCGGTCGAGCTGGTCGCCGGCCTGCTCGGCGTGCTCAAGGCCGGCGGCGCGTACCTGCCGCTGGACCCGGAGTACCCGGCGGACCGGCTGGCGTTCATGGTCACCGACGCGGACGCGCCGGTGGTTCTCATCCAGGGGCACCTGCGCGACGTGCTGCCGGCGACCGACGCCACCGTGCTGGCGCTCGACGACGAGCAGGTCTGGGCCGACCAGCCGACCGCCGACCCGACCCCGGCGGCGGGCCCGGAGCACCTGGCGTACGTCATCTACACCTCCGGTTCCACCGGCCGACCGAAGGGCGTGCCGAACACCCACCGGGGCATCGTCAACCGGCTCGACTGGATGCAGAAGACCTACCGGCTCGGCCCCGACGACGCGGTGTTGCAGAAGACGCCGGCCAGCTTCGACGTCTCGGTCTGGGAGTTCTTCTGGCCCCTGCGGGTGGGGGCCCGGCTGGTGCTGGCGAAGCCCGGCGGGCACAAGGACGCCGGCTACCTGCGTGACCTGCTGGTCGCCGAGGCGGTGACCACCACCCACTTCGTCCCGTCGATGCTGACCGTCTTCCTCGCCGAGGACGGCGTCGAGGCGGCCACCGCGCTGCGTCGGGTCATCTGCTCCGGCGAGGAGCTGCCGCTGGCCACCGCGACCGACTTCACCGCGCGGCTGCCCTGGTGCGGACTGCACAACCTGTACGGGCCGACCGAGGCGGCCATCGACGTCAGCTCCTGGGCGTGCGACCCGGCGCTGCTGGCCGCGCTGGCCAGCGTGCCGATCGGCGCGCCCATCGCCAACCTGCGGCTGCACGTGCTCGACCCCGCGGGCAACGAGTGCCCAGTCGGGGTGGCCGGTGAGCTGCACATCGGCGGGGTGGGGCTGGCCCGTGGCTACCACCGCCGGCCGGCGCTGACCGCCGAGCGGTTCGTGCCGGACCGGTTCTCCGGCGAACCGGGCGCCCGGCTCTACCGCACCGGCGACCTGGCCCGCTGGCGGATCGCCCCGGGGGCCGGCGACGGTGCCGAGCCGGGCGGGGTCATCGAGTTCCTCGGCCGGATCGACCACCAGGTCAAGCTGCGCGGTCTGCGGATCGAGCTGGGCGAGATCGAGAGCGCGCTGCGCGAGCGGCCCGGGGTGACCGAGGCCGCGGTGATCGTCCGTGAGGACAGCCCGGGCGACAAGCGGCTGAGCGCCTACCTGGTCGGCACGGCCGAGCACGCCGAGCTGAAGGCGGCGCTGAAGGAGACGCTGCCCGAGTACATGGTGCCGGCCGCCTTCGTCACCCTCGACGCGCTGCCGCTGAGCCCCAACGGCAAGCTGGACCGCAGGGCGCTGCCCGCGCCGGTGGTCACCCGCGAGGCCTCGGTGGCGTTGGTCGAGCCGCGTGACGACACCGAGCGGCTGCTCGCCGGGATCTGGTCCGAGGTGCTGGGCGTGCCGACGCTCGGCATCGACGACGACTTCTTCGACCTCGGTGGGCACTCGATGCTCGCCACCCAGGTGGTCGCCAAGATCCGCAAGGCGGAGCACGGCGGCCGCGAGGTCGGCGTGATGGACCTGTTCCAGCAGCGGACCATCCGCGAGCTGGCCGCCTTCATGTCCGGCTCGGCCGGCGAGCAGGGACCGCGCCGGCTGCTCTACGAGCTGACCAAGCCGATCCCGGCGGCGCAGCGGGTGCTGACGTACGTCTGCGTGCCGTACGGCGGCGGCAGCGCCATCGTCTACCAGCCCCTCGCGGACGCGCTGCCGGCCGGGCACGCGCTCTGGTCGCTCGCCATTCCCGGCCACGACGTCGGGCTCAACGAGGACGGGCTGCCCTTCGACGAGCTGACCACCCGGGTCGCCGAGGAGATCCTGGAGCGGGTGGAGGGTCCGCTCGCCCTGTACGGCCACTGCGGGGTGGGCAGCGCCGTCGTCACCGAGGTGGCCCGCAAGGTGGAGGCCGGCGGGCGGGAGCTGGAGGTGCTCTACATCGGGGCGATGTTCCCGTTCGCCCGCCCCAAGGGGCTCTTCGCCGCGGTGCGCACCCGGCTGGAGAAGCTGCGCAGCAACCGGCACTACGCCAGCTGGCTCAAGTCGATGGGCGTGGACACCGACGAGCTGGACCCGGAGCAGGCGGACCGGATCATCAGCAACATGCGGGCCGACTCCCGCGCCTCAGAGGAGTACTTCACCGGTCTGCTGGACCGGCGGGCGACCAAGCTGCGCGCACCGATCGTCTCCGTGGTCGGCTCCGAGGACCCGGTCACCGACTACCACACCGAGCGCTACACCGAATGGCAGTTCCTCAGCGACCGGCTGGCGCTGGTGGTGCTCGACCAGGCCGGACACTTCTTCCTCAAGTACCGCGCAGACGAGCTGGCCGAGATCGTCACCCGTACCCACCGGGCCCTGGCCGCCGGCGACGTCGACGACCTGAGCCGCGAGGCGCGAGGCGAGGACGCCGGCTGGGCGGTACACGACACGCTGCGGGTCGGCGCGGACGACGGGTCCGGGCGCGACACGGTGAAGCCGAGCATGGCCCGGTTCGTGGCGGTCACCGCCGGGCAGCTCGTCTCCACCACCGGCTCGGCGCTGACCGCGTTCGCGCTGCCGATCTGGCTGTTCACCCAGACCGGATCGGTGGCCAACCTGGGTCTGCTCTGGGCGCTCGCGCTGATCTGCGGCGTGCTGATGCTGCCGGTCGCCGGGGCGATCACCGACCGGGTGAGTCGGCGCCGGATCATGCTGATCGCCAGCTCCGCCGCCGGGTCGATCCAGCTGGTCCTCGCCGCGCTGCTGTGGACCGACAACCTGGTGCTCTGGCACATCTACGCCCTGGTGGCGTTGAGTCAGGTCGCCGGCTCGTTCCAGCGGATCGCGTTCCAGTCGGCCGTACCGCAACTGGTGCCCAAGCGCTACCTGGGCCACGCCATGGGGATCACCCAGCTCTCCAACGGCTTCGCCATGCTGCTGATGCCGGTCTTCGCCGCCGGTCTGCTCGCCGCCATCGAGCTGAAGGGCATCCTGCTCATCGACGTGGCCAGCTACCTGCTGGCGGTGCTCACCCTGGCCCTGGTCCGCTTCCCGGACCTGCTCGGCTGGCGACCGCGAGAGCGGCTGCTGGTCGCGATCGCGAACGGGCTGCGCTACTCGTGGCAGCACCGTGGGTTCCGGCTGATGCTCGGCTACTTCGCGCTGGGCAACATCTTCCTCGCCCCCGCGCTGGTGCTCGTCACGCCGCTGGTGCTCTCCTTCGGCTCGGCGACCCAGGTGGCCCAGGTGGCGCTCGCCGAGGCGTGCGGGGCGGTGGCCGGCGGTGTGCTCATGTCGCTCTGGGGCGGTCCCCGACACCGGCGGATGATCGGGGTGCTGATCGGCAACCTGGGCACCGCGGTCGGCTGCATCGTCATCGGCCTGGACGCCTCGGTGGCGGTGATCTGCGTCGGCGCGTTCTGGCTGGCCATGGCGATGACCACGGCGCAGTCCATCTACGCCACCATCGTCCAGGTCAAGGTGCCGCAGCGCTTCCACGGGCGGGTGTTCAGCCTGAACCAGACCATCTCCTGGTCGACCCTGCCGATCGGTTTCGCGCTGCTCGCCCCGGCCGCCACCAGCCTCTTCGAGCCGCTGCTCGCCCCGGGTGGCGCGCTGGCCGGGTCGGTGGGCGCGGTGATCGGCACCGGTCCGGGCCGGGGGATCGGGTTCGCGTACGTCTGCTTCGGCGCGGCGCTGGTGCTGATCACCCTCGGCGGCTTCGCGATCCGGCTGCTGCGCCGCTTCGACATTGAGGTCGAGGACTCGCTGCCGGACGACCTGATCGGCGCCCAGGAGCGGGAGCGCCGGCTCGCCGCCCGGGCCGCCGAGCGGGAGGCGGAGAAGGTGCCCGCCGCCGTGTGAGGCACGGGGGCCTCCGGTCACCCGGAGGCCCCCACCTCACCACGCGGACGGCGGGTCGGCCAGGTCCGACTCCGGCAGCTCCGTCGGCTCCGTCACCCAGGCCGAGTAGACCGGCAGACCGTGCCACGGCCCGGCCGGCAGGCCGTCGCAACTGTCGGTGGCCACCGCCACCACCGCGTACGGGTGACCGAAGCGCAGCTCGGCGATGCGGGCGACCCCCTCCGGCGGCAGCCCGGTCGCCGCGGCGAACGCGGTCACCGCGGCGGCCTCGAAGCCGTACCGGCCGTAGCGGGCCATCGCGGTCTGGGCGGCGTCGAAGCGCAGCGACGGTGCCCGCATCAGTTCGCCGAGGGCCTGTGCGGCCACGCCGAAGCCGAACCCGTCCGCCGTCAGGTCGTGTCGGCTCTCCGCCGACCAGCAGGGCAGCACGGCGGTGAACCGCTCCTCCCGCCCGCCGTACGCCCGGGTGGGCACCTCCCGCAACGCCCAGAGCGGTGTGTCGCCGAGCGGCAGGTCGAAGAGGGAGCGCCGAGCGGTCGCCGTGCCGGGCGGTGCGCTGACGGCACCGGTCGCCACCTCGTGCGCGGCGGCGAGCACCTCGCCGGCGGGCACGCCCGGCGCGGCGGCGACCGAGACGACCAGCAACCCGGTCTCCCGGCCGTCGACGGTCTCCGGTCGGGCCGCGGCGCTGTGCACGGCCACGTCCCCGGCCCGGGCGGTGGGGGCGATCCAGCAGTCGTGACCGTGCCAGGGGGAGCGCAGCACGTGGCGCAACCGGCCCGCCCAGGGGCTGCCCGCGCCGAGCTCGGCACCGGCCGCGAGCTGGAACGGCGTCTCCCAGGCGACCCGGGTGGCCAGCGCCGTGGCCATGATCAGGAGCGTTTCCGGGTCGACGACGAGCGGGAACCCCCCGATCAGGCCGCCGGTGCGCTCCCGGGCCCACGCGTCCAACGTCGGCTGGTCGGGCAGCGGCCCGGTCTCGGTGCTCGCCGGCAGGTTGGCCCGCCAGCTGTCCAGTTGCTCGAGGGGCGTCCGCTCCCAGAGGGCGCTCGCCGAGGCCACCAGGGGATGCGGCGCCGCCAGCAGGGCCTCGGCGGTGGCGGCGGCCGTGTCCACGTCGACGCCGAGCACCTCCGCCAGCGCCGCCCGGGTGTCGCCGGTCGCGGCGGGGCCCACGAGGGCGAGCAGCAGCCAGGCGCCGAGCGGCGAGGCGATGTGGTGCCCGTCGTCCACGAGGTCGTGCATCCGCTGCGCGTATCGGACCACGGGCCCGTTGGGAACTGTCACCGCTCCACTGTGCCCGCTGATCGCGCAAGCGTCAGCCCTGTCCGCCCCCGGCGGCGGGTTCCACGTCGGCGGCCGCTACCTCCGGAACAGGACCGAGGCGATCGGCGCGCGATCGTCGGAGCCCGGTCGAGTGGTGGGCAGTCGTCCGACCCGCTGTAGCCTCGGCCCCTGTGAGCTGGCTGCCTGACGACTTCGTCCACCCCGTCCACGTGCCGGTGCCCGGCACCGCGCTCCACCTGCGGCCGATCCGAGAGGCGGACACCGCGCTCGACTACCCCGCCGTGATGGGCTCCCGAGAGCGCTTGTGGGAGATCTTCGGCCCGGCCTGGGCCTGGCCCAAGGAGACGATGACCTACGAAGAGGACCGCGTCGACCTGCTGCGGCACGAGAAGGAAATTGCCGCGCACCAGTCGTTCAACTACGCGCTGCTGGACGAGGAGGAGACGGCGATCCTCGGCTGCGTCTACATCGACCCGCCCGAGCGCACCGGCTCCGACGGAGAGGTCTCCTGGTGGGTGGTGGACGACCTCGTCGGCGGCGAGGTGGAGCGCGCGCTCGACGCGCTGGTCCCGCAGTGGATCGCCGCCGACTGGCCCTTCCAGCAGCCCCGTTATCTGGGCCGCGAGATCACCTGGCAGGACTGGCTCGCGCTGCCGCGCACCTCGTGACACGTCCGGGGCGGTGCCTGGATCGCGTCCGCGCCGCTGCGGCATCCGCGCGATCGCCGCGAAGTCCTGGTCTCGGTCGGCCCGGGGATTGATCCACACCGGGTCGCCGTGATGGCGGGGTCCGGCACGCGCGGAGGCCGCCATCACGGCGACACGGGTGGATCAACACGCGTGCGGCGAGCTCCCGGGTCGGCAGGTCACGACCAGAGTTCGAAGGGTTCGTCGATCTCCTCGCCGGCGAGGAAACCGGTCAGCAGCTCCGGTAGCCGCCCCGGATAGAACCGCTCGCCACCGGCCACCACCTCGGCCACCGGCCACCAGCGGAAGCCGAAGTAGTCCTCCAGCTCGTAGTCCAGCCGGTGCGCCTCGTCCACGTCCGGCCCCGGGCCGGACAGCCGGACCAGCACGATCACCTCGTCCTGGACGTGCCGCAGCTGCCGGTGCACGAAGCTCGCCCGGCGGCGCCACGTCGGTGCGCCGACCTCGGCCGGCGCGATCACGATCCCGGTCTCCTCCCGCAGCTCGCGTACCGCCGCCTCCAGGTACGTCTCGCCCGGGTCGAGACCGCCGCCGGGCAGCTCCCACCAGGTGCCCAGCCGCGGATGGTCCGGATCGCGGGTGTGGAACAGCAGCACCCGCTCGTCGGCATCGAGCACCACGAGCCGCACCGCGCCGCGCTCGATGACGGGCAGATCCCTCGGCAGGTCGGGCGGGATCATCACTGCTCCACCTCGACGAGGCCGCCGTCCGGCCCCATGCGGAACCGTCGCGGTGGGCCCATGGCGGCTAGCGCCCGGGCCATCGCCGCCTCGCGCGACCGTTGCTCCTGGCCGGTCGGATCGGTGACGTGGAAGCCGTACGTCGCGATCGCGTCAGCGTCCACATCCGTTTCGTCCGGCTGCCCCTCGATAGTGAAGCCGACCAGTGCCCGCAACGCCTCCTCGCCGAGGTGCAGCGGATGGAACGGCAACGGATATGGGCGCCGGTCCGGCCAGCCCGGGACGGGCTCGACCGGGTGGCTGCCCGCCCAGAACGGCGCCTCGAACGGTAGTGGTGTGCCGATGTCCTCCGGCACGCCCGAGTCGGGGGAGAGGCTCAACGACCGGACGATCCGGCCGTCCTCCCACACCCCGAAGGCGAAGAAATCCACCACCGAGTGCATGGCGTGCAGGACCATCCGACCACCTCCCGCCAGGGCGAGCAGGTGGGCCGGCAGGCGGCTGGGCCGGTCGAGCATCAGCCGCTGGTCACAGACGACGCTCACCCGGTCGGTCACCGCCGCATACGTGACATCGGTGGGCGGATAGGTGCCGTCGAAGAGGGTGCTGTCCGCTGTCCGCTCGACGGCATGGCCCGGGTGGACCCGGCGGACGAGCGCCTCGCTCGCCGGGAGATCGGCGGGGCCGGCGTGCCGTATCGCGGCCCGCAGGTCGCCGCCACCGAAAGCCAGCAGACCGGTCTTGGCGCCCATCGTCTCCCCTTCGTCGCGATGGCCGCACAGTATCGGCCGCCTCCGACATATGAGGCCCGATGTCGCCGGTCGCATCAGTGCGGGTCAGCGCCGATGACGGCCGCCACGTCGGGCGGCAGCGGGTAGGGGCGCTCGGGCGGCAGCAGGTCCTCGGCGGCCGGGTCGCCGGCGTCGAGGCGCTCCCGGAGCGCGCGGGCGACCGCGGTCACGTCGGTGAGGGAGACCAGCCACTCGTCGACGTACCGGCGGACCGCCTCGCCGCCGAGCCCGACCTGGAGCGACCGGTGCGCCAGCGCCGCGAGCCGCAGGGAGCGCTCCGGATCCCACTGCACCCGCACCGGGCTCGAACGTAACTGCCGTGACCAGGCCGCCCGGTCGGCGTACCGGTCGCGGTCGAAGTTGCTCAGGCAGGCGTTCGCGAGCGCCCACTCGAAGCCGGCGCGGCTGATCCCGACGGCCAGTACCCGTTCCTGGCCGGGCTTGGTGGCCCAGCCGCAGCGGTACATCATCCACCGGAACGACGGCTTGATCCACGTCATCCGCTCGCGTCGAAACGGCGCGACGAAGCGCCCGGCCGCCAGCGCCGGCTCGGCGATCTCCGGCGGGTACGCCTGGTAGACCGTGATGGTGTCGGCGTCGAAGCGAGCCCGGATCTGGTGGACGGGGACGGTCACGAAGTCGATCATGCGCGATCTCGCTGCCCCGATCCACCGGATTGCGGGCGAGGCCTGTCAGACACCGGGGCCGGCCCGGTCGGTGCCGGTCACCTCAGCCCGCCGCAGCCGGACCGCCGTGCCCCTACGCAGCGAGTTGGGGATCTCGGCGATGGCGTCGACCCGGTCGACCAGTTCGCGCAGCTCGTCGGTCTGCGCGTCACCCTCGACCCGTACGTCGTAGGTCACCTCCGTGGACACCGCCGGGTCGCCGGTGAAGTCGCCGCGCACGGTCACCTCCACCCGGTGCAGGTTGATGCCGAGCGCCGCGGCTTCCCGGAACAGGTCGTTGGAGACGCAGCCGGCGACCGCCAGGTAGAGCAGTTGGCCGCCGTTGAACCCGATTCCGTCGCCACCGCCGTCCGCCGGCCGGTCCACGACCAGGGTGTACGAGCCGGCCGAGCCGATCGCCGCCGGCTGCCCGGGCAGGCTGCGGGTGCGTACCTCGATGGTCATCCGTGATCGCCTCCGGGGAGTGCCGGCACCGACGGCGTCCAGTCAAGCACGCCCGACCGGAGGGGCGTGGCGCTCGCCGGTCGACACCCCGGGCCCGGGGGCTGGCACCGGCGGGGGAGGGATAGGCTGCCCGCCGTGGCAGGTCTGTTGAGGAGTGTGGCCGCCCGGATCGGCGCGGTCGTCCCGTCCCCGCGCCGCCCGGGTCCGGGTCCGGCCCAGGTCGCGCGCCGGCGCCAGGTCGCCGCGCTGCAGCGCCGGGAGCTGACGTACGCCCCGGAGCTGGACGGGCAGGCCGACCCGGGAGAGGTCGTGTGGACCTGGGTGCCGTACGAGGACGATCCGCGGCAGGGCAAGGACCGCCCGGTGCTGGTGGTCGGCCGGCACAGCCGCACCCTGTTCGGGTTGATGCTCTCCAGTCAGAGCGAGCGCGACGGCCAGCGGCACTGGTTGGCGCTCGGGCCGGGCTCCTGGGACCGGGACAACCGGCCGAGTTGGATCCGGCTGGACCGGGTGCTGACCATGCGGGAGGACAGCATCCGCCGCGAGGGCGCGGTGCTGGACCGGGCCCGCTTCGACCGGATCGGGCGGGCCCTGCGCGCCGGCTACGGCTGGCGCTGACCACTGCTCGGGTCGACCCGGGCAGGGCCGACTCTGGCAGCCCCGGCCACCTCAAGCGGTGTGGCGACGGTCAGGACGGTTTCCGGCTCGGGCTGACCGCGGCGGACTTGGCCTCCGGCGGCGGGTAGGGCTGGTCGGCCAGCAGCCGGGCGAGGTGCGCGGAGTTCAGCGCCAGCGCCTTGGTGGTCCGGCCGGTGGTGTCCGGCTTCGGTCCGGCATCGATGTAGTCGAGCGTGTGCAGCGCCTCGCCCACCCAGTAGCTGGCCCCGGCGGCGGGGCAGGTGAAGCCGACCTCGTTCAGCGCCTGCTGCACCTGGCCGATGGTGTGGTGGGCGCCGTCTTCGTTGCCGACGACCGCGACCCCGGCCACCTTCCCGTAGGTGAGCAGGCGGCCCTGCGCGTCGGTCTCGGAGAGCTCGGCGTCGAGGCGCTCCAGCACCATCTTGCAGACCGCCGAGGGCTGGCCGAGCCAGATCGGCGTCGCGATGATGAGGATCTGCGCGGGCAGCAGCTTGGCCCGGATGGCCGGCCACCCGTCGCCGTCGCCCTCGTCGGTGGAGACCCCGAACCGCACGTCGTGGTCGACGACCCGGATCAGCTCGCCCTCGACGCCCTGCTCACCGAGGGCGTCGAGCACCTCGCGCCCGAGCACCTCGGAGCTCGACGGGGCGGGGGACCGCTTGAGGGTGCAGTTGAGGATCAGCGCCCGGATGCTCGCCACGTTTGATTCCTCTCGGCCGGCGACGCGGGTGCACCTCCTGTTCCCCGCCGGATACCGGGAAACACCTCGGGATCAGCGGAATCGGTTGACAACGCCGCCGCCAAGAGTATGTTCAACTCATCGGTTGATAAACCAAGTGGTTGAGAGCGAGTGATGACAGCAGATCCGGTCAGCCTCGTCTTCGCCGCCCTCGCCGATCCGACCCGCCGGGCGATCCTGGCCCGGCTGGCCGTCGGCGAGGCGACGGTCAACGAGTTGGCGGCGCCGTTCCCGGTGAGCGTCCAGGCCATCTCCAAGCACCTCAACGTGCTGGAGCGGGCGGGCCTGATCGTGCGCACCCGGGAGGCGCAGTGGCGGCGGTGCCGGCTGGACCCGGCCCCGCTGCGCACCCTCGCCGAATGGGTCGACCAGTACCGCCGGCTCTGGGACGACCGTTACGACACCTTGGACGCATATCTGCGTGACCTGAAGGAGGAGAACGATGAGCCAGCTCGGTGACGTCGTGGTGGAGCTGCCGTCCGACCACGAGATCAGCCTCACCCGTAGCTTCGACGCGCCGCGTGACCTGGTGTTCGCCGCGCACACACAGGCCGAGCACCTCAAGCGGTGGTGGGGGCGGGGCAACCCGCTCGACGTCGAGATCGACTTCCGGGAGGGCGGGCGCTACCGCTTCGTGGAGCACGCGCAGGACGGCAACGACTACGCCTTCCGCGGCGAGTTCCGCGAGATCGTCGTGCCGGAGCGCATCGTGCAGACCTTCGAGTTCGAGGGCATGCCGGGGCACGTCGCGGTGGAGACGCTGGTCTTCGCCGAACAGGACGGCCGCACCGTGGTCACCGGCACCACCCGCTTCGACACCACTGGGGAGCGCGACGGCATGCTCGACTCCGGCATGAGCCAGGGGGCGGCCGAGTCGTACGCCGCGCTCGACCGGCACCTGGCCACACTGCTCTGAGGACTCGGCGGGGGGACGCCCAATGCGGCGTCCCCGCCGCCGCCGGCCGTACGATCCGGTCGACGTGCCGCCGGATGTAACACCGGAGGGACCGAAGACGCTCACGAGGTGCCACTGGGGAGCTGCACCGGTTTTCCGCCCACAGAAGGTCGGCGGCCACGTCGTCGTCCTGGAGGAGAGGAATGCCGCGATGACCGCTCACGCGCCACGGGACCAGGCTCCTCCCGACGACCACCTGCCGGTGACGCCGGCCTGGAACTGTGCCACCTGCGGGGCGGAGTGGCCCTGCCCCACAAGGCGCAGCCGGCTGCTGGAGGAGTACCAGGGGAAGCCGGCCACGCTCTGCGTCTATCTGGCCTCCTGCCTCGCCGCCGCGTCCGAGGACCTGCGGGGCACGCCGGTGCTGGCGCTGCAGCACCGCTTCACCGGGTGGCTGCCCCGGCAGTCGCGACGCTTCTGAAGTGGCGGGACGGGCTCCGTCCGATCGGCCGGTGGAGCCCGTCCCGCAGTTGGCGCCTCCTTTCTCGCAGGCAGTACGGTCAGGTCCGGGCTCGCACCCGGACCCTGGGCGCCGCCGGGGAGACGGACGGCTGCCGGGTCTGGTTCGGTTTCGCGGGAATGGCGGCCGGCCAAGGCGCCAGCCGGGGTCTGCGCCGGGCACTGAGATCCTCGATCCAGCCGAGCGCCAGCACGACGGCGAAGAGCAGCGCCAGTGCCACCGTCAGGTACCCGACCTGCCCGATCCGCCAGGCGTCGACCAGGTCGCCGACGACGAAGCAGACGGCGATGGCCGCGTTGTGCCACAGATAGATCGTCAGGGCGCGGCCGTTGAGGGCGCTGACCAGCCGGTCCAGCGGTCGGACCCGGGCCAGCCAGGTCATCGGCGGTGACACGCGCAGTAGCAGCAGCACGAAACCGAGCGAGTAGAACGCCTGGGCCAGCGGAATGTCGTTCAGGTCGAATCCGTCCTCGGCGTGGGTCAGGGTCCACCCGACTCCGATCCCCAGGCACAGGGCCGCCATGGCGATCAGCGCCGCCAGCGGGACCCGGCGCAGCCATCCGTCGCGGTGCGCGAAGCCGACGACCCAGCAGGCCCCGAAGGTCGCCAGGTCGGTGACGACCGAGTCGACGGCGCTGCCGAGCGCCGGCGGCACCGTCTGCAGCAGCACCACGGCAGCGAGCGGGAGGAGCAGGGTCGGCAGCGGCCAGCGGCGGTAGAGCCCGAGCAGCGCGGGGGAGAGCAGGACCAGCCAGAGGTAGGTGACCAGGTACCACAGCACGCCGGTGACGTCCTCCGCCCAGGCGCTGCCCGGCGGCTGGGCGATCGGCACCAGCCAGGTCAACAGCGCGGGCCAGGACGGCCGGTCGGGCCAGCCGTGCCAGATCATCACCGGTACGAGCAGCGCGCCCATTGCCCACAGCGCCGGCAGCAGCCGCCGGAGCCGGCTGTTCACGGCCTGCCCGGGCGCACGGTCCAGTGACCGTGCCATCAGCGAGCCGCCGAGCGCGAACATGACCCCCATGGCGGGGAAGGCGAAGCTCATCCAGGCCGCGCCGAACATGTGGTAGGTGATCACCCGGGCCAGGGCCAGCGCCCTCAGCGCGTCGAACCACCGGTCCCGGTCGCCTCCGGGCCGAGTCGGTTCCGGTGGCCGACCAACCTCCTCCGCTTGCGTCGCAGCTTCTCCGGACGGGCGCGCCGGGCGGTCGCCCGCCGGGTCACCGGCTCGCTTCAACTTCCGCCAGCCCAGCCTGGTGCCGGTCAGGGCGGTCACCGTGGACCGCAGCAGGACCAGGTACATCAGTTGGCGGTAGGCGAACTGCTGCAACGGAAGCGCCAGCAGCGGGCCGATCCGCTCCCGGTCAAGGCGGAAGGCCACCAGCGCGGTGATTGCCTGCACGGCCAGCATCAGCGCCCATGCGACGGCGGTCTCGGTCGTGCCGAGGAAGAACAGTCCGTAGAGCGCCATCAGGTCCAGGACCGGCCCGAGCAGGGGAAGCGCCACTCCGAACAGCGCGAGCATCGGCAGGCCGAACCGGCCGAACCGGCCGGACGGGCCGCGGTCGAACACCGCACGGCGGTGCTTCCACATCGCCTGCATGGTGCCGTAGCTCCACCGGTACCGCTGGCGCCACAGCTGGGTCAGCGAGGCGGGCGCCTCGGTCCAGGCCCGGGCCCGCTTCTCGTACACCACCCGCCAGCCCGCCCGGAGAATCGCCATGGTGATGTCGGTGTCCTCGGCGAGGGTGTCGTTGCTCATCCCACCCGCGGCGAGCAGCACCCGACGGCGGAACGCGCCGATCGCCCCCGGCACGGTCGGCATGCAGCCGAGCGTCTCGTACAGCCTGCGGTCCAGGTTGAAGCCGATGACGTACTCGATGTGCTGCCACCGTCCGAGCAGACCCCGCCGGTTCGCCACCTTGACGTTGCCGGCGACCGCGCCCACCGACGGGTCCGCGAAGGGCTGCACCAGCCGGCGTACCGAATCCCGCTCGAACACGGTGTCCCCGTCGACCATCACGATGATCTCGTGGCTGGCGTGGGCGATGCCGGTGTTGAGGGCGCTCGACTTGCCGCCGTTGGGCTTGCGGATCACCCGGACGTTGCGCAGCCCCATCGCCTCCACCAGGTCGGCGGTTCCGTCGGTCGAGCCGTCGTCCACGACGATGACCTCGATCCCGCGATGGTCCCCGTTGGCCAGTGATCGCACGCTGGCGACGATTCCCGCCTGTTCGTTGTAGGCCGGCACGATGATTGACACGGGTTGGTCCAGCGGCGGGCCCCAGTACCAACGGCGGCGGCGCCAGGCGAGCCGGGGCGCGAGGACGAGCAGCAGCAGCGTCCGGGCCAGCATCAGCAGGCCGACCACCACGAACAGCACCCCGAGCCCGGTGACGAACAGATCGGCGATCCGCACCGCCAGGACGACCGAGCCCGCGCGCCAGCGTTCGAGCTTCGGCACGGGCTGGTTCCCGGGGACCGCCTGGATCGCGTCGTCATCGGCCTCTACCCGACCCCGGTTGACCCCGTCGCTGACGGTGGTGAACTCGTACCCGCGTGCTGCCATGGCCGGGATGAACCGCTTCAGGGCGGCGACCGTCTGGGCTCGGTCGCCACCCGCGTCGTGCAGCAGCACCACGGCGCCCTGGCCGTCCGGTGGTGTCATGTTGCGTACGATGGCGTCCACACCGGGCCGGGCCCAGTCCTGACTGTCGGTGTCGTTCACCGCTGTCAGGTAGCCGAGGCGGCCGGCCTCCTGGATCACCGACCAGGCCCCGTCGTCGATCGCGTCGGCGGTCGACGAGTAGGGAAAGCGCAGCAGGTTGGTCCTGACGCCGGCGGTGTTCATGATGGCCTTCTGGGTCTGGGTGTACTCGAGCCGCCGTTGCCAACCTGGCAGCACCGTCGCGTCCGGGTGGCTGAAGGTGTGCACGCCCAGTTCGTGTCCCTCCGCCGCGATGCGCCCGGTGAGGTGGGGGTGGCGGGCCACCTGGCTGCCGACGGTGAAGAAGGTGGCCCGGGCCCCGTATCGGTGCAGCACGTCCAGCACCCGAGGTGTCCACACCGGATCGGGCCCGTCGTCGAAGGTGAGGGCGATGGTTCGCGGTGGCATCCGGTAGGACGTCGGCTGTGCGCCGGTCGTGTCGATCACCGGTCCCCCCGACCGGATCTCGGCGGGTACCCCGGCCTGGTCGCCCGTCTCCCGGACGTGGTCGGGGGTGAACTCGGAGTTCGCGTACGCCTCGACCAGCAGCACGCTGAGCAGGACGCAGATCAACGCACCGTAGATCACCCAGCTCGTACGCGGCCGGAACCGGCTCCGGCCGCGCTGGGGGACCGGTGGGGGCGCTGGGCGCGTCGTTGACGAGGTCATCAGACCAGGTACCTCCAGATGGATCCGGCATCGTCGGTGGGGTCCGGTGTCCGCTCGGACGGCGTTGGCGTCGGTGTGGGGGCGGGCGGCGGCGTCGCCGTCGTGGTGGGCCGTGCGGTCGACGGCGTCGGCGTGGGGGTCCGACCGCCGGGTGGCGGAGTCGACGGGGCCGGGTTCGGGATCGGCCCGCCGCGCGCCGGATCGGGCTCCGGTGGATCGTCCGGTCCGGACGGGGCCTCGCCGGTGGGTGGCCAGGCCGGGACGGTCCCGATCGGGGGCGGGAAGGGCTCCTCCACGGGCTCGTTGCCGACCGGCGCGACAGGTGGCGCCAGCATGTCGGCCTCTCCCGGTGCGGGGGGTTGGTCGCCCGTCACCATCCGGGCTTCGCCGTCAGCGGGCGGTGGACCGGAGGCCGGGACCATCGGTCCGACCAGGACGGCCACCGCGACGAGCGGGACGTACACGAGAGCAGCGGTCGCCAGGAGTGCCGCGCATCGGTGTACCAGGCGCCGTCGTCGCCCGGTGGCATCGACGAAGACCGGGACGGAGACGGCGGAGGCAGCGGGAGCCTCGTCGGGTACGGAGGGCGACCCGCCATCCTGAATATGTGCGACCACCCGGACGAGGCTAGGAGGGCGATAGGAACCTTATGTCCACTTTGTCAACCCTCGGCCGTCGCCTGATTTCGCTATCCGAACAACCGGATGAACGACGGATGAGAGGCGGCAACAAGCACGTTAACGGAACAACCGGATGAACCCTGAATCTGGGCGACATAGAGCGCGGAATCAGAAAAACCGGATGAACGTCAGGGTCCGGTAGCAACGGGCATACAGCTCGCATTCACTACCTGTTATGCCCGACAGGGCACGATCCTCCCAGGGGTCACGTGCGGAGGGGTGCGCCACCGGGGCCTCATGGCGAACGGGATTCGCGCGGTGTTCGCGTCGCTGCGGTCGTCCGGGCGGGTCTGCCGGCGACCGAGGAGGTCACTCGGCCAGGTGAGCGGTTTCCACGAGCTGGCGGGCCGGGCGGCTGCCGCTCAGACTCTTCGCCCGGTACATCGCGGCATCGGCGCGGTGCAGCGCCTCGGTGAGCTGGGTCGGGCCGGTGACCGGCGCGAGCCCGACCGAGGCGGTCACCCGGATGCTGAGCCCGCCGAGCGGGATCGGGGCGGCGAGCATCTCGCAGAGCCGCCCGGTGGCGTGCTCGATCCAGCGCCGGTCCACGGTCGGGGTGGTCAGCAGGCCGGCGAACTCGTCGCCGCCGAGCCGAGCCACCAGGTTGTCGCCGGCGAACGCGGCCAGACGCTCGGCCACGCTGATCAGCACCTGATCGCCCGCGGCGTGCCCGTAGCGGTCGTTGACCTGCTTGAAGTCGTCGAGGTCGAGCACCACGGCGATCAGTGGCCGGCCGGCCGCGTCGGTGAGCAGGGTCGCTGCCAGTCGGTAGAAGGCGCGGCGGTTGGGCAGCCCGGTGAGCGGGTCGTGGCTGGCGGCGTGCCGTTCCGCGGCCAGCTCGGCCTGGAGATGCTCCATCTCCGCCTCGGCCCGCAACGCGCGACGGCGTAGTTGCCAGGTGGAGAGCAGGGCCCCGGCGGCGCAGATGCCGGACGCGACACTCACCGGATCCGGCACAGGCCCTCCCATCCGCGACCGCCTGCCTCCCGCCGCGGCCGACATACCGGGACAGGTCCACGTTTTCCCTGGTGGTGGCCCAGGTCAGGTAACTCATTGTGAACGGATGCGTACCGATCACGTGCGTTATCATGCTCGCCGTCCGATGCAGATGCAATAGCAGATGCACGTGCAGCACGGTCCGATATCGACAGTTCCTCCGCGCCGCCACCGCTCCTCCCGCGGCATCGGCCGACTTCTGACCAAAGAGGACGCTCCACATGCAGCAACCGCCGAACGGCGTACCCGCAACCCAGCTTCCGCCGGTGAACTGGCAGAAGAGCCGTCGGAGCAACCCGAGCGGAAACTGCGTCGAGCTGGCCGAGCTGCCCGGCGGGGCCGGCATCGCGATGCGCAACTCGCGGCACCCGGAGGGGCCGGCGCTGATCTACACGGTCGACGAGATCGCCGCCTTCGTGCTCGGTGCCCGTGACGGCGACTTCGACCATCTGATCGCCTGACCGGTCGCCCCCGTTCCCGACGGGGGCC
This sequence comes from Micromonospora sp. NPDC051006, assembly GCF_044456245.1. Classification (NCBI taxonomy): domain Bacteria; kingdom Bacillati; phylum Actinomycetota; class Actinomycetes; order Micromonosporales; family Micromonosporaceae; genus Micromonospora; species Micromonospora sp. NPDC051006. The sequence goes on from NZ_JBITFP010000022.1 coordinate 120,978, forward strand.
CGTCCGACCGCCGCGACCCGCGGGTTCGCGGGAGTATCCCTCACTGTCGGTCCATGGCATGCTTACACGTCGGCCGGGCCGGGTGCCCGGCCGTACGCGGAGGTCGGCACGTGACGATGGTTCCCGCCGACGGCGGCCCGACAACCGGGCCGACCGTGCTGCGCATGCTGCTCGGCTCCCAGCTTCGCCGACTGCGGGAGTCCACCGGGGTCACCCGGGAGGGTGCCGGCTGGGAGATCCGCGCCTCCGAGTCGAAGATCAGTCGGATGGAGCTGGGCCGGGTCGGCTTCAAGGAGCGCGACGTCGCCGATCTGCTCACCCTCTACGGCGTCACCGACGCCGAGGAGCGCGAGCTGCTGCTCAAGCTCGCCCGCGACGCGAACAGCCCCGGCTGGTGGCACCGCTACGGCGACGTGCTGCCCACCTGGTTCCAGTCCTACCTGGGGCTGGAGGCCGCCGCCGCGCTCATTCGCAGCTACGAGGTGCAGTTCGTTCCCGGCCTGCTGCAGACCCCCGGGTACGCTCGGGCGGTGGTGCTGCTCGGGCACGGCGCGGCCACCCCCGGCGAGATCGACCGGCGGGTCGACCTGCGGATCCGGCGCCAGGAGCTGCTCCGGCGGGCCGAGCCGCCACAGCTCTGGGCCGTGCTGGACGAGGCGGCGCTGCGTCGGCCGATCGGCGGCGTTGCGGTGATGCGTGAGCAGTTGACCGCGCTGATCGAGGCGACCCGCTCGCCGCACATCCGACTCCAGATCATCCCGTTCACCGCCGGCGGGCACGCCGCCGCCGGGGGCGCCTTCACCATCCTGCGCTTCAGTGACCAGGACCTGCCCGACATCGTCTACATCGAACAGTTGACCAGCGCGCTCTACCTCGACAAGCGGGACGACCTGGACTATTACGCGTTGGCCATGGAGCGGCTCTGCGTCGAGGCCGAGCCGCCCGAGCGGACCCCCGAGCTGCTCGAGCGCCTGCGGGACGAGCTTTACCCCGCCTGAGCGCGCATCCCGCACAACCAGCCTCGCCGCGCGTACGGTGCCGGCCCGTGTCGACCACGGGCCGGCTTTTTCGGTGTTGACCGACGTCGACGTTTCCGGCTAGTCTCTGGATCGATACAGAACCTGGATCGATCCAGAAGGGGGAATCGGTGAAGCCGACGCTCCAAGCCGTGGCGGATGCCGTCGGCGTCTCCCGCAGCACGGTCTCCAACGCCTACGCCCGCCCCGACCAGCTTTCGGCGGCGCTGCGGCAGCGCATCCTGGAGACCGCCAAGGCGATCGGCTACCCCGGGCCCAACCCGACCGCGCGCTCGCTGCGCCGCGGCTTCGTCGGCTCGATCGGCGTGCTCTTCACCTCGCAGCTGTCGTACGCCTTCACCGACCCGTTCGCGGTGCGCTTCCTTGCCGGGCTCAGCACGGCGGCCGAGCGGCACGGCACCAGCCTGCTGCTGGTGCCGATGCCGGGCGTGCACGCCGAGGCCCGGCAGGCCGTGGAGAACGCCGCCGTCGACGGCTTCTGCGTCTACTGCGTCGGCGACGAAGAATGGGCTCTGGACGCCATCCGTGACCGGGGCCTGCCCTTCGTCACCACCGCCGCACCCGTCGACGCCGGGCCCGCCAGCCGCTACGTCGGCATCGACGAGCGGGCCGCCGCCCGGGGGATCGCCGCGCACGTGGCGGGTCTCGGTCACCGACGGGTGGCGCTGCTCGCCGACGCCGTGCTGCCGGACCTGCCCTCCGGGCCGGTGCGACTGTCCGGAGTGGACGATGTGCCGCATCCGACCACCCGGGGTCGGCTCGCCGGGTTCGCCGACGCGTTCGCCGCCGTCGGGGTGACCTGGCCCGAGCTCACCGTGCTCAGCGCTGCCGGCAACAACCGGCCGGCCGCCGCCGCCGCGGTCGCCGGCCTGCTCGACCGCCCCGATCCACCGACGGCCGTGCTCGCCTGCTCCGACGTGCTCGCGCTCGGCGTCCTCGACGCCCTGACCGAGCGGGCCGCCTCCGGGGCGCCGTCGCTGTCGGTGACCGGTTTCGACGACATCGCCGAGGCCGCCGCGGTCGGCCTGACCACGGTGCGACAGCCGGCCGAGGAGAAGGGCCGCATCGCCGCCGAACTGCTGCTCGACCCACCCGCGGATCCCGCGGCGGGGCACGTGCTGCTGCCCACCACACTCGTCGTCCGGACCTCCACCGGACCCGTCCAGAGGAGCTGACCATGGAACAGCCCGCCGGCTTCATCTCCGCCATCGACGCGGTGCACCGCCACGTCAACTCGGCCCGGCCGAACGCCCCGATCCAGCCCGAACGCCCCCGACCGGCCCGCCTCGCGCCCACCCGGCTGGCCGCCGCAGGCGCCCTGCGCCGCCTCGCCGACCGGATCCAGCCCCGGCCCGCTCCGAGCATGACCCAGTGCTCCTGACCGAGCCGCCCGCCGTGCCGGAGTGACCCACGCCACGTCCGGAACCGATCATCCGGGCACGCACCGCGCCGCGAGGCGCGTAATCCGGCACGGCGGGTGGTGGGCCCCCGCCCGCGGCAGGCACACTGGACGCCCATGTCGCCGTTCACGCCCACCCTCCGACTGCACGATCGATACGTTCTGCGTGAGCGCATCGGGCTCGGCGGGATGTCCGAGGTGTGGCGCGCCGACGACGAGGTGCTCGGGCGGTCCGTCGCAGTCAAGGCGCTCGTCGCGGAGTTCGCCACCGACCCGCACCTGCGGGCCACCATCCAACGCGAGGCACGGGCCGCCGCCCGGCTGACCCACCCGCACATCACCCAGGTCTACGACTACGGCGAGGCGACGTTGCCCGGCGGCGAGGTCGTGCCGTACCTGGTGATGGAGCTGGTGGAGGGGCGCAACCTCGCCGACCGCCTCACTGGCGGCCCCCTCGCCTGGCCCGACGCGGTCCGGGTGGCCGGGCAGGTCGCCGCCGCCCTCGCCGCCGCCCACCGGATCGGGGTGGTGCACCGCGACATCAAGCCGGGCAACGTGATGCTCACCGAAACCGGCGCGAAGGTGCTCGACTTCGGCATCGCCGCGCTCGCCGGCCCGCACCACCCGCTCGCCGGCCAGACCGGCGAGCTGCTGATGGGCACCCCGGCGTACTTCGCCCCCGAGCGGCTCGCCGCCGGGCCGCCCGACCCGGCCAGTGACATCTACGCCCTCGGCGCGCTGCTCTACCGCACGCTCGCCGGGCGCGCCCCGCTGCCCGTGCAGACCTGGGAGGACGCGCTGGAGGTGCGGGAGCGGCGTACCCCCGTGCCGCCGCTGCGGATCCCCGGCCTGCCGCCCGACATCGCCGACCTCACCCTCGCCTGTCTGGCCACCGACCCGGCCCGGCGGCCGACCGCGGCGCAGCTCGCCAACCGGCTCGGCGCCGGCCCACCGGCCGACCCGCCCACCGCGATCCTGCCCACCCTGCCGGCCGGGCGGGCGGCCGTCGCACCTGTGTCCCCGCCCGCCGGGCGCACGATCGGCGCGTCCGCGCACCCGCCCACCCTGATCGACCGCACGCCGGTCACGCCGCGTCCGGCCGCCGCCGCGCCAGAGCGTCCGACCCGACGGTCCCGCGGCCCGCTCGTCGCCCTCGTGGCGGCGGGGGTCGCGCTCCTGCTCGGTCTCGGCGCGGCGCTCACCCTCGGCGACGACGACCCACGGACCCCGCAGGTGGCCGGCCCGACGAGCGCGGCGCCGCAGGCGCCGGTGACCGCCGACAGCCCGGAACCCGTGCCCCCGTCGAGCACGGCACCGGCGCCGACCACCGCCGCGCCCGCCCCGGTCGGGCTGCGCCAACTGGCCGCCGAGTTCGCCGCGATCCTGGCCCAGGCCCAGGTGCGGGGCGAGATCGACCGACGGGCCGTCGAGGACCTGCGCGACAAGCTGGCCGACCTCGGCCGGGGCAAGCCGAAGGACCGGGCCAAGCGGGTCGACGACCTGCGGGAGCGGATCGCCGAGCAGGTCGAGCGGCGACAGCTCTCGGCCGACACCGCGGACCGCCTCAACGCCCTGCTCGACCGGCTCGACGTGCCCAGCGACCGGGACGACTGACCCGGCCGGCCGTCGACGCTTGGCCGCTCAGTCGAGGACGGCCCGGACGGCCTCGCCGGCCGCGTTGCCCGCCCGGGCCGCCAACGCCGCCTGCGGCGTCCAGATCGCGGACCGGCCGGCCGTGTCGGCGTAGCCGCCACCGGTCGGCCCGGCGAAGCTGGCCACCGCCACCCACACCCGGTGTTCGGTGGCGATCCGCCGCGCCCGCTCGTCCGGCACCGCGGCATCCCGCGCCGCCTCGACCATGCCCGCCAGGTAGGCGTCGATGCCGAGCGCCGCGGTGGCGGCGGCGTGCTCCGGCACGCCGGTGTCCTTGCAGACGGCCAGCCCCAACCGCCAGCCGTCGACGTCGAGCACTGCGGGCCGGTCGCCCGCGACGAAGCGACGGCCCTCGTCCCCGCCGAGCCACATCTTCCGGTACGCCACCGCGGCCCCGTCGCCGTCGACCGCGAGCACCCCGATGTGCTCCCCGGGCACCGGCGCGCCGGCCAGCGCCAGCGTCCCCGTATCGGCGCACGCCTCGACCAGCGGCGCCAACCGGGGATCGTCCGCCGCGACGACGGCGGCATCCAGCTCGTACCCGGTCAACGACAGCTCCGGAAAGACCACCACCCGGGCGCGCGCCGCCCGGACCGCGGCGGCGTGCGCCCCCGCGTTCGCCGCGACGTCCTTCGGTACGCAGGGTGGTTGCGCCACCGCGAGCCGCAGCGGGGTGCGGTTTCCCGCACCCCCGCGGGTGTGGTCCCGCCGCGCGGTCGGGTGGCCGGCCTCATGGTGGCCTCTCAGGATCGGTTCGTAGCGTGGGGGCATGATTCGAACCTCGCACGTCCTGCTCGCCACCGGAAGCCTCGCGGCGGACGCCGAGCCACCTCAGGATGGACTGGTCGGCTACGTCACGGACCTGGTGGAACGGCTCGGCGGCCCGGGCGCCGGACTGGCGGTGGCGTTGGAGAACCTCTTCCCGCCGATCCCGAGCGAGGTGATCCTGCCGCTCGCCGGCTTCGTCGCCGGCCAGGGGCGGATGAGTGTGGTCGGGGCGATCTTCTGGACGACGCTCGGCTCGCTGGTGGGCGCCCTCGCCCTCTACTGGATCGGCGCGGCGCTCGGCCGGGACCGGATCCGGGCGATCGCCGCGCGGCTGCCCCTGGTGAAGCTCAGCGACGTGGACCGGACCGAGGCGTGGTTCCTCCGGCACGGCGTCAAGGCGGTCTTCTTCGGCCGCATGATCCCGATCTTCCGGAGTCTGATCTCCATCCCGGCGGGTGTCGAGCGCATGTCGGTCGCCACCTTCGCGCTCTACACGACGCTGGGCAGCCTGATCTGGAACACCACCTTCGTGCTCGCCGGCTACCTGCTCGGCGACAACTGGCACCTGGTCGAGGGCTACGTCGGCGTCCTGCAGAACATCGTCATCGTGGTCTGCGTGGCAGCGGTCGGCTGGTTCGTGGTGTCCCGGGTGCTCCGCGCCCGGCGGGCCGCCCGCAACCCCGAGGAGCCGGCCGCGCCCAACCCGGCCGGGCCGTCGTTCGGCGTGCCCGACCCGGGCGGGCGAGGCACCATCTACCGCAGTGGCTCCTGGGGCGCCGACGAGCGGACCGGCGGCGGGGCGCGCTGACCGTGCCGAGCGGACGGGTCGTCCTCGGTGTCGCCGCCGGCGTCCTGACCGCGGTCGGGGAGCTGCTCTTCCTGCTGGCCGCGTCCGTCGCCGCCGCCGGGTCCGCGCCGGTGCCGGCGGCCCGCCGCCGGGTCGCGGCGGCGATCCCGCGGTACGCGGCGACGCTGCTCCGGTGGGAACGCCGCCGGCTGGCCGGGCTGCTCGCCTCGGCCGACGCGGTGCCGCCGGTGCGTACCGTCGGCGGGCGGGAGGCCGGCTATCTCGCGGCCCGGCTGCTGCCCGGGGCGCTGGGCGGGCTGGCGTTCGCGGTGCTCGCCGTCGGGGCGGTGCTGGCCTCGATCGTGCTGCGCGCCGCGGTACGCGGTGAGCTGACCGTGGCCGACACCCTGCTGCAGCTCGTCGTCGGCGCGGTGCTGCTGCTGCTCAACGTGCAGGCCATCGCCAGCGTCGGCGCGCTCGACGTCCGGCTGGCCCGGCGGCTGCTCAACCCCGACTCGCGCGCCGCGCTGCAGGCGCGGGTCCGTGAGCTGACCACCAGCCGGGCCGGGGCGATCGCCGCGGTGGACGCCGAACGCCAGCGCATAGAACGGGACCTGCACGACGGGCTGCAACAGCGACTCGTCGCGCTCGGCATGCTGCTGGGCCGGGCCCGGCGCAGCCGGGACGCCGAGCGGACGTCCGCCCTCATCGCGCAGGCCCACGAGGACGTCCAGCGGGCGGTGCAGGAGTTGCGGGAGGTGGCCTGGCGGGTCTACCCGTCGGCGCTCGACGACAGCGACCTGGGTGAGGTGCTCGGCATGGTCGCGCAGCGCTCGACCGTTCCGGTGCGGATCCGCTATGACCTGGCGGCACGACCCGATCGGCAGATCGAGACGGTGCTCTACTTCGTGGCCTGCGAGGCGCTCACCAACGCCGCGAAACACGCCGCCGCTACCCTGGTCACCATCGACGTCGACGTACGGGAGGGGCGGGTCCGGATGCGCGTGCGTGACGACGGCACGGGCGGGGCGGACCCCTCCGGGCGGGGCCTGTCCGGGCTGGCGCGCCGGGTGGCCGCCCTCGACGGGCAGTTGCGGGTGCAGAGCCCCACCGGCGGCCCGACCACCGTGCTGGCGGAACTGCCGTGCGGATAGCCCTCGCCGAGGATTCGACGTTGCTGCGCGAGGGTCTGGTCCGGCTGCTCGCCGAGGAGGGCCACCACGTCGTCGCTGCGGTCGGCACCGCCGACGAACTAGTCGCCGCCGTCGACCAGGAACATCCCGACGTCGTCGTCACGGACGTCCGGATGCCGCCCACCCACACCGACGACGGCCTGCGCGCCGCGCTGGAGATCCGCCGACGCCGGCCCGCCACCAGGGTTCTCGTGCTCTCCCAGTACGTCGAGAAGCGGTACGCCGCCCGGCTGCTCGCCGACCGTCCCGAGGGCGTCGGCTACCTGCTCAAGGACCGGGTCGCCCAGGTGGACGACTTCCTCGACGCACTGGACCGGGTGGCCGCCGGAGCGACCGCGCTCGACCCCGAGGTGGTCCGTCAGGTGGTTGCCGGCTCGGACCGCGCCGACCCGCTCACCCGACTGACACCGCGCGAACAGGACGTCCTGCACCACATGGCCCAGGGCCACACCAACGCCGCGATCGCCGAACGACTGCACGTGTCGCTGAGCGCGGTGGAAAAGCACGTCAACGCCATCTTCGACAAGCTCGACCTGTCCGGCGCGGTCGGCTACAGCCGACGCGTCCTGGCCATCCTCCGCTACCTGGGCAGCTGACCAACCTCGCGCCCCGGACCCGCGCCCCGGACCCCGGACCCGCGCCGGATCCCGCGCGCCCGGACCCCGCCCCTCGTCCCAGCCGACCCGCCGTCGCCACCGGCCGTGGGGCTGCGGCGGCGGGCTTCCGCCATGTCGCCGACATGGCGGTGTTCCGGCCGCGTGGATACCGCCATTACAGCGATGTCGAGTGGATCAGGCGGGTTGTCGGGTTGGTCGACTCGAGTTCCATGAAGTCGGGATGTCCCTCGGCGGCGGTTTCAAGCGGCTGTTGCAACGAGGTGCTTGTTGAGTACCTCGGCAGGATTCTGCCAGTCGAGGGTTTGGCGGGGTCGTCCGTTGAGTTC
>NZ_JBITFP010000023.1:0-127904 GCF_044456245.1 Micromonospora sp. NPDC051006
ATGGGGTATCCGCCGCCCCCCGCGCCCCCCCCGCGCGTGGACCCCCCCCCCGGCCCAAAAACGCGGGGGGGCCCCCCCCCCGCGGGGGGGGGGGGGGGCCCCGGGGGCGCCCCGGCCCCCCCCACCGCTCAGCTCAGCCCTTGTCGGAGCCGTCGTTGACGTCGCGCACGAAGTAGCGCTGGAAGATCACGAAGATGATCGCGACGGGGATGGTGGCCAGCAGGGCGGCGCCCAGCTTGAGCGGATACTGACTGCCCTTGCCGAGGGAGCCACTGACCAGGTCAGCCAGGCCGCGCGGCAGGGTGAACAGGTTCGGGTCCTGCACCGCCACCAGGCTGTGCGGGAACTCGTTCCAGGAGCCCTGGAAGGAGAGGATGGTCAGGGTGATCAGCGCCGGTTTCGCCATCGGCAGCACCACCGACCAGAAGGTCCGGAAGACTCCTGCCCCGTCGATCCGGGCCGCCTCCTCGACGCTGACCGGGATCGACTCGAAGAACTGCTTCATGATGAACACGCCGGCCGCGTCGGCGAGCAACGGCACGATCAGGCCGGCGTAGCTGTTGTAGATGCCGAGCTGGTTGAGCACCAGGAACTTCGGGATCAGCAGCACCACGCCGGGCACCGCCATCACCGCGATGACCGCGGCGAAGAGCCCAGACCGCCCGCGGAAGCGCAGCCGGGCCAGCGCGTAGCCGGCGAGCGAGTCGAAGAACACCCGGCCCACCGTGACCAGCACGGTGACCAGCAGCGAATTGCCGACCCAGAGCGGGAAGTTGGTGCCGGCGAAGATCCGCTCGAAGCCGGCCAGCGTCAGCGGGTCGGGGAACGGCGAGAGCGGGTTGGCCGCCGAGTCCGGCTCGGTCTTCAGCGAGTTGGCGAGCTGGATGACGAACGGGTAGAGGAAGACCAGCCCGAAGAAGACCAGCGTGGCGTACCCCAGGAAACGGGACACCACAGTGCGGGCCGGGCGGCGGCCGCGCCGCGCGGGCACCGCCGCCACCGGCGGGCGGTCGGTCAGCACGGCCATGTCACGACCCCTCCGGTACGCGCCGACGCCACCGGCCGCGTCGCCGCCGGACCGGGTCCCGGTCGGCCAGCACCCGGCGCTGGATCAGCGTCAGCACGATGATGATCAGGAACAGCACGAACGAGATCGCCGCGCCGGAGCCGTAGTCGAAGTCCCGGAACGCGGTGCGGTACGACAGGTAGGCCGGGGTGAGCGTGGTCTTGGCCGGGTCGCCCTGGCTCATCACGTACACCTGGTCGAAGACCTGCCAGGAGCCGATCAGGCCGAGGGTGAGCACCAGGAAGGTGGTCGGCTTGATCATCGGCAGGGTGACGTGTCGGAACCGCTGCCAGCGGGTCGCCCCGTCCAGGGTGCTGGCCTCGTCCAGCGTCACCGGGACGTTCTGCAACGCGGCGAGGAACATCAGCATGAAGGTGCCGGAGGTGGTCCAGATGACCAGCGTGATGATCGAGACCATCGCCACGCTCGGCCCGGACAGCCAGTCCCACCAGGTCAGCCCGAGCGGGCCGCCCGAAGTCATCGCGGCGGGCGGGGTGTCCACGCCGACCGCACCGAAGAGCAGATGCAGGACGCCCCGCGAGTCGGCGAACCATTCCGGCCCGTCGATGCCGACGAAGCCGAGCAGGTTGTTGATCACGCCCGAGTTGGCGAACAGGAAGAGGAAGACCACGCTGATCGCGACCGAGCTGGTCACCGAGGGGAAGTAGAAGGCGCTGCGGAAGAAGCCCTTCCCCTTGAGCATCCGGTTGTTCACCATCAGCGCGAGGCCGAGGGCGAGCGCGGTCTGCACCGGCACCACAATGCCGACGTAGTAGATGTTGTTCCGGATGCTGGTCATGAAGTCGCGGCGGTCCAGCCCGTCCTCGGTGAACAGCCGGGTGTAGTTCTCGGTGCCGACGAACGGCACGTCGGCGGTGAACGGGCTGCCCTGGCCGTTCCAGTCGGTCAGGCTCACCCAGAGCGCCATCAGGATCGGCAGCAGCAGGAACAGCCCGAGGATCACGATCACCGGGGCCATGAAGAGCCAGCCGGCGGCGTTCTCGTTGCTGCGGGTGCCGCGGCCGCGCCGTCGGGGCGCGTCACCGCGCGCCGTGGCCGGCGCCGCGATTGCCTCGGTCGCCATCTCCCCCCCTCCCTGTCCGGGCGGAGGCGGGTGCGGGGGCCCGGAGTCTCCCCGGGCCCCCGCACCATCGCCTCAGCTGCCGCCGAGCGCCGCCTTGGCGTTCTTGTCGAAGTTCGCCAGGACGGTCTTCGGGTCGCCGTTGGCCAGGCTCTGCAGGCCGGCCTCCAGGTCCCGCAGCACGCTGTCCATCTTCGGGGCGTTCACCGGGCCCTGGGCGTACTCGACGCCGTCGATGAACGGCTTGTCGGCCGGGAACGCGGCGGTGTACTGGTCACGCACCGACTGGCGGGACGGCATCACACCGAACGCGGTGGCGAAGGCCATCTGCTGCTCGCCGCTGGTCATCGCCTCGACGAACTTGATCGCCTGCTCCTTGTGCGCCGACTTGGCGGCGATCCCCCAGCACTGGGTGAAGGAGAGCGTGCCCTGCCCCTTCGGGCCGGCCGGCAGCGGGACGACCTTGTACTTGACGTTCGGGAAGTCGTTCTGCAGCGCGCCCTTGATCCAGTTGCCCTCGATGGTCATCACCGCCTTGCCCTTGCCGAACGCCTCGCCGGACCAGCCGGCGTCGAGCTGCTTGGGATAGCGGGCCAGGCCGGTGGTCAGCATGGTCTTGACGTACTGGAGGGCGGCCAGGTTCTCCGCCGTGTCGGCGGTGGGCTGCTTGCCGTCCTTGCTCATCAGCCAGCCGCCGTTCTGCACCATGAAGGCGCCGATCCGGTCCCGGGTGTCCCCGAGCGCCAGCGCCACCTGGCCCTTGGCCTTGATCTTCTGGGCGGTTGCGGTGAGCTGGTCCCAGGTGGTCGGCACGTCCGCGTCGGTCAGGCCGGCCTTCGTCCAGAGGTCGGTGTTGATCTGCAGGGCGAGGGTGGAGAAGTCCTTCGGCGCGCAGTAGAGCTTGCCGTCGTAGGTGAAGGTGGTGCGCAGGCTCTCGTAGAAGTCACCGGTGTTGCTGATCTTGTCGCCGTACGGCTCGAGGGCGCCGACGCTGGCGTAGTCGGCTAACCGGGTCGCGTCCACGTAGAAGACGTCCGGCGGGGTGCCGCCGGCGAGGGCCTGACCGAGCTGCTGGGTGAGGTCCTGCGCGGCGGTCACCGTGGCGGTGTTGCCGGAGCTGCTGGCCCACTTGGCCGCCGCGTCCTGCACCGCCTTGGTCTCGGCGTCGCCGGAGGAGCCGATCAGGATCTGGATGTTCGCCGGGCCGCTGGACTGGGCGGCGTCACCCGAGTTGTCGTCGAAGCCGCTGCCACAGGCGGCGGAGCCGAGCAGGGCGACGGCGGCGAGGCCGGCCACCGTCGCCCGGGTGAGGGTTCGAGGTGCCATCTGGTTCTCCTGTTGGGGGAAGGGGGTTAAGCGGTGTGCCGCAGGGCCAGCGAGGGCTGGAGCAGCACGGGGGCAGGGGTCTGTTGGTCACCGTCGAGGACGGCGGTGAGCAGGTCCACGCAGCTGGCGGCGGCCTCGGCGAGGGGCTGACTGACGCTGGTCAACCCGATCGCGGCGGCGACCGGGGTGTCGTCGAAACCGATCACCGCGACCGCCGGTTCGACGCCGCGGACGGCCTGCATCGCGCCCAGCGCGAGCGAGTCGCTGGCGCAGACCACGGCGGTCGGCGGCTCGGCGGCGACGAGCAGGTCACGCATCAGCCGCTCGCCCTCGGCGACGCCGTCCTCGGTGGCCCGGTCCAGGTCGGTCGGGTCGATCCCGGCCGCGCGCAGCGTCTCCCGCCAGCCGGCACGCCGGTCGTCGCCGACGCCGGACCCGGCGGGCCAGCCGAGAAAACCGATCCGGCGGTGGCCGCGGGTCAACAGGTGGGCGGTGGCCCGGGCGGTGCCGGCGGCGCCGTCGACGTCGACCCACGGGTGTGCGGTCGGGTCGTCCCACGGCCGGCCGAAGGTCACGAAGGCCACGCCGCGCTCGGCCAGCCAGGCCGTGCGGGGGTCACCGTGGTCGGTGCCGGTCAGCACGAAGGCGTCCAGGTCGTACGCGCTGAGCAGGTCGTCGTAGGTGGCGATCTCCTGCTGGTCGTCGGCGGCGGTGTAGAGCAGGGTGCGGTAGCCCGCGGTCTCGGCAGCCTCGGTGAGGCCGTGCAGGAACCGGTCGAGCACCGAGCCGTTGATCCCGTCCCGGGTGGGCTCGATCCGGACGGCGATCAGTTGTGAGCGGCCGGTGCGCATCTGCCGGGCGGCCTGGTTGGCCCGGTAGCCGAGGACGCTGATCGCCTCCTGGACCCGCTGCCGGGTCTCCTCGCGCACGATGTGCGGCGCGTTGATCACGTTGGAGACGGTCTGGCGGCTCACGTGGGCGTGCCGGGCCACCGTCGCGATGGTCACCTTTTCGGCCACAAAATCCCTCTCGCCATCTTGAACGATCCAATTTGGATACGGCAGGATTAGATCGTTCAAGTTTCTGGAATGTTTCGCACTTTGCACCGCCCGGGACGAGTTGTCAAGACGTCCGTCCCGCCCCCACAGGATCTGGAGCCGCACCGTGACCGAACGCCTTCTGCAACCCCTGCTGCACGAGCTGGTGGGTACCGTCCTCGCCCCCACCAGCGCGCTGGGGGACGCGACCGGGCAGATTCGCCCGGCCGGTGTCCAAGGCGTCTTCCACGCCGACGCCCGGGTGCTCTCCCGGGCCGAGCTACGAGTCGACGGCCGGGAACCCGAAGCGCTCACCCAGGGCGCCGACGGCCCGCACGCCGTGCGCTTCGTCGGCCTGGCCCGGTGGCTCGGCGACCCGACCCCCGACCCGACCGTCCGGATCGAACGGCTGCGCCGGCTCACCCCGCGCGGGCTCACCGAGGAGCTGCGGATCGTCTCCACCGCCTCGGTGCCGGTACGGGCCCGGGTCAGCGTCGAGCTCGGCTGCGACCTGGCCCCGATCGAGGTGGTCAAGTCCGGCGGCACCACCGAGGCGCTGACCGCCAAGACCGGCCGGCCCGGCGAGCTGACCTGGGCGGCCGACGGCATCACGGTCACCGTGACCGGCGACGACGCCGAGACCGAGGCCACCGGCGAGCGGGCCAGCACGCCCCGGCTGGCCTGGCCGGTCGAGCTGCCGCCCGGCGGCACGGCGGTGCTGCGCTGGCGGCTGACCGTCGACGACCCGAGGGCGGTGGTGGTCTGCCCGCCGGGCGAACCCACCTGGTCCCGGCCGGCGCTGCGGGCGGACGACCGGCGGCTGGTCCGGCTCCTCGACCGCAGCCTGGACGACCTGCGCGGCCTGCGGCTGGCCGAGACCGGCGCACCGCACGACGTCTTCCTCGGCGCCGGGGTGCCCTGGTTCCTCACCCTCTTCGGGCGCGACAGCCTCTGGGCCGCCCGGATGATGCTGCCGCTCGGCACCGAGCTGGCCGCCAGCACGCTCCGGGTGCTCGCCCGGCGGCAGGGCAGCCGGGTCGATCCGAGCACGGGCGAGGCGCCCGGCAAGATCCTGCACGAGCTGCGGCGGCACGAGTTCACGCTGGACGACGGGCTGCGGCTGCCGCCGGCTTACTACGGCACGGTCGACGCGACCATGCTCTGGATCAGCCTGCTGCACGACGCCTGGCGCTGGGGCCTGCCGGCCGAGCAGGTCGAGCCGCTGCTGCCACACCTGGAGGCGGCGCTGGGCTGGCTCGCCGACCACGCCGACGCCGACGGCGACGGGCTGGTCGAGTACATCGACACCACCGGGCACGGCCTGGCCAACCAGGGGTGGAAGGACTCCGGCGACGCCGTCCGGTTCCGCGACGGCACCCTGGCCACCGCGCCGATCGTGCTGGCCGAGGTGCAGGGCTACGCGCACGAGGCGGCCGTTCACGCCGCCGCGCTGCTCGACGCGTTCGACCGCCCGGGCGGGGAGCGCTGGCGCGGGTACGCCGACCGGCTGGCCGGCCGGTTCCGGGCCGCGTTCTGGGTGGACGGGCCGCACGGCCCCCAGCCGGCGCTCGCCCTGGACCGGGACAAGCGCCCGGTCAACTCGCTGACCAGCAACATCGGCCACCTGCTCGGCACCGGCCTGCTCTCCGGCGAGGAGGAGGCGCAGGTGGCCCGGCTGCTCGGCAGCGAGGCGCTGGCCGGTGGGTTCGGCCTGCGCACCATGTCCACCGACGACGCCGGGTTCAGCCCGCTGTCGTACCACTGCGGGTCGATCTGGGCGCACGACACCGCGATCGTGCTCGCGGGGCTGGCCCGGGCCGGCTTCCGGGAGGCCGCGCTCGGCCTCGCCGACGGGCTGCTCGGCGCGGCCGAGGCGTTCGACTACCGGCTGCCCGAGCTGTACGGCGGGGACGACCGGTCGCTGGTCGGCCGGCCAGTGCCGTACCCCGCGGCGTGCCGGCCGCAGGCCTGGGCCGCGGCCGGTGGGGTGCTGCTGCTCCAGGCCGCCGCCGGGCTCTACCCGGACGTGCCCGGCGGCACGGTCCGGGTCGCGCCACTGGCCGGGCCGGAGCTGGGCGCGGTCACGGTGGAGCGGCTGCGGGTCGCCGGCGCCCCGGTCACGGTGACGGTCGACCGCGCCGGCCACCCCACCGTCACCGGCCTACCCGCCCCGCTGACCCTGATCGCCGATCCCACCCCGGCCATCCCCGCCCCACGTCCCGCCCCGACCGAAACCCCCACCCACAGCTGACCCCGCCCGTCACCAGCGTTGATCATGAGGTCTGCGGCGATCCCGATCTCCAGAACCGCCGCAGACCCCATGATCGACAGGTCACGGGGTGGGTGGGGCGGTCAGCTCGGCCACCAGTTCGTCGTCTTCCATCATCCCGGTGGGGCGGAAGCCGAGAGCGGTGTAGAGGGCCGCGGCGGCGGTGTTCTCCGGGTGGTACGACAGCCGGACCGGCGGGTTGCCGTCCCGAGCGGCCAGCCAGCCGGCGAGCGTGGCCACGGTGGCCCGGCCGACTCCCCGGCCCTGCTCCGCCGCGTCGATCACCATGCCGCCGATCCAGTGCGAACCGTCGTCGTCCACGCCCCACATGACGTGGCCGACGACGGTCTCGTCCGCGTACACCGCGAGCGACCGCCACACCTCGCTGCGACTGGTCAGCAGCAGGTACCTGGCGGCCAGCGCGGCCACCCAGTCCCGCTGGTCGTCACGGGGCGCGACGTCGGCCACCGCCCGCCAGTTGTCGTCGTCCACCGGGCGAAGGGTGACCCGGCGCCCGTCCCGATCGCGGTAATCAGCATCAATCACCGGGGCAGCCTAGGACCGCGCCGGCATGGTGGCCACGCGATAATCGGCGCCGAGCTAGTCGAGCAGGGCGTCCAGGCCGACGGTGAGGCCGGGGCGGTTGCGCACCGCGCGGACGGCCAGCAGCACCCCGGGCATGAACGAGGCCCGGTCGTACGAATCGTGCCGGATGGTCAGCGTCTCGCCGGTGGTCCCGAAGAGCACTTCCTGGTGCGCGACGAGCCCGGTGGCCCGCACCGCGTGCACGCGTACCCCGTCGATCTCGGCGCCGCGGGCACCCGGAACCTCGTCCTTCGTGGCGTCCGGCACCGGCCCGAGACCGGCCTCGGCCCGGGCCAGGGCGATCTGCCGGGCGGTGTGCGTCGCCGTGCCGCTGGGCGCGTCGAGCTTGCGCGGGTGGTGCTGCTCGATGATCTCGACCGACTCGAAGTGCCGGGCCGCGCGGGCGGCGAACTGCATCATCAGCACCGCGCCGATGCCGAAGTTGGGGGCGATCACCACGCCGACCCCGGGCTTGCGGGCCAGCCAGCCGCGCACCCGCTCCAGTCGCTGCTCGGTGAAGCCGGTCGTGCCGACCACCGCGCTGATGCCCTGGTCGATGCACCAGTCCAGGTTGTCCATGACGACATCCGGGGTGGTGAAGTCGACGACCACCTCGGCGCCGGCGTCCGAGGCGGCGGAGAGGCCGTCGCCCTGGTCGATCATCGCCGCCAGCTCCAGGTCGGACGCCGCGTCGACCGCCTTGCACACCTCGACGCCCATCCGGCCCCGGGCACCGAACACGCCCACCCGCAGCGGCTCGACCGGGTTTCTCTCCTGCTCGTCACTCACGGGCCACAACCTATCCCAACCAACACGCCCCCCACCCCGCGGTCCGCAACCCGGCCCATCCCGTCGATCATGCAGTTGTGGTGGGTGACAAAAGGCGCGAATGCGGCTGAGCCTGGCACCACGACTGCATGATCGACGCCGGCATAGGGCGCGGGGTCAGGGGGTGCTGAAGTCGGTGGGGGCGAAGGGGCCTACCACGGCCAGGGACATCGGCCGGGCGAGCAGTTCGGCGGCGAGGGTGTTGACCTCCTCGACGGTCACCGCGTCGACCCGGGCGAGCAGCTTGTCGACCGGCATCAGGTCGCCGTAGAGCAGCTCGCCCTTGGCCAGCCGGCTCATCCGCGAGCCGGTGTCCTCCAGGCCCAGCACGAACGACCCCTTGGACATCCCCTTGCCCCGGGCCACCTCGGCCTCGGTCAGCCCGCCGGCGGCCACCCGGGCCAGCTCGGCGCGGGTCAGCTGGAGCACCTCGTCCACCTTGCCGGGCGCGCAGCCGGCGTAGACGGCGAACAGGCCGGTGTCGGCGTACTGGCTGGCGTAGGAGTAGACCGAGTAGGCCAGGCCGCGCTGCTCGCGAATCTCCTGGAACAGCCGGCTGGACATGCCCCCGCCGAGCACGTTGTTGAGCACGCCCAGGGCGAACCGGCGCTCGTCGGCCCGGTCGATGCCGGGGCAGCCGAGAATGACGTGCGCCTGCTCGGTCTCCTTCGACTCGACCAGGGTGGACGCCGGCTGGGTGCGTACGGCCGGGGTGGTCGGGCGGTGCGGCGCGGGCACCGCCGCGTCGGTGTCCAGTGGGGTGTCGCGCAGCGCCTGCCGGACCAGCTTGACCACCGCGGCGTGGTCCAGGTTGCCGGCGGCGGCGATGACGATCTGCGGAGCGGTGTAGCGGCCGCGGTAGAAGTCCTGGATCTGCCGCCGGGTCATCGGGGTGACCGTCTCCTCGGTGCCGGAGATCAGCCGGCCCAGCGGATGGTCGCCGTAGACGGCCTGGACGAAGAGGTCGTGCACCTCGTCACCGGGCTCGTCGTCGTGCATGGCGATCTCTTCGAGGATCACGCCCCGCTCGGTCTCGACGTCCGCCTCCTCCAGCACGGAGTCGGCGACCAGGTCGCACATCACGTCGATCGCCAGCGGCAGGTCCTCGTCCAGCACGCGGGCGTAGTAGCAGGTGTACTCCTTGGTGGTGAAGGCGTTGGTCTCGCCGCCCACCGCCTCGATCGCCGAGGAGATCTCCAGCGCGCTGCGCTTGCGGGTGCCCTTGAAGAGCAGGTGCTCCAGGAAGTGCGCGGCACCGGACTGCGGGCCGGTCTCGTCCCGGGAGCCGACCGCCACCCAGATGCCGAACGACACACTGCGCATCGCCGGGATCGCCTCGGTGAGCACGCGCAGCCCACTGGGGAGCACGGTACGCCGTACCGTGCCGCCCAACGGGTCGTCGCTGATCGTCCGGGTCACCGCCCGGGCGGCGCCGCCGGAGCGACCCGCCCCGGCGGCCCCGGACGGAGCCACCCCCCGTCGATCCGGCGGAAACGGCGCACGAACGGCCCGACTCACGTGTTGCTCCCAGATCGACGAGGGGTGGAGGTGCTGCGGTACGGGACAGTCAGCTGTGCCGGGTCCGGCGGCGCGGACGCTCGCCGCCCTCGCCACCCTCGCCGCCCTGACCACCCTGGCCACGGTCACCGCGCTCCGGGCCACGGCTGCCGCCGCGCTCCCGGTCGCCACGGTCCCGCGGGCCCCGGTCGCCGCGGTCGCGGCCAGCCGGACGCTCGCCCTCGGCGGCCTCCGTGGCGGCCGGCGCCTCGGCGCCCTCCGGGCGGACCTTGTCCAGGTAGATCTTGCCGCGGGCGTCGATGTCCGCGATCTCCACCTCGACCCGGTCGCCGACGTTGAGGAAGTCCTCGACCTTCTCGACCCGCTTGCCGTCGCCCACCTTGGAGATGTGCAGCAGACCGTCGCGACCCGGCAGCAGCGAGATGAACGCGCCGAACGCGGCGGTCTTGACCACCGTGCCGAGGAACCGCTCCCCCACCTTCGGCAGGGTCGGGTTGGCGATGCCGTTGATCCGGTCCACCGCGGCCTGGGCCGACGGACCGTTGGTCGCACCGACGTAGATCGTGCCGTCGTCCTCGATGGAGATCTCGGCGCCGGTCTCGTCCTGGATGGCGTTGATGGTCTGGCCCTTCGGGCCGATCACCATGCCGATCTTGTCGACCGGAATCTTGACGGTGGTGACCCGCGGCGCGTACTCCGACATCTCAGCCGGAGCCTCGATCGCCGCCTGCATCACGCCGAGGATGGTCTGCCGGGCCTCGTTCGCCTGCTGCAGCGCGGCGGCCAGCACGTCCGACGGGATGCCGTCGAGCTTGGTGTCGAGCTGGAGCGCGGTGACGAACTCCGGGGTGCCGGCGACCTTGAAGTCCATGTCACCGAACGCGTCCTCGGCACCGAGGATGTCGGTCAGCGTCACGTACTGGGTCTTGCCGTCGACCTCGTCGGAGATGAGGCCCATGGCGATGCCGGCGACCGGCGCCTTCAGCGGCACACCGGCGCTGAGCAGGCCCAGCGTCGAGGCGCAGACCGAACCCATCGAGGTGGAGCCGTTGGAGCCGAGAGCCTCGGAGACCTGCCGGATGGCGTACGGGAACTCCTCGCGCGACGGCAGCACCGGGATCAGCGCCCGCTCGGCGAGCGCGCCGTGGCCGATCTCGCGCCGCTTCGGCGAGCCGACTCGGCCGGTCTCACCGGTCGAGTAGGGCGGGAAGTTGTAGTTGTGCATGTAGCGCTTGCGGTTCTCCGGGGAGAGGGTGTCGACCATCTGCTCCATGCGCAGCATGTTGAGCGTGGTGACGCCGAGGATCTGGGTCTCGCCCCGCTCGAACAGCGCCGAGCCGTGCACCCGCGGCAGCACGCCGACCTCGGCGGTCAGCGGACGGATGTCGCGCGGGCCGCGGCCGTCGATGCGGATCTGCTCGCGCAGCACCCGGTTGCGCACCTCGGACTTGGTCAGCGACCGGAAGGCGGCGCTGAGCTCCTTCTCCCGGCCCTCGAAGCGACCGCCGAGCTCCTCGGCGACCTTGGCCTTGACCCGGTCCAGGGCCTCCTCGCGGTCGGCCTTGCCGGCGATCTGGAGCGCCTCGGCCACCTCGGCGCGGGCCACGTCGGCCACCGCCGCGAAGGCGTCGTCCTGGTAGTCCAGGAAGACCGGGAACTCGGCGACCGGCTTGGCGGCCACCTCGGCCAGCTCGCTCTGCGCGCGGCACAGCTCGCGGATCGCCGGCTTCGCGGCCTCCAGGCCGCTGGCCACGATCTCCTCGGTCGGCGCGGTCGCGCCGCCCGCGATCAGGGTCACCGCGTTCGGCGTCGCCTCGGCCTCGACCATCATGATCGCGACATCGCCGTCGGGCAGGGTGCGGCCGGCCACGACCATGTCGAAGGTGGCCCGGGCCAGCTCCTCCAGGGTCGGGAAGGCGACCCACTGGCCGTCGATGTGCGCGACCCGGGTCGCCCCGATCGGGCCGGAGAACGGCAGGCCGGAGAGCTTGGTGGACATCGAGGCGGCGTTGATCGCCACGACGTCGTACGGGTGCTGCGGGTCGAGCGCGAGGACGGTCTCGACGACCTGGACCTCGTTGCGCAGGCCCTTGACGAACGACGGGCGCAGCGGCCGGTCGATCAGCCGGCAGGTGAGGATGGCGTCCTCGCTGGGCCGGCCCTCGCGGCGGAAGAACGAGCCGGGGATCCGGCCCGCGGCGTACATCCGCTCCTCGACGTCGACGGTCAGCGGGAAGAAGTCGAACTGCTCCTTCGGCTGCTTGCCGGCGGTGGTGGCGGAGAGGACCACCGTCTCGCCCAGCTGGGCGACGACGGAGCCGGCGGCCTGACGGGCGAGCCGGCCGGTGGAGAAAGTGATCTCACGGGTGCCGAAGGACCCGTTGTCGATCACGGCGGTGCGGGATTCGGTGCCGAGGTTGGTCTCGGTCATGTGCTGTCGTGCTCCTTCGCGTCGTGGGCCCACGACACGGGGAGCTGCTCAGACGGCCGGTCTTCGATCGAAGCGCCCGGGTGGCCGGCATGATGCCGGGATTCCCGGGGGCCACTACCGGAGACCGGTACGCTGACCGGCTCCCTGTCGGGTGGTCGCGCGGCCCTGTTCTTCTGTGGTACCGGAAACGGGGGAGCGGCCCGGTGGGCCACTCCCCCGTCACGTCATCGGCGCAGGCCGAGCCGCTCGATGAGCGACCGGTAGCGGTTGATGTCCTTCTTCTGGACGTAGTTGAGCAGCCGACGGCGACGGCCGACCAGCAGCAGCAGCCCACGGCGGCTGTGGTGGTCGTGCTTGTGCACCTTCAGGTGCTCGGTCAGCTCAGCGATCCGCTTGGTGAGGACCGCGACCTGCACCTCCGGCGAACCGGTGTCGCCCTCGGCGGTCGCGTACTCCGAGCGGATCTTGGCCTTGGCTTCCTGGTCGAGCGCCATGTTCTCCCTGTTTCGATGGGTTGATCAGTGGTGTCCGCCGTCCGTCCGGTGGACCGACTCGGACCGGCACCTCGCACCCGCGGCGTCGAGCAGGCACGCGAGGCCCCACGTCGGTCATCCGACGTCCCCGCCAGACTACCAGTTGTTGCCGGGAGCACCCGGTCAAGGGCCACGTGCCGGGTTCGCGCCGCGCCGCCGGGAGCACCCGACGGGGCGCCCGCGGTGTCAGCCGAGCGCGCGGCGGGTCCGCTCGACGTCCTGCCCCATCTGGGCGATCAACGGCTCGATCGAGTCGTAGCGCACCTGACCGCGCAGGTGCGCCACGAAGTCCAGCGCCAGCCGCTCGCCGTAGAGGTCACCGTCGAAGTCCAGGGCGTACGCCTCCACCCGCCGCTCCCGGCCGGAGAAGGTCGGATTGGTGCCGACGGAGACGGCCGCCATCAACGGCTCCCGCTGGCCCCGGCGGATCAGCCGGGCGGCGTAGACCCCGTCGGCGGGGATCGCGGCGTACCGGTGGCAGAGCAGGTTGGCGGTCGGAAAGCCCAGCTCGCGGCCGCGCTGGTCGCCCCGGACCACCACGCCCTCCACCCGGTGCGGCCGGCCCAGCGCGGCCGCTGCGGCGCCCACGTCCCCGGCGTCGACGCAGGAGCGGATGTACGTCGAGGAGAAGACGGTGCCGTCCCCGGCCACCAGCGGGGCGGCCTCGATCCCGAAGCCGAAGGTCCGGCCCAGCCGCTCCAGCAGCGCCACGTCACCGGCCGCCTTGTGCCCGAAGCGGAAGTTGTCGCCGACCACCACCTGCGCGGCGTGCAGATGTTCGACCAGGACGTCGTGCACGAACGCCTCGGCCGGCAGCCGGGAGAACTCGGGGGTGAACGGCACCACACAGAGCACGTCGGCGCCGAGCGCCTCGATCAACTCCGCCTTGCGCGCCTGTTCGGTGAGCACCGCCGGGTGCGAGCCGGGGCGTACCACCTCGGCCGGGTGCGGGTCGAACGTGACCACCACCGACTGCACGCCCAGCTCCCGCGCCCGGGCCACGGTGTGCCCGATGGTCGCCTGGTGCCCCTTGTGCACGCCGTCGAAGACACCGATGGTGACGACCGAGCGCCCCCATCCGCCGGGCGCCGCGTCGTACCCCCGCCACCGCTGCATGCCGCTCCTCCCCTGCTCTTCGTCCGGCTCCGCCGGCCTGCCCCGCGAACCCGCCGGCCACCGCCGGCCCCGCCCCACCGTCAGGCCGGCGCGAGCACGATCTCCGCGCGGGCCCGGCCGTCCCGCTCGCTGACGATAGCGATCAGGCCGCCGGCCGGGTCGAAGACGGCGTACGGACCGGTGATGCCGGCCGGGTCCAGCGGCCCGCCGTGGGAGAGCACGGTCGCCTCGGCGGCGGTGGCGTCCCGGCGCGCGAAGAACCGCTCGGCCGCCGCGGCGAGCGGCAGGGTGACCACCTCCGGCGCGCGCTCCTCCAGCTCGTCGAGCGTGGCGGCCTCGGCGAGCCCGAAGCCGCCCACCGCGGTACGCCGCAGCGCCGTCAGGTGCCCGCCCACCCCGAGGGCGAGGCCCGCGTCCCGGGCGATGGCCCGGATGTACGTGCCGGACGAGCAGGTGACGTCGACGTCCACGTCGACCACGTCGGGCTGGTCGCGCCGGACGGCGAGCAGCTCCAGCCGGGAGACGGTGACCCGGCGGGCCGGCAGCTCGACGCTCTCCCCCTCGCGTACCCGCTTGTACGCCCGCTGTCCGTTGATCTTGATCGCGCTCACCGCGCTCGGCACCTGGTCGATCTCGCCGGTCAGCGGGGCGAGCGCGTTCCGGATCGCCTCGTCGGTGACCCGCCCGGCCGGGGTGGTGGAGATCACGTCCCCCTCGGCGTCGTCGGTCACGGTGGCCTGGCCGAGCCGGATCGTGGCGGTGTAGCTCTTGCCCGCCCCGATCACGTACGTCAACAGCCGGGTGGCCCGGCCCACACCGATCACCAGCACCCCGGTCGCCATCGGGTCGAGCGTGCCGCCGTGGCCCACCCGACGGGTCCGGGCCAACCGGCGGATCCGCGCCACCACGTCGTGCGACGTCATGCCGCCGGGCTTGTCGACCACGATCAGACCGTCTGTGCTCACGACACCCAAGCCTGCCAGACGACCCCACGGGCGCCGCTGCCTGGCCGGGCGCCGCCGGCGTGGTCGGGCGTTCGGCTGGTACGAAGATCGGTCGGAAGGCTCGGATCACCCGGTGACAGCGATCGGGGCCCTTACCGGGCACCGGCGGATGCGATGATCATGCGCCCCTCGCCGCCTCGACCCCTGGACCGACCCCGTATGAGCATCGATCCTTCCGCCCCCAACCCGACCCGCGGCGTCGTGCCCGACGTGGACGACGACCCGCCGGTCCGGATCCCGGACTGGATGCGTGAGCCGCGGACGGAGCGCCCGTTGACCGGATCCGAACGGATCCGGTTGGGCTGGGAGGAGCACGGCGGCAAGCTGCTCGGCGGCGTCGGCGCCCTGATGGCCGCCGGCCTGGTCGTGGTGCTGGCCGTGAGTGGGATCAGCTTCCGCCAGTGGATGAGCGACGGCGAACCGCTGCTGCCCCGCCGTGACCGGACCGTCGACGCGAGACCCACCGACGCCAGCGGCAACACCCTGGGGGTGTACGTCGGCACCCCCGCGGAGTCCTTCGCGGTGGGGGCCGACGCGATCGAACTGCCGGCCGCCCGCGCGGCCGGGCCGTTCAGCACCAAGCAGGTCGCGGACGGGCTGGGCCGGGTACGGCAGGCGCTCATCGAGGCGCGACTCGACCGCTCGATGGTCGCGGCGAACGACGCGAAGCCCTTCCTCGCCCTGCTGGCCCCGGACGACCGGGCCGATATCCGGGGCGACCTGGCCGACGGCGTGGCCCTGAACTACGCGACCCGGGTCGACCGGGACGCCGACCCGGACTGGGTGGAGCAGGACGGCGTCCGGGCGAAGGGCACGATCACCTACCGCTCGACCACCGACGGCGACGGCATCCGCGTCCTCGAGATCACCACGAGCTTCCTCTGGGTCTACTCCTTCGACCTGTGGCAGGCGCAGAAGTATCCGCCCGGGGCGGAGCTGGTCACGGTCCGCGACCGGGTGGTCTGGCACCTGCCGCTGCCGGCCGACGTCCTGCCGGCCTCCCGTGGTCTCTGGGTGCAGGAGGCCGCCAGCACCCTGCAGAACGCCGACTGCGCCGCGCTCAACCGTGGCTACCTGGCGCTCGCGGAGAAGGACCGGTTGGGTATCCGTATCCCCACCCCGGGCCCGACCGGCGACGTCTACCAGCCCGACTGGCGTCCGGGCGACGGCGAGGAGTGCTGAGGCCGCCGGTCAGCGGACCGCGCCGACCACCGCCCAGCCGCCGGAGCGCAGCCGCAGCAGCAGGGCGACCAGCCGGAGCACCACGAAGAGGGTGAGCCCGGCCCAGATGCCGCCCAGCCCCAGATCGAGCCCGTAGGCCAGCCAGATGGCCGGCAGGAAGCCGCCCAGCGCGGCCACCACCGTGAGGTTGCGCAGGTAGCGGACGTCGCCGGCGCCGATCAGCACGCCGTCCAGGGCGAAGACCACCCCGGCCAACGGCTGCATCGCGACGAACCAAGGCCAGGCCACCATCGCCTGCTCACGGACCTGCGGGTCGGAGCTGAACCAGGAGGGCAGCACCCCGGCGCTGGCGGCGATCAGCACCGCGAAACCGAGGCCGCAGACGCCGCCGAGCAGCCCGATCCGGCGGGCCAGCGCCCGGGCGGCGGCGGCGTCTCCGGAGCCGAGCGCGGCGCCGATCAGCGACTGGGCGGCGATCGCGAGCGCGTCGAGCACCAGCGCGGTGAAGAACCACAGTTGCAGGGCGATCTGGTGCGCCCCCACCGCCGCCGCGCCGAAGCGGGCCGCCACGGCGGTCGCGGAGAGGAAGCTCGCCTGGAACGCCGCGCCACGGATGAGCAGGTCGCGGCTGAGCACCAGCTGCTGCCGGATCAGCCGGGGCCGGGGCCGCAGCGAGACGCGCTCGGCGATCAGCGCCGCGGCGAAGAGCCCACCGGCGATGGTCTGCGCCACCACGTTGGCCACGGCCGAGCCCGCCATACCCAGCCCGGCGGGGTAGACCAGCAGCGGGCAGAGCAGCGCGGAGAGCAGGTTGGGGCCGAGCACGAAGAGCAGCGGGCGACGGGTGTCCTGGATGCCGCGCAGCCAGCCGTTGCCGGCCGCGGCGAGCAGCAGGCCCGGGGCGCCGAGCGACGCGATCCGCAGCCACTGCGCGGCGGCGTCGGCCACCTCGCCGGGGGCGCCGACGAGGGTACGGGCCAGCGCCCCGCCGCCGAGCTGCATGCCGATCGCGACCAGCAGCCCCACGCCGAACGCGAGCCAGGACGACTGCACGCCCTCGGCGACGGCGGCCGCCCGATCGCCCGCGCCGAACCGGCGGGCGGAGCGGCCGGTGGTGCCGTACGCGACCACGGTGCCGAGCCAGGCGGTGAGCGTCATGACGGTGCCACCGACGGCGAGCGCGGCCAGCGGAACCCGGCCGAGATGACCGACGACGGCCGTGTCGACCAAAACGTAGAGCGGCTCGGCGGCGAGCACGACGAGGGCCGGCAGGGCGAGCGCGGCGATCCGGCGCGGCGAGACGGACCCGCCGGTGGCGGGCGCGGTGACGGGGGCGGCTGGCTGGGTCATCGCCGCCGATCCTGGCACGACCTCCGTAAGGAGCGCAAGACGGCTGATGACTTACGCGGGATGCCCCGCCGATCTTTCCCGGTGCAACGTGATCGACTCGGGATACCTGACTTCGGGGTGTCCCGGCGGCGGGTGACCACGCCTTCAACGATCCCGAGTCGATCATGAATCCCGCCGGCTCAGGGCTGGCCGTCGGGGAGCGATTCGAGCCAGCGGCGGACGTCGGCGCGGCCGCGCAGGCGGACCATCGGCAGATCCGGGGCCCGGGACGCGACCGCGGCGAGCAGCCGGGGTCGCGAGTCGCGGGGAAAGCGCCAGACGTAGCGGAGGAACTGAAGGTCGATCTGCTCCGGGCAGCCGACGGGCAGGTCGTCGCGCGGGGTGGCGCGGTGCGCCCACCGACGGCGCAGCACCCGGCCGAGGCAGCGCAGCCGGGGCGGATCAGAGAAGACGAGCAGGTCGGCCCGGGGCAGGCGCAGGTCGAGAGTGCCGCCGTAGTTGCCGTCCATCACCCAGGCGGGTCGAGCGGCCAACCCGGCGACCGTCTCGCGCCAGCGGGCCTCGCCAGGCGCCGTCCAGCCGGGCTGCCAGAAGTGCCGGTCAAGGTGGATCAGCGGGAGATCGAGCCGGCAGGCGATCTCGCGGGCGAGAGTGGTCTTGCCGGCGCCGGCGCTACCGACGACCAGGATCCGGTGCACCGGGCGACGGTAGCGCCCGCCGGGGGCCGGCGGGTATCGGCGCGGGTCGGGTCAGGACATCGACGCCGGACGGGCGGTGACGCTGTCGGCGCGGCGCGTCGGCGGCGTCACCGCCGGACGGTACGGCTCACTGACGGGTGTCCATCGACGTCTGCAGCGCGCGGCGGGCCTGCTCGCGGGCGTCGTCAGTGGTCTCGGTCTTGGGCTTGCTCGGCATCGTGGTGCTCCCTTCCAGGGTGCGAGCCACCGACGGACGGCGGCCCTCACGGGCGGTCCTGCTGAGCGCCTCGACGGCGGTCCGGGGTTGCCGGAGCGGCCGGCTGGGCAGCGTGAGCCCGGGTCGGTCGACCCTGGAGAGAGGCGGCACCGGGTGTGGCGCCACCCCCGTGACCTGCGCCGATCAACGCGGCGAGGGCCGTTCCCAAATTAGCGTTCAGTCAGCCGGGCTGCGCCTCGTTCCCGGCATCTGGACAGTCGGGACCGCGACGTCAGCGGGCCAGGAAGTGCCAACCCAGCCACCACCAGAAGCCGAAGAGACCGATCCGGCCCACCGGCACCGGACCCACCTCGTAGCGCATGACGTACGCGCAGACCTCGCCGAGGGTGGGGATCCGGGAGCCCTCCCGGCGGGCCAGCCACTCGATGGTGCCGAAGAGCGCCATCGCGGCGAGGAAGCCACCGATGGCGAGCGCCCGCATCATCGCCGCACCAGCCCCCAGAACGCGGCGAGCCAGGCGAACCAGGCCGCGGAGCGGGCCAGTTGGTCCTCCAGCAGCGGATCGGCGAGCCGGGAGAAGGTGGGGAAATCATCGCCCACCGCGAGCACGAAGGTGGCGCCCTCGAAGACTCCGAAGATCACCACCGGCAGCGCCCACCACGCCGCGCCGGTGCCCAGCCGGGTCGGCGCCGGCCGGCGCGGCACCCGGTTGCTCAGACCGAGCCAGATCAGCACCCCGCCGGTGCCGAGCGTGTAGAGATTGGCCTCGGTGGAGAAGGAGGCGAACCGGCCGCCCACCAGTGAGAGGCAGACCAGCACGGGTACGGAGACGGCGGGACGGTCCCAGGCGCGGGGCGCCTCGACGGTGACGGTGAGGTCGTGGGGCTGCTCCATTCCGTGATTCTCCCCGCCCGCGGCGAGTGCGGGAAGGGTGCCGCTCCCGGAGCTGACCCCGATCTTCCCGGCGTCAGCCCACGGCGGTCGGGATCAGCGCCGCGTCGAGCTGCCCACGGATCGCCGCCACGACCTCCTCGGCCGCGCCCCGCCCGGTGAAGCCGGCGGCGAACCGGTGCCCGCCACCGCCGAGCGCCACCGCCACCCGGCTGACGTCCACCGCCCCCTTGCTGCGCATCGAGATCGCCCACTCGCCGGGTGCGGTCTGCTTCAGCACGCAGCTCACGTCCGCCTCGGCCGTGCAGCGCACCGAGTCGATCAGCGCCTCCAGCACGTAGGGACGCTGGTCGTGCCGGGCCAGGTCGTCCAGAGTGGCCCAGGTCCAGACCAGTCCCCGGCCGGCGGCCGCGGCCGGCTCCAGCCGCGCCCGGCCGAGCACCTCGCCGAAGAGCCGGACCGCCCCGAACGGTCGGGTGTCGAAGACCCGCCGGGAGATATCACCGGGACGGATACCGGTGGCGAGCAGCCGAGCGGCCAGCTGGTGCACCTCGGGCGTGGTCGCGTCGAACCGGAACGAACCGGTGTCGGTGGTCAGCGCGACGTAGAAGCACTCGGCGATGCCGGCGTCCAGCGGGACGCCGAACCGGGCCAGCAGCTGCTCGGCGACCACCGAGGTGGCCGCGGCGCGCGGGTCGACCAGGTGCACCCCGCCGAAGCGGGTGTTCGAGGCGTGGTGGTCGAGCACCAGCGCGGCGCCCGCGGTGTCGAGCCGGTCGACCAGCTCGCCGAGGCGCGACTCGCTCGCCGCGTCGAAGCAGATCACGAGATCGGGATCCGGGTACGCCTCGGTCGCCGGCACCAGCAGGTCGAGGCCCGGGAGGCCACGGAACGGCTCGGGCACCTCCGGCGGCCCCGGGAAGGTGGCCTGCATCCGGCGTACGCCGAGCCGCCGCAGGCCCAGGCCGAAGCCGAGCATGCTGCCCAGCGCGTCGCCGTCCGGGTTGACGTGGCAGATCAGCAGCACCCGGCCGTCCGGCGGCAGCTCACGGATGAGAGCCTCGGCGGCGGCCCAGTCGGCCGCGGTCGGGCCGGTCTCCGGCACCGCCTCGACGACGGCGCCGGCCGGAACACCCGCCCCGGTCACCGCCGATCCCCGCCCGCGGGCGGTTTGTCGTCCTCGTCCTCGGCGTCGTTCTCGTCCGTCTCCTCGTCGAGCCGGTACGGCTGCGCCTCACCGGCGTACTTGGCCTGGGCGGCCAGCCGCTGCACCTCGGCGTCGGCGTTGCGGGCGGCGGCGAGCAGGTCGTCGATGTGCTTGACCTGGTCCTGCACGTCGTCGAGGACGAAGGTCAACGTCGGCGAGTGACGCAGCCCGAGGGCCTTGCCCACCGTGCTGCGCAGCAGACCCTTGGCGCTCTCCAGCGCGGCGGCCGTGCCCGACTGGGCGGCCGCGTCGCCGAGCACGGTGTAGAAGACCGTGGCGTCGCGCAGGTCAGCGGTGATCCGGGCGTCGGTGATGGTGATCATGCCGAGCCGCGGGTCCTTGATCTGGCTCCGCACCACCGACGCGACCAGTTCGCGCACCCGCTCCGCGTGCCGGCGTACCTTGGCCGGATCCGTCATCTCCGCCACCTCCACGGTGTCCCGCTCCCAGCCGGAAACGGGCGGCACCCGCCACCCGGCCCCCGACCGGCCAACATCTCGAACACTACCCGCGGCCCCCGGCACGCCGCGCGTCGCCGGCGGCGGCGCCACCGACCGGTACCGCGTACCCTCGTCGGCCGGCCCCGCCCGGCGGCGCCTCAGTCGTCGGCGCCGTGCAGCCGCCGCCGGACCGACAACAGCTCGACCTCCGGTCGGCCGGCCACCAGGCGCTCGCACGAGTCGAGCACCTCGCCGACGTGCGCCGCCTCGGCGGCCACGACGGCGACCGCTATCTCGGCTCGACCATGCAGGTCGAGCGCTCCCACTTCAGCGGCCGAGACCTCGAAGCGACGCAGCGCCGCCACGATCGGCCGTACGTATGATCTCTTGGCCTTGAGCGACCGGGAGTCGCCCGGCAGCAGCAGGTCGAAGACCGCGGTTCCGGTGAACATCGTCCCGGACGATACCCGGATGCCACCCCGCATGATCAAGGGGTTTACGCCTTCCGGCGTAAACCCCTTGATCAGCGTTGTCACCGCAGGATCAGGCGCGCGGCTTCTCCCGCATCTCGAAGGTCTCGATGATGTCGCCGACCTGGACGTTGTTGAACCCGCCCAGGGTCAGACCACACTCGAAGCCCTCCCGGACCTCCGTCGCGTCGTCCTTGAACCGCTTCAAGGAGCTGACCGTGAGGTTGTCCGCCACGACCGCACCGTCGCGCAGCAGCCGTGCCTTCGCGTTGCGGCGAATGACACCGGAGCGGACGATACAACCGGAGATGTTGCCGATCTTGGACGAGCGGAACACGTCGCGGATCTCCGCGGAGCCCAGCTCGACCTCCTCGTACTCCGGCTTGAGCAGCCCCTTGAGCGCCGCGTCGATCTCCTCGATGGCCTGGTAGATGACCGTGTAGTACCGGATCTCCACGCCCTCGCGGTCGGCGATCTCGCGGACCTTGTTGGCAGCCCGCACGTTGAAGCCGATGATCGTGACCGCCTCGGACGAGGCGCTCGCGAGCATGACGTCGCTCTCGGTGATCGCGCCGACGCCCCGGTGGATGATCCTGAGCTGGACCTCCTCGGGGATGTCGAGGTTGAACAGCGCGTCCTCGAGGGCCTCCACCGAACCGGAGCCGTCGCCCTTGAGCACCAGGTTGAGCGAGGTCTTCTCGCCCTCCTTGAGCTGCTCCATGAGCGTCTCGAGGGTGGCCCGGCCGCGCGAGTTGGCGAAGGACGCCGCCCGCCGCCGTGCCTGCCGCTGCTCGGCGATCTGCCGCACCGTGCGGTCGTCCGCCGCGGCGAGGAAGGTGTCACCGGCGCCCGGCACCGCGGTCAGACCGAGGACCAGCACCGGACGCGCCGGACCCGCCTCGGCGACCTGGTTGCCGTTCTCGTCGAGCATCGCCCGAACCCGGCCGTGCGCCCCACCGGCGACGATCGAGTCGCCCGCCCGCAGGGTGCCCTTCTGCACCAGCACCGTCGCCACCGCACCGCGACCCTTGTCGAGGTGCGCCTCGATCGCCACACCCTGCGCCGGCCCGTCGATCGGAGCGGTCAGCTCCAGCGACGCGTCGGCGGTCAGCAGGACGGCCTCGAGCAGCTCGTCGATGCCGATACCCGGCTTCGCGGCCACGTTGACGAACATGGTGTCGCCGCCGTACTCCTCGGCGACCAGTCCGTACTCGGTCAGCTGCTGGCGGACCTTGTCCGGGTTGGCCTCCGGCTTGTCGACCTTGTTGACCGCCACCACGATCGGCACGTCGGCCGCCTTGGCGTGGTTCAACGCCTCGATGGTCTGCGGCATCACGCCGTCGTCGGCCGCGACCACCAGCACCACGATGTCCGTCACCTGGGCACCGCGGGCACGCATGGCGGTGAACGCCTCGTGACCCGGGGTGTCGATGAAGGTCACCGCCCGGTCCTCGCCCTCGTGCGGGACGTGGACCTGGTAGGCGCCGATGTGCTGGGTGATGCCACCCGCCTCGCCGGCCACCACGTTCGCCTTACGGATCGCGTCGAGCAGCTTGGTCTTACCGTGGTCGACGTGACCCATGACGGTCACCACCGGCGCACGGCTGACCAGGCGGTCCTCCGCGACCTCGGCGTCGAGGTCGATGTTGAACTGCGCGAGCAGCTCGCGGTCCTCGTCCTCTGGGCTGACGATCTGGATGTCGAAGCCCAGGTGCTCACCCAGCAGCAGCAGGGTGTCGTCAGAGCAGGACTGGGTCGCGGTGACCATCTCGCCCAGGTTGAACATCTCCTGGACCAGCGAACCCGGGTTGGCGTTGATCTTGTCGGCGAAGTCCGACAGCGAGGCGCCACGGGAGAGCCGGACGACCTGACCCTGACCCCGGGGAGCACCCGAGCTCATGGTCGGAGCCGACAGGTTGTCGAACTCCTGTCTGCGCTGCTTCTTGGACTTGCGGCCACGCGTCGGCCGGCCACCCGGACGCCCGAAGGCACCCGCGGCGCCGCCGCCACGGCCACGGCCACCGGCACCCGGACGGCCGCCGCCACCGGCCGGAGCACCCGGCCGGAAACCGCCACCGGGAGCGCCACCGCCGCCGCCACCGGGACCGCCACGGTAGCCACCGCCACCGCCGCCGCCACCGGGACCGCCGCGGAAGCCACCGCCACCGCCACCGCCACCGCCACCGGGACCGCCGCGGAAGCCACCGCCACCGCCGCCACCCGGACGACCGGCGCCGCCACCGGGACGACCAGCGCCACCGGGGCCGGGACGGCCCGTGGACGGACGCTGGCTCGGCATGGAGGCCGGGCTGGGCCGAGGCGGCATGGAGGCCGGGCTCGGCCGCGGCGGCATGCCCGACGGGCTGGGCCGCGGACCACCCGCGCCGGCCGCCGGGGGCCGCTGCTGCTGGCCACCCTGGATGCCGAACGGGTTGTTACCGGCGCCGCGCGCCGGCGGACGACCGCCCGGACGGGCACCGGGGCCCGGCGTCGGGGCGCCCGGACGACCGGCGGCCGGGGCACCCGGACGCGGCGGCGCCGCGTTCGGACCCGGACGCGGGCCAGGACGGGGACCGCCCTCGGCCGGAGGCTCCCGGCGGACGTTCTCCCGCTGCTGCTGGCGGGCGGCCTGGGCGGCCTTGACCGCGGCCTCCTGCTCAGCCTTCAGCGCGGCGGCACGCGCCTCGGCGGCCGCCACCTCGATGTCGTGCGCACTCGCCGGCTTCGCGACCGGAGCCGCGGGCTGCGCCGGACCGGGCGTCGGCCCCTTGGGCTTCGGACCGGGTGCCGGCGCGGCCGGCCGCCGCGGCGGCATCGGCTTGGCCGAGACCCGGGGCGCACCTGGGGTCGGAGACGGCGTCGGGGTCGGTGCCGGGCTCGGGGCGGCCGCCGGCGGGGCGGTCGGCGCCGAGGTACCGGCGGACGCGACGAATGCGCCACGCAGCCGCCGGGCGACGGGCGCCTCGACGGTGCTGGACGCGGACTTCACGAACTCGCCCATTTCCTTCAGCTTGGCGAGAACGGTCTTACTCTCGACCCCGAGCTCTTTTGCAAGCTCGTGAACGCGGGCCTTGCCTGCCACTGCACTCCTCACTCCGAGGTCGTGCGGGCAGCACCCGCAGCGACCTCACTCGTGCACTTGAAGCCTGGTCATTTCAGGGACTTCATCGTGTGCTCATGTCGGTCGTCCTACCTTGCTAGCGACCCGCGCCCGGTCGGGCTGACCGGGCGTCGTGGTTGACGCATCGATGTGCTCCGCAAGCTCGCCGTGGTCGGGGACCCCGGCGACGCGCAGCGCACGCCCGAAAGCGCGTCGCCGCACTGCCAGCGCGAAGCAGGCCGGATCCGGGTGCATGTTCGCGCCCCGACCCGGCAGTCTGCGAATCGGATCGGGGCGGAGGCTGTAGCCAGCCTCGTCACCGACCGCGACGACCCGCAGAAGTTCGCTCGCCGGCGCTCGCTGCCGGCAACCCACACAGGTGCGCTCCGGCTGCGCGCGTCGTGTCACTGAGAAAGTCTACCCCTAGCTGCCGGAGATCGCGCCGCCCGGCTCCGGGACGTGATCAGCTCCGCTCCGGGCGGCCGGGTTCGCCTGCTCCGCGTCCGAGCGGATGTCGATCCGCCAACCGGTCAACCGGGCCGCAAGTCGGGCGTTCTGCCCCTCCCGCCCGATGGCCAGCGAGAGCTGGAAGTCCGGCACGGTCACCCGGGCGGTCCGGGTGGCCAGGTCGACCACCTCGACCCGCAGCGCCTTGGCCGGCGACAACGCGTTGCCGACGAACGTGGCCGGGTCGTCCGACCAGTCGATGATGTCGATCTTCTCGCCGTGCAGCTCGCTCATCACCGCGCGGACCCGCTGGCCCATCGGGCCGATGCAGGCGCCCTTGGCGTTGACCCCGGGGGCCGCGGAGCGGACCGCGATCTTCGTACGGTGACCTGCCTCACGCGCGATGGCGCCGATCTCGACGGTGCCGTCGGCGATCTCCGGCACCTCGAGCGCGAAGAGCTTCTTCACCAGCGCCGGGTGCGACCGGGACAGGGTGATCTGCGGCCCGCGCAGGCCCTTCGCCACATGCACCACCACGCACCGGATCCGCTCACCGTGCACGTACCGCTCGCCGGGCACCTGCTCGGACTGCGGCAGGACGCCTTCCAGCTTGCCCAGGTCGACGCTGACGATGCCCTTCTCCGCGCGCGCCTCGTGCGCCTGCACCACGCCGGTCACCAGGTCGCCGTCGCGCCCCACGTACTCGCCGAAGTGCACCTCGTCGGTGGCCTCCCGCAGCCGCTGGAGGATCACCTGCTTGGCGGTCATGGCCGCGATCCGGCCGAAGTCGTGCGGGGTGTCGTCCCACTCCCGCACCACGGCGCCCTCGTCGTCCACCTCCTGCGCGTACACCAGGGCCGCGCCGGACTTGCGGTCGATCTCCACCCGCGCGTGCGGCTCGGCGCCCTCGGTGTGCCGGTAGGCGGTCAGCAACGCGGTCTCGATCGCCGCGAGGATCGTGTCGAACGGGATCTCCCGCTCGCGCTCCAGTGCGCGCAGCGCCGCGAGGTCGATGTTCACCTCTCCTCGTCCTCCACATCATCTTCGTCGTCGATGTCGTCTGAATTCCCGGTCTCGCCGGTGTCGTCGAGCTCGTCCGATTCCTCGATCTCGTCGAGGCGGCTGAACTCGACCTGCACCCGACCGGGGCCAAGCTCGGCATAGGTCAGTTCCGCGCGGCCGGCATCGGTCTCCAGCGCCACGCCCTCGTCGTCGGCCTCGACCACGCGGCCGGTCAGCTGCCGTTCGCCGGCGGGCTGCTCGCCGCGCTGGCCGGGCAGCGCGCCCGCGCCCCGGGTGGTCACCTTGACCAGCCGGCCGACGTTGCGTCGCCAGTGCCGGGGCAGGGTGAGCGGCCGGTCCACGCCCGGCGAGCTGACCTCGAGCTGGTATTCGCCCGCGACGATGTCGCCACTGGACTCCTCCGCGGCGTCCAGCGCCGTGGAGACCGCCCGGGACACGTCCGCGACGGCGTCGAGGTTGATCCCGCCGTCGGCGTCCACGATCACCCGCACCACGTGCCGTCGACCGGCCCGGGAAACGGTGAGGTCCTCGAGGTCGTAGCCGGCGGCCGTGACCACGGGCTCGATCACCTCGCGCAACCGGTTGCGCCGGGCGGCGAGGTCACCCCCGCGGGGCCGGTCACCGCCACCGGGGCGCTCGCCACCGCGGGGCCGCCCGGTCGACCTGGTGGCACGGCCACGCTGCGTCATCTCCGCACCCTTCTCCTGATCGACGGCGACCCGATTGCCTGGTCGTCCCGCCCAATGCCGGCACGCCACCGGTGCGGACGCGCCGGTGGCTGCGCAGAGCGTAACGCGCCTGGCGGCCACCCGGCCGGGCGGCGCACCGACGCCGATGACCCGGGCACGACCGGACATGGTGTTGACTTGTCCGGTGGCAACGGGCATGACTGCACAGCGCAACGGGACATCCGGGCATTCCCGGCGACGACTGCTGCGCGCCGGGGCCGTGCTGGCCCTCGGTGGCGCGGCGATGCCGCTGACCGGCTGTGATCTTTTCGACCGGGACGGCGGGCCGAACCCGGCCGCCGATCCCCTGCGACCACTGCTCGACGAGGCGCTCACGCTCGCCGCGAGCTACCGGGAGGCCGCCGGGACCCACCCGGACCTGGCCGACCGGCTCACCCCGATCGCCGAGGCGCACCAGGCGCACGCCGCCGAGCTGGCCCGGGTCATCGGGGTGCCGCTCCCGTCGGCCGTCGCGGCACCGAGCGGCCCGCCGTCGGCCGACCCGGACACCGCGCTCGCCGCCCTGGTGCAGCGGGAACGGGCCGGCCGGGACGCCGCCGTGACGGCCTGCGCCGCGGCACCCGCGGAGCGGGCCGCCCTGCTCGGCTCGGTCGCGGCCGCCCGGGCCACCCACCTGGAGGCACTGAAGTGACAGCGCGCGCAGCGGTCAGCACCGCCGAGGCGCTCGGCGCGGCGCTGACCGCCGAGTACGCGGCGATCTACGCCTACGGCCCGATCGGGATCCGGCTCTCCGGCGCCGTCCGCACCGTCGCCCGGCAGTCCGAGGCCGCGCACCGGCGTCGCCGCGACGCGCTGGTGGTGCAGCTCAGCACCACGGGCGGGACGGTGCCGCCGGACCAGGCCGGGTACGCCCTGCCGTTCCCGGTCACCGACCGGGCGAGTGCGCTGCGGCTGGCGGTCGAGGTCGAGGAGCGCACGGCGGCGCACTGGCGGGCGGCGCTGGCCGCCACCACCGGCGCCGACCGGGACCAGGCGCTGGACGCCCTGCTCGACTACGCGGTGCGGGCCACCCGGTGGCGGCGAGCCGCCGGGCTCACCCCGCTGACCGTTCCCTTCCCCGGCCGACCCACCTGACCGGTCTCCGCCGGGTGGACGTCGCCGACGACCCCCGCCCAGCTTGCGGGTCGCATACCAGGTATGCATACTCCGGGCCATGTCCATCCGTCACGGGCTGCTCGCCCTGCTCGAACGCGGCAAGATGTACGGCTACCAGCTGCGGGCCGCGTTCGAGGAGTCGACCGGGTCGACCTGGCCGCTGAACATCGGGCAGGTCTACACCACGCTCTCCCGCCTGGAGCGGGACGGGCTGGTGCGCCCGCTGCCGGAGAGCGAGGCCGGCCAGCGCCCGTACGAGATCACCGACGCCGGGCGGGCCGACCTGGCGCTCTGGTTCGCCACCCCGGTCAGCCGTACCGACCGGCCGCGCGACGAGCTGGCGATCAAGCTGGCGCTGGCGCTCACCACCCCCGGCGTCGACGTGCGGTCGGTGGTGCAGACGCAGCGCAGCGCGACCATGCGGGCGCTGCAGGAGTTGACCCGGTTGAAGTACGCCAGCGACCGGCCGGAGGACCTGCCCTGGCGGCTGGTGCTCGACGCGATGGTGTTCCAGGCCGAGGCCGAGGTGCGCTGGTTGGACCACTGCGAGACCAGTCTGGTGCGGTACCGCCCGCCCGACCCCGGCCGGCAGGCGACCGCACCGCCGGCTCAGGCGGTGCACCCGGTCGACGAGGAGGCACGGCGGTGAGCGGACCGGACGTCGCCGTGCTCGAACTGCGTGACGTCCACCGCACCCACGGGGCCGACGCGGCCGCCGTGCACGCCCTGCGCGGGGTGAGCCTGACCGTCCGGGCCGGCGAACTGGTGGCCGTGATGGGCCCGTCCGGCTCCGGCAAGTCCACCCTGCTGACGCTCGCCGGCGGCCTGGACAGCCCCACCGCCGGCGAGGTGCGCGTCGAGGGGCAGCCGCTGGCGCAGCTGGACCGCCGCGGCCTGGCCCAGCTGCGCCGACGCCGGGTCGGCTACATCTTCCAGGACCTCAATCTGCTGGGCAGCCTGAGCGCGGTGGAGAACGTCGCGCTGCCGCTGGAACTCGACGGCACCGGGGTACGCCGGGCCCGCAAGCTGGCCCTGGCCGCGCTCGCCGAGGTGGGCCTGCCCGAGTTGGGCGACCGCTTCCCGGACCAGCTCTCCGGCGGCCAGCAGCAGCGGGTGGCGATCGCCCGCGCCCTGGTCGGCGAGCGGCGGCTCGTGCTGGCCGACGAGCCGACCGGGGCCCTGGACTCGCAGACCGGAGAGGCCGTGCTGCACCTGTTGCGCCGCCGGGTCGACGCCGGCGCGGCCGGGCTGCTCGTCACCCACGAGGCGCGGCACGCCGGCTGGGCGGACCGGGTGATCTTCCTGCGGGACGGGGTGCTGGTCGACACGACGGCGCCGCTCGGCAGCGTCGAGCAACTGCTCAGCGGTAGCGGGCGGTGAGCGTCCGCGCCAGCGTACGGACCCGGCTGCGGGTCGGCGCCCGACCAGCGCCGGGCGACCGGCAGCCGGGCGCACCGGGAAGCGGCGCACCGTTCGGCCGGCGGCGGGCGGCCGAGCTGGTCGGCTCCTGGCGGGCGGCCCTGCGCATCGCCCGGCGGGAGGCGCGCCGGGCCCGGGGCCGGACCGCGCTGGTGCTCTCCATGATCACTTTGCCGGTGCTGGTGCTGGCGTTCCTCGCGGCCAGCTACGACATGGGACAGCTGACCCCTCAGGAGCGGGTCGACCGGCAGCTCGGGATCGCCGACGCGTCACTGCGCTGGATGGGCGACCGGCCGGTCGTCCAGGACCAGTGGGGCGAGGCCTGGCACTCCCGCGACGCCGAGTACCCGACGCTCGGCCGCGCGGCCACCGCCGAGCAGGTGACCGCGCTGCTCGGGCCGGGCAGCCGGGCCACACAGGTACGCCTCTGGACGCCGGTCACGTTCCGGATCGGCGACCGTGACCAGACGGTGCAGGGGCGCACCCTCGACCTCACCGACCCGCTCGCCCGCAGCACCGTGCGCCTGCACGACGGTCGGGTGCCGGCCGCCCCGGGCGAGATCGCGGCGAGCCCGGCCGCCCTGCGCCGCCTCGACGCCCGGGTCGGCGACCAGATCAGCAACGCCGACGGCTCCCGGTCGTACCGGGTGGTCGGGACGGTCGAGTTCCCGGACGAGCTGGGTCCGCTGCTCGCCCTGCACCCCACCGCCGGACAACGCACCGATCCCGAGGCGGAGACCACCTGGCTGGTCGACCTGCCCGGGGAGGTGGACGCCGGCCTGGTCCACCGGCTCAACGAGCGGGGCATGGTGGTGACCGCACGGACTCCGGTGACCGCCGGCCCCGGGTACTGGCCGGAGCGGCGCGGACTGGCCGACCCCGCCGACCTGAGCACCGGCGTGCTGGTCGGCGGGCTCGGCCTGCTCGAGGTGGTGCTGCTGGTCGGGCCGGCCTTCGCGGTCGGCGTACGACGGCGGCGCCGGGACCTTGCCCTGGTCGCCGTGGCCGGCGGCGACGCCGCCCAGCTGCGCCGGGTGGTGCTGGCCGACGGGGTGGTGCTGGGTTGCCTCGGTGCCGGCGCCGGCCTGGCGCTCGGGGTCGGTGCCGCGTTCGCCGCCCGCCCGCTGGTCGAGGAGTACGTCTTCGGCGCCCGCTTCGGCGGCTACCGGTGCTGGCCGGCCGCGCTCGCGGTGATCGCCGGGGTCGCGGTGCTGGCCGGGGTGCTCGCCGCGCTGGCCCCGGCCTGGACGGCCGCCCGGCAGGACGTGGTCGCCGGGCTGGCCGGGCGGCGGACCGCGCCCCGGCACCGGGGGCGGTGGTTGGTGCTCGGGCTGGCCCTCACGGCCGGCGGCGCGGCGCTCGCCGCGTTCGGCGCCGCCGGGAGCACGCCACCGGTCATCCTCACCGGGCTGATCCTCGGCGAGCTGGGACTGGTCTTCTGCATTCCCACGCTGATCGGGCTGCTCGCCCGGCTCGGCCGGGCACTGCCCCTGGCACCCCGGATCGCGCTGCGCGACGCCAGCCGCAACCGGGCGTCGGCCGCGCCGGCCATCTCCGCGGTGATGGCCGCGGTGGCCGGCAGCGTCGCCCTCGGCACCTTCCTGGCCAGTGACACGGCCCGCGACGCCGCCACCTACCAGCCGAGCATGCCGATCGGGCACGTACTGGTCACCGGCACCGGGCCGGAGCAGCCACCGGTGCGGCACGCCCAGGTCGCCGAGGTGGCCCGGGCACAGCTGGGCGCGGAGGGGGTGGCACCGCTCGACGAGGTCCGCTGCGACCCGGGGCGAGGCCCCACCGACCTGTGCGCGGTCACCCCGGTGCTGCCGCCCGAACGGATCTGCCCCTGGCAGCTGGGCGACGGGCTCACCGCCGCGGACCAGCGGCAGGCCCGCGCCGACCCGCGCTGCGATTTCCGGTCCGAAAACTACTTCGGGCCGTACCTGCCGGTGCTGGTGGACGACGGCACGGCGATCCCGATCCTCACCGGCGCGGCGCCGGCCGAGGCGGCGGCGGCCGCCGCCGTGCTG
The DNA here is from genome assembly GCF_044456245.1 of Micromonospora sp. NPDC051006. Classification (NCBI taxonomy): domain Bacteria; kingdom Bacillati; phylum Actinomycetota; class Actinomycetes; order Micromonosporales; family Micromonosporaceae; genus Micromonospora; species Micromonospora sp. NPDC051006. The sequence goes on from NZ_JBITFP010000023.1 coordinate 31,113, forward strand.
CGCGCCGGAGGCGCGGTGGTGACCGACCCGAGCTACCTGCGCGACGGCCGGGTGGCGGTCGCGGTCGAACGGGGCGACGAGGCGGGCCCGCCTGCGCGCACGCTCAGCCTGCTGCCCGGGTACGCGCTGCGCGACACCGTCGGCCCCGACCGGCTGCTGCTCTCCCGGACCGCAGCCGCGCAGCTGGGACTGACGTGGTCCACCAGCGGCTGGGCGGTCGCCACGCCGGCCCGGCCCGACCAGCGCCAGCTCGACCGGTTCACCGCCGCGCTGCGCCCGTACGGCTCGTACGTCATCGAGGTGGAGAAGGGCCACCAGCCGGGTGCGAACGAGCCGCTGCTGCTCCTGCTCGCGGCGGCGGCCGGGCTGATCACCGTGGGCGCCGCCGGGATCGCCACCGGGCTCGCCGCCGCGGAGGGTCGCGCCGATCTCTCCACTCTGGCCGCGGTCGGCGCCAGCCCGACGGTACGGCGGCTGCTCTCGCTCTGCCAGGCCGGCGTGATCGCCGGACTCGGCTCGCTGCTCGGCATCGTGGCCGGTCTCGGCACCGCCGGCATCATCCTGTTCTCGATGAACCGGCAGTACGCCGGCACCTGGCCGATCAGCGACCCGTATCCGCTAGTGATGCCCTGGTCGGCGCTCGGCATCCTGGTGATGGTGCCGCTGGTGGCGATGCTCGGCGCGGCCCTGTTCACCCGCTCCCGGCTGCCCGTCGAGCGGCGGCTGGACTAGACCACGTCCGACACTCGGGGGTGCCGCCGGGAACGCCGAGCCGGCACACTGTCCCCGTGCCCGCGCTCGGAGCCCTCACCCGCCGCCTCGGCCACCACCGCTGGTTCGGCGCCGCCGCCCGTCTGCTCGTCCCGGCCGACCGGGTGGTCGGGCGACTCACCCGGGGTCGGGTGGTGGCCCTCGGGCTGATCCCGTCCCTCATCATCACCACCACCGGACGCCGCTCCGGCAAACCGCGCAGCAATCCCCTGCTCTACGTGCGGGACGGCGACGCCTATGTGGTGATCGGTTCGAACTGGGGCCAGCCGCACCAGCCTGGCTGGTCGATGAACCTGCTCGCCCGACCGGAGGCCGAGGTGACCGTGCGCGGCCGCCAGATCCCGGTCCGGGCCGACGTGGCCACCGGCGCCGAACGGGACCGGCTCTGGCAGTTGCTGGTGACCGAGTGGCCGGCGTACCGGACGTACGTGAGCCGGGCGGGAGGGCGGGAGATCCGCATCTTCCGGCTGGCCCCGGTCGGGCGCGGCGCGCCGGCCGGGGCGGACGGCCATGGCTAGGGTGGTGCGCGGCGGGGCGACCGGTGCGCACGACCGGGGCCGGCCGGCGGTGTCCTGAGAGCGGGCAGCGGACACCGTGAAGGTGTCCGCGCAGTCGCGAGGCAGGGGTGGTCGGCGTGAGCGCGAGCAGCGGGGACGCCGGGTTCGACCGGCACCTGGCCGATCCCCGGTGGACGGTGGCCGAGCGGGTGGCGGAGGCGGCCCAGCGGCGGTTCCCGGCCGACGTGCTCGCCCTCGCGGTGCACGGGCCGCTGGCCCACGGCGACGACGACGGCGGTGGCGACCGCGAGATCGGGCTGCTGGTGGTGACCTACCGGCCGAACGCCGGCCCGGCCCCGGCCACCCGGCGGGTCGACGGTGTGCTGGTCGACCTGACCGTGGCCGGCGCCGACGACTACCTCCGGCAGGCCCGGGTGATCTCTCCGCTCTGGCCGCTGACCGCGGACCGGTACGTCACCACCTGCCCGCTGCACGACCCGACCGGCTGGCTGCGGACCCTGCGCGACGAACACCTCGGGCGACTGGCCCGCGCCCGCCCGGCCGAGTTCAGCGCCGCGGCCCGGCAGGCCTGGTACCGGGGGTACGCGGCGCACGCCCGGGCCGCCCGGCTCGCCGAGTGGTACGAGACGGACCAGGCGCTGCTCATGCTCGGTGAGGCGCGGCTGGCCGCGGCCACGGTGAACGGCCTGCTCAGCCGCACCTACTTCCGGGATCCGGGCGACGCGGTCCGCCGCACCGGCCTGGCCGGCGCCGACATGACCGAGGTGGGTGCGGTGCTGGCCGGTCAGTCGGCGGAGCTGGCCGCCCGTGGCCAGCCCGTCGACGGCAGCGTCGACGACCTGCTCACCGGTTGACCGGCCAGCTCAGCCGAGGCCGCCCTGGACGCCGATCAACGCGCCGACCAGGTAGGTCGCCGCGGCGGCGGCCGCCCCCAGCAGCAGTTGTCGCAGCCCGCTGGACCACCACCGCCGGTTGGTGAACCGGGCCACCACCGCGCCGGCGGCGAAGAGGCCGAGCCCGCCCACCCCGAGCGCCAGCCCGAGGCTGGTGAAGCCGATCAGGTAGCTCAGCAGCGGCACCAGCGCGCCGACCGAGAAGAAGAGGAACGACGAGATCGCGGCGGCCCACGGGCTCGGCTGGTCGTCGGGGTCGACGCCCAACTCCTCCCGGACGTGCACCCGCAGCGCCTCCTCCGGGTTGCGCCGGACCGCCTCGGCCACCTGCACGGCGAGATCCCGGGGCAGCCCCCGGGCCACCCAGGCCTCGGCCAGCTCGCGGGCCTCCGCCTCGGGGTGCCGCTCCAGCTCCCGGCGCTCCTTGGCCACCTCGGCGGCGACCTGCTCGTTGGCGGACCGGACGCTGGTGTACTCGCCCAGCCCCATCGAGATGGCCCCGGCGACCAGGCCGGCCGTGCCGGTGAGCACGATGCTGCGCGGCGACACGCCACCACCGCCGACACCGGCGATCAGCGCGATGTTGGTGACCAGGCCGTCCATCGCCCCGAACACGGCCGGTCGCAGCCACCCGCCGGACACGTCGGCGTGGTGGGCCTCGCGCAGCGCGGCCGGCGTTTCGGTCACGGCAGGGTCAGGATCTCGTGGCCGTCCTCGGTCACCAGGATCGTGTGCTCGAACTGCGCGGTCCACTTGCGGTCCTTCGTGACGACGGTCCAGCCGTCGTCCCACATGTCGTACTGGTAGGTGCCCAGCGTGATCATCGGCTCGATGGTGAAGGTCATGCCCGGTTCCATCACGTCGGTCGGCCGGGGGCTGTCGTAGTGCGGCACGTAGAGCCCGCTGTGGAAGGACTCGCCAATGCCGTGGCCGGTGAAGTCCCGGACCACGCCGTAACCGAAGCGCTTGGCGTACGACTCGATGACCCGGCCGATCACGTTGATCTGCCGACCCGGGACGACCGCCCGGATGCCCCGCATCATCGCCTCGTGGGTCCGCTCGACCAGCAGCCGGGCCTCGTCACTGACCTCGCCGACGCAGAACGTGGCGTCGGTGTCGCCGTGCACACCGTTGATGTACGCGGTGACGTCGACGTTGATGATGTCGCCGTCGGCGAGCACGGTGGAGTCCGGGATGCCGTGGCAGATGACCTCGTTGAGGCTGGTGCAGCAGGACTTCGGGAAGCCCCGGTAGCCCAGCGTCGACGGATAGGCGCCGTGGTCGCAGAGGAACTCGTGCACCACCCGGTCGATCTCGTCGGTGGTGACGCCCGGCTTGCAGTGCTCCCCGGCGAGCTGGGTCGCCTGGGCGGCCAGCCGGCTGGCGATCCGCATCTTCTCGATGGTCTCCGGGGTCTGGACGTGCGACCCCCGCCACTCCTGCGGGCCCTTCTTGCCCACGTACTCGGGGCGAGGAATGTCGGCAGGCACCGGTCGCCACGGGGAGAGCGTGCCTGGGGTCAGCGGCGAACGGACGGTCATGGACCAAGCCTATCGTCGTGCCGGGGGTGAGCCCCGCCACGGCCCGCTCCGGAGGGTTGTTGCCCCACCTGGCCCGCTGTGCCACTGTGTCTGCGTGGATCAAGGGGCAGCGCCGCCCGTCTTCTCCGCCACCGCGGAGATCGACGGCGATCACCTCCAGGTGGTGGTGGCGGGAGAGGTCGACATGTCGACCGCCGACACCATGCGCCAGACCGCGCTCCGCGAGCGCGCGGCGCGGGTCACGCTCGACCTGCGGGCGGTGACCTTCTTCGACTCGGCCGCGATCCACGCCGTGGTCCAGCTGGCCCGGCAGTTCCCGGGCACGCTCACCGTGCTGCCGTCCCGGCAGGTCCGCCGGGTGCTGGAGATCGCAGGCCTCGGCGAGCAGCCCTGGCTCCGCCCGGTCTGAGCCGCGACGCCCGCCGGGCGGCGGCTCAGCTCTGCAGCCTCCGGCGCAGCGTCACCTCCGTGCCGCTCGGGGTACGGCTGACCGAGAGTTCCCCCAGCGCGCGGATCAGCGAGAGCCCGCGCCCCCGGAATCCGGACCCGGTCGACTCCCGCCACTGTCCGCTGTCGCGCACCCTGGCCACCACCGTCCCGTCCTCGATCGTCACCTCGACGCTGATCGTCGCCTCGGCGGGGGTGACCGGGTGCTCGATGGCGTTGGCGGCGGCCTCCGAGATCGCCACGGTCAGGTCGAAGAGGTCCGTCTCGCCGACGCCGTGCGCGACCAGGAATTCCTCCAGCCGCTTGCGCAGCACGCTGAGTCGGGTCGGGTCGGTCGGCAGCCGCAGCGCGAACCGGTTGAGCTCGGCGGCCTCCAGCGCGAGCACCGCCACGTCGTCGCGTCGGGGCCGTCCGGCGACCCGCGCCACCACGGCGTCGACCAGGTCCACGACGTGCTCGACCGGGCTGGCCGCGTCCGCCCGCAGCTGCGCCAACGCCGCGTCGATGCCGACCTGCCGGTCCTCGATCAGCCCGTCGGTGTAGAGCAGCAGCCGGCTGCCGGGGGCCAGCTCGCCCGCCACCGTCCGGTACGACGTGTCCGGCAGGGCGCCGACCGGCGGACCCAGCGCGCGGTCGTGCAGGAGCACCGCCTCACCCGCGCGGATGACCAGCGGGGACGGATGGCCGGCACTGGCGTACCGCAGCCGCCCGGTGCGGGGCTGGAACAGCAGGCAGACCACGGTGGCGAGGGGCCGGTGCTCGGTCGAGCCGACGAGCCGGTTCAGCCGGGTCAGCGACTCGCCCGGGTCGAACCCCTCCAGCAGGTACGCCCGCAGCGCGTTGCGCAGCTGGCCCATCGCCGCGGCGGCCTGCACTCCCTTGCCGACCACGTCACCGATGACCAGCACCATCTCCTGGTCGTTGAGCGCGACCACGTCGTACCAGTCGCCGCCGACCTCGACGTCGGCGCTGCCCGGCAGGTAGCGGCTGGCCACCACCGCGCCCGGCAACTGCGGCAGCGACCGGGGCAGCAGGCTGTGCTGCAACGTGTTGGCGATGCGGTGCTCGGCCTCGTAGAGCTGGGCGTTCTCCAGCCGCGCCCCGACCAGCCGGGCGAGCTGGGTCAACGCCGCCTCGTCGGTCTCCGCGCCGTCCCCGTCCGGACGCCACACCCTCAGCTCGCCCAGGGCGTCGCCGCCGGTGCCGGTGAGCGCCAGCGCGAACGAGGGATCCGGGGCGGTGCTGCCCCCGGCGTCGGCCTCGGCGCGGGCACCGTTGGCGTTGATCACCACCCGGACGGCCTCGGCGAGGCTGAGCGCGTGCCGGGCGGCGACCTGGAGGACGTCCGTGGTGGAGCGGGCGGTGTTCACCGCCACCGCCGCGTCGGCCAGCGCCCGGAGTCCGCGGATCAGCTGGCCGCGCAACTGCCCGAGCTCGACGTTGGCCCGCACCCGGGCGATCAGCTCCTGTCCGGAGAAGGGCTTGGTCAGGTAGTCGTCCGCACCGACCGACAGGCCGGCCACCGCCTCGGCCGATCCGGCCCGGGCGGAGAGCAGCACGATCGGCACGTACCGGGTGCGCGGGTCCGCCCGCAGCGCGGTGACCAGCCCGAACCCGTCCAGCCGGGGCATCATCACGTCCGTGAGCACCAGGTCGAAGTCGCCCTCACCGGCGAGCCGTAGCGCCTGCGCGCCGTCGCTCGCGGTGACCACGTCCCAGCTCGGCGAGAGCAGCCGGGTGACGTGTTCCCGCAGGTCGGCGTTGTCGTCGGCGACCAGGATCCGCCCCGCCGGGGCGGCGCCCGCGGGGCGCGTCGGCTCTTCCTGGCCGGCCCAGAGCGCGCTCTCCATGACGTGCAGGCGGGCCTGCCTCGGCTCGGCGGGGGTCAGCCCGGTGTCGGCCACCCGCTCCGGCGGCAGGTGCGCGGAGCCGAAAGGGACGGTCACCGTGAAGGTGCTGCCCTCGTCGACGCGGCTGGTCACCGTGACCTCGCCGCCGTGCATCTCGGTCAGCTCGCGCACCAGCGCCAGGCCGATCCCGGTCCCCTCGTGGGTACGGGAACGCGCACCGGGCACCCGGTGGAACCGCTCGAAGACGTGCGGCAGCTGCTCCGGCGCGATGCCCACGCCGGTGTCTTCGACCTCCACCCGGGCCGCGCCGTCGACCGCCCGGACCCGGACCCGGATCTCGCCGTGGAAGGTGAACTTGACCGCGTTCGACACCAGATTGAGGACGACCTTCTCCCACATGTCGCGGTCCACGAAGACGGGCGCGGGCAGCGGAGGGCAGTCGACCTGCAGCCGTAACCCGGCCCGTTCGATCGCCGAGCGGAAGGTGCTGGCCAGGCGGGAGGTGTAGTCGGCCAGGTCGGTGGGCTCGTAGCGGGCAGCCAGCCGGCCGGACTCCAGCCGGGAGAAGTCGAGCACCGTGTTGACCAGCTTCAGCAGGCGCAGCGCGTTGCGGTGCATCACGGTGAGCCGGTCGATGTGGCCGGCCGGCAGAGTGGGATCGGCGAGCAGATCCTCCAGCGGGCCGAGCACCAGGGTGAGCGGGGTGCGGAACTCGTGGCTGACATTGGCGAAGAAGTTGGTCTTGGCGCGGTCCAGGGCGGCCAGTTCGGCGGCTCGCGCGCGTTCCTGCTCGTACGCCCGCTGCTTGCCCACCGCGCGGCTGACCTGGCTGGCGACCAGGTCCAGGAAGGTGCGGTACTCGTCGGTGAGCGGCAACCGGCGACCCACGCCCACCACGAGCGCACCGACGGTCTCGTTGGTCGCGGTGATCGGCAGCACCAGCGCCTTGTCGCCCGCCCCGGCCGGCACCGAATCGAGCACCTCGGCCACCCCCACCAGGGCGGGCCCGTCGCCGGCGACCGAGGCGAGCAGATCGGCCCGGGCCGTGACCGCCGCGGGCTCCACGCCGCTGCACCCGGCCAGGGTGAACCGGTCGGCGTCAACACGGAGCCAGATCTGCGCGAAGGGCACGTCGGCCCGGTACCGGTCGAGCACCTCGGCGATCGTCCGGCCCAGCTCGGCGCCGGAGCCGACGTCGGCCAGTTCGGTGCCGAGCTCGGCCAACGCCCGCAGCCGGCGCTCCCCGACCACCCGCCCGGTGGTCTCGTTCACGATGCAGAAGACGCCGGCGACCGACCCGTCGCCGCCGCGGATCGGGTCGTAAGAGACGTCGAAGTAGGTCTCCTCGAGGAAGCCGTGCCGGTCGATCAGGAACTGGTGGTCCTCGCCCCGGTACGAGCGACCGCTGCGCCGTACGCCGTCCAGCAGCGGGGCGAGCACGTCCCAGGTCTCCGCCCAGTACGTCCGGGCCGGTTGGCCCAGCACCTCCGGGTGCTTGCTGCCGATCGTCGGGCGGTAGGCGTCGTTGTAGAAGGCGAGCTGCTCCTCGCCCCAGAACATGACGATCTGGGCGCTGGAGGCGAGCATCATGCCGACGGCCCCGGAGAGGGCGGGCGGCCAGCCGTGCGGCGCGCCCAGCGCGGTGCGGGACCAGTCGAGGGCACCGAGGCGGCGCCCCATCTCGCCACCGGTCGCAAAGGCCGCGGCCAGCGGCGGGGGCAGCTCACCGCCGGCCGGGCGTTGCCCCCGGTCCGCGCCCCCCAGCGGCGAACTCATGCAGCCTCCCGCTCCGGCCAATCCACCCGTCAGCCGATGATCTCCATCCGCCGTGCTCCGCCATGTACCCCAGCGGAACGGCAACGTAACGCATGGCGCGGCGGGAGCGCTGTTTGCCTCCGTGCCCGCCGAGTCGCGACGGCGAGGCGATTGCCGGCCGGTCCGGGCCCGGCCCGCCGGCAGCCCGCGCCGGCAGGCCCATTGAGGAGCGTGGCTGACCGGTGGGACGGCGAGCGCCAGCGCGGGCCTGGCGGAAATGTGACATCGGCTACACCGGGCCTGGCCGGCGGTCAGCCCCGCAGGCGCCCGAGGGCCCGGTCCCGGCCCGCCCGGACCAACGCGGCGACCGGCCGCGGATCCGCCTCGTTCTCCGGGTGCCACTGCACACCCAGCACGAACGGCCGGTCCGGGTCCTCCACCGCCTCGACGACCCCGTCGTCGGCCCAACCGGTGACGGTGAGCCGCCCCGGATCGGCCACCCCCTGGTGGTGGTACGAGTTGACCCGGTCCACCCCGGCCATCACGGCCCCGGCCAGGCTGCCCGGGGCGAACCGGACCGGATGCGTGCCGTAGACACCGGGCGCCGGGCGGTGCCCGTCATGCCCGACCACCTCCGGCAGGTGCTGGTGCAGGCCGCCGCCGTAGGCGACGGCGAGCAACTGCATGCCCCTGCAGATCCCGAGCACCGGCAGCCCGAGGTCGAGCGCGGCGGTGAGCAGGGTCAACTCGCCGGCGTCCCGATCCGGCCGGCTCTCGGTGCGCGGGGCCGGGAGCTGGCCGTACCGGGCCGGGTCCACGTCGGCGCCGCCGGCCAGGATGAGCCCGTCCAGCACCCGCAGCACGTCCGCGTCGCGGTCGTCCGGGGGCAGCACCACGGCCCGGCCGCCGGCCGCGGTCACCGCCCGCACGTACGCCTCGGGCACCAGCACCGCGGGCACGTCACGCCAGACCGCCCAGCCAGCCGGCTCGACGTAGGCGCTGACCCCGATCAGCGGCCGGGTCACCGGCTCACTCCCACGCACTCAGAGGGGCGTGACGTAGGCGCCGGTGATGCCGCCGTCCACCACGAACTGGGCGGCGGTCATGAAGGACGCGTCGTCGCTGGCCAGGAACGCCACCGCGGCGGCGATCTCCGCCGGGCTCCCGAACCGGCCCATCGGTACGTGCACCAGCCGGCGGGCGGCCCGCTCCGGGTCGGCGGCGAAGAGTTCCAGCAGCAGCGGGGTGGCGACCGGGCCGGGGCAGAGCGCGTTCACCCGGATCCCCTCCCGGGCGAACTGCACCCCCAGCTCCCGGGTCATCGCCAGCACCCCACCCTTGCTCGCGGTGTAGGCGATCTGCGAGGTGGCCGCCCCCATCAGCGCCACGAAGGAGGCGGTGTTGATGATCGAGCCCTTGCCCTGCCGGCGCATGTGCGGAATCACGTACTTGCAGCAGAGGTAGACGCTCGTGGTGTTGACCCGCAGCACCCGTTCCCACGCGTCGAGCCCGGTCTCCAGGATCGAGTCATCCTCCGGCGGGGAGATGCCGGCGTTGTTGAACGCCACGTCCACCCGGCCGTGCCGCTCGGCCACCCCGTCGAAGAGGTCCCGGACGGCCGTCTCGTCCGCGACGTCGGTGGCGACGAACTCGCCGCCCACCTCGTCCGCAGCCCGCTTGCCCGCCTCCGCGTCGATGTCCACGCAGACCACCCGGGCCCCCTCCGCGGCGAACCGCCGCACGGTGGCCAACCCGATCCCGCTGCCCGCTCCGGTGACCACGGCCACCCGGTCCTGCAACCGACCCTGCACTGTTCACTCCTCCGTCGCGATGAACACGTTCTTGACGTCGGTGAAGGCGTGCAGCGCGTCCGGACCCAGCTCACGGCCGAGCCCGGAGCGCTTCATGCCACCGAACGGGGTCGAGTAGCGCACCGAGGAGTGCGAGTTGACGCTGAGGTTGCCGGACTCGACGGCCCGGGCCACCCGGATGGCCCGCCCGACGTCGCGCGTCCAGATCGAACCGGAGAGGCCGTACTCGGTGTCGTTGGCGAGCCGGATCGCGTCGGCCTCGTCGTCGAACGGGAGCACCGAGACCACCGGGCCGAAGATCTCCTCCCGCCAGTGCCGGTCCGCCGGGGAGTCGGCGAGCAGCACCGTCGGGGCGTACCAGAAGCCGGGGCCGTCGGGGCGGGTGCCGGTGAAGGCGACCTTCGCCCCGTCGACGTAACCGGCCACCCGGTCCCGCTGGCCCGCCGAGATGAGCGGGCCCATCTCGGCGGTCTCCCGGGCCGGGTCCTCCACCCGCAACGCGCGCACCGCCGGTTCGAGCAGCTCCAGGAACCGGTCGTACGCCGAGCGCTGGACCAGGATCCGGGACCGGGCGCAGCAGTCCTGGCCGGCGTTGTCGAAGACCGCGTACGGCGCGGTGGCCGCCGCCTTCGCCAGGTCGGCGTCGGCGAAGACCAGGTTGGCGCTCTTGCCGCCCAGCTCCAGCGTCACCCGCTTCACCTGTTCGGCGGCGCCGGCCATGATCCGGGTGCCGACCTCGGTGGACCCGGTGAAGCAGATCTTGCGGACCGCCGGGTGGGTGACGAAGCGTTCGCCGACCACCCGGCCCTCACCGGGCAGCACGGTGAACACGTCGTCGGGCAGGCCGGCCTCGCGGCCCAGTTCGGCCAGCCGCAGCGCGGTGAGCGGGGTCAGCTCGGCCGGCTTCAGCACCACGGTGTTGCCGGCGGCGAGCGCGGGGGCGAAGCCCCAGGCGGCGATCGGCATCGGGAAGTTCCAGGGCACGATCACCCCGACCACGCCGAGCGGCTCGTGAAAGGTGACGTCCAGCCCACCGGGCACCGGGATCTGCCGGCCGGTGAGCCGCTCCGGCGCCCCGGCGTAGTAGTCGAGCACGTCCCGGACGTTGCCGGCCTCCCAGCGGGCGTTGCCGACGGTGTGCCCGGAGTTGCGCACCTCCAGCTGCGCCAGTTCCTCCTGGTGTGCGTCCACCACGGCCGCTAACCGGCGCAGCAGCCGCGCCCGCTCCCCCGGTGCCACGCCCCGCCACCGCTCGTAGGCGACGGCCGCCCGCCCGATCGCCGCATCCGTCTCGGCGAGAGAGGTGCCCGCGACCTCCGCGACCACCTCCCCGCTGGCCGGGTTGACCACGCTCGTCACAAGCCCCACCTCACCCCGTCGATCATGCAGTTGTGGTGCCTCACAAATGCCACGCAATACCACCGATCGCCCACCACGACTGCATGATCGACGCGGTCGGCGGGGGCATCGACGCGGCCGGCCGCGGGGCGGCCCGGGTGCTGGGCGGGGTTAGAGGCGTTCGAAGCCACGGACGAGCTCCCAGTCGGTGACCGCGGCGTCGAAGGCCGACAGCTCGACCTTCGCCTGGTTGGCGTAGTGGGCGACGACCTCGGCGCCGAACGCCTCGGCGGCCACCGTGGAGGATTCCCAGAGGGCCAGGGCGTCGCGCAGCGTGCCGGGGACCCGCTCGGCATCCGGGTCGTCGTAGGCGTTGCCGGTGCACTCCTCGCCGAGTTCCAGCTCCCGCTCGATGCCGTGCACCGCGCCGGCGACCAGCGCTGCGACCGCCAGGTACGGGTTGACGTCGGCCCCCGGCACCCGGTTCTCGACCCGCATGCCCTGCCCGTGGCCGACCAGCCGCAGGGCGCACGTGCGGTTGTCGGTGCCCCAGCGCAGCGCGGTCGGCGCGAACGATCCCGGCTGGTAGCGCTTGTAGGAGTTGATGTTCGGGGCGAAGAGGAGGCTGAACTCACGCATCGTGGCGAGCAGCCCGGCCAGCACCCGTTGCCCGGTCACCGACAGGTGCGCGGGGCCGTCGCCGAGCATTGCCGAGCGGCCGTCGGCGCCGCGCAGCGAGAAGTGGATGTGGCAGGAATTGCCCTCCCGGGCGTTGGGCTTGGCCATGAAGGTGATCGCCATGCCCTCCTGGGCGGCGATCTCCTTGGCTCCGTTCTTGTAGATGACGTGGTGGTCGGCGCAGGCCACCGCCTCGTCGTAGCGGAAGGCGATCTCGTGCTGGCCGAGGTTGCACTCCCCCTTGGCGCTCTCCGGGGTCAGTCCAGCGCCGGCCATCTCGGTGCGGATCCGGCGCAGCAGCGGCTCCACCCGCGCGGTACCGAGCAGCGAGTAGTCCACGTTGTACTGGTTCGCCGGGGTCAGCTCCCGGTAGCCGCGCCGCCAGGCATCCTCGTACGAGTCGCGGAACAGCACGAACTCCAGCTCGGTGCCGGCGTACGCCCGCAGCCCGTGCCCGGCCAGCCGGTCGAGCTGGCGGCGGAGGATCTGCCGGGGCGAGGCGACCACCGGGCCGGAGCCGTCCAGCCACTCCAGGTCGGCCAGGAGCATCGCGGTGCCCGGCTGCCAGGGCACCCGGCGCAGCGTGCTCAGGTCGGGCTTCATCGCGAAGTCGCCGTAGCCCCGCTCCCAGCTCGACATCGCGTACCCGTCGACGGTGTTCATGTCGACGTCGACCGCGAGCAGGTAGTTGCACCCCTCGCTGCCGTGCGCCACCACCTGGTCGAGAAAGAACGGCGCGTGGAACCGCTTGCCCTGCAACCGGCCCTGCATGTCGACCAGGGCCAGCACCACCGTGTCGATCTCGCCGCCGCCGATGGCGACCCGCAACTCTTCCAGCGTGAGCGGAGCTTTCCTCATCGGCGGGCCTCCATCACCAAGGTCTACTGGCAAACCGGATCACCGTCAATGCCCGGAACCCGCCGCCCGGGAAACCCGGGCGGCGGGGTCATGCCGGCTCGTCGACCGGTGCGCCGTCGGGGGCGGTCCGGGGCCCGGGCACGTCGACCGTACGGCGGGGGCCGGTGAACCACTTCCGGGCCGAGGCGTACCACCAGACGGCGACCACCAGCAGCAGCCCGCCCACCGCGAGCGGCGCGTAATTCACCGCCGACCAGGTGAAGTCGGGGTTACCGGGCACTCCGGCGGGCACGATCGGCAGCACGAAGTAGATCGAGATGATCGCGATCTCGATCACCGCGATCCAGCCGAGCAGTTTGTACCGGCGCCCGAGGGTCCACGGTCCGGGGATGAACCGGTCGCCCATCCGCAGTCGCAGCGCGATCGGGATGAGGAAGGACAGGTACAGCCCGATCACCGCGACGGAGACCACCGCGTAGAAGGCGATCGGGATGCCGTCGGCGCTCTCGTAGAGCGCGGGCAGGGTGAGCACCAGACCGGCCACGGTGGCGCCGATGATCGCGTTGGCCGGGGTGCCGTTGCGGTCCACCTTGGACCAGAGCCGCCAGCCCGGCACCGCCCGGTCCCGGCTGAACGCGTACGCCATCCGGCTCATCGAGGTCACGCAGCTCATCCCGCAGAAGAACTGGCCGATGGTGGAGATGATGATGACCGTCTTGAAGAAGACCGGGGTCAGCGCGGATTCGAAGATCGCGCCGGAGAAGCCTCCGGCGGCGTTGATCGCCTCGACGTCGGTGGCCGCGAACAGGAACGCCAGCAGCAGGATCCAGCCACCGATCGCGGAATAGAAAATCGACTGCCAGAGGCCGCGGGCGGCGGCCTGCGACGCCCCGCGGGTCTCCTCGGAGACGTGCGCGCAGGCGTCGAACCCGGTGATCGTGTACTGGGTGAGCAGGAAGCCCAGCGGCAGCACGTAGAACCAGAAGGTCAGCCCGCCGGTGCCGCCATCGGCGAAGCCGGAGTTGTTGAACCGCTCGGTGAAGACGAACTGGAAGCTCTGGTGGTTGTCCGGGACGAAGACCAGGATGGCCACCACGGCGGTCGCGCCGGCCACGTGCCACCAGACCGAGACGTTCTGGAGTACGTCGATGATCCGGTGACCGAACACGTTGATCAGCCCGTGCAGGGCGAGGATGATCACGAAGAGCAGGAAGGCCTGGCGTAGCGTCCCCTCCCACCCGTCGAAGAGCGCCGAGAGGGTGAGATTGAGGAAGGTGGCGCAGCCGTAGTCGACCGACGCGGTGACCGCGACCAGACCGATCAGGTTGAGCCAGCCGGTGAACCAGCCGTGCACCGGCCGGCCCATCTTCGCCGCCCACCAGTAGATGCCGCCGGCGGTCGGGTACGCCGACACCAGCTCGGCCATGCAGAAGCCGATGATCAGGATGAAGAGCGAGATCAGCGGCCAGCCCCAGGAGATCGCGACCGGGCCGCCGTTGTTCCACGCCTGGCCGAAGGTGGTGAAGCAGCCGGCCAGGATCGAGATGATAGAGAACGAGATGGCGAAGTTGGAGAAGCCGCTCCACTTGCGGCGCAGCTCCTGCTTGTAGCCGAGTTCGGCGAGCCGTCGGGCGTCGTCGTCCATCGGTTGCTCGGCGGTCGGCGCGGGCGTCGTGGCCACTGCACACCTCCTCGAGGTGATCCCCGGTGCGAGTGGGCAAAAGTCTCGTCCCGCCGATCAAGTCGGTCAATAGATCCCTGGTGGGAATCTCACCGCCGGACCGGACTAATTCCGTTGCCGTTATGCCTGCGCCGGCCGCATCCTTGACCTCGTGACCAGGCCCGATCGCGACGGGCCCCGGCCGGGCGCTCGGCAACGCCCGGCCCACGTCGGCGCGGGGTGCCCACCTCTCTCTCACAAGTACGGCGTGATCCGCCGTAGCTACCGAACGGGTGCCCCGCGCCGTCGCCCCGCACCCCGCCCGCGACGCTCAGACGAGCAGCAGCCCGGCCACCCAGAGCGCCGCGATCACCAGGCCGGCGGCGAACTCCACGAGCATCGACAGCCCGGCCGCCTTCAGTGCCTGGACGGTGGCGGGCCAGGCGAGGCGGTTGTCCCCGAGCCGCAGCCGCTCGGCCGCCCAGACCCCGCCGACGAAGCCGATGACCAGGCCGATGACCGGGATGACGAAGAAGCCGATCAGCCCCAGCACGCCCCCGGCCAGCAGGGATCGCGTCGGCACTCCGGTGCGTTTCAGGTTCCGCCCCGGCCAGAGGTACTTCACCACCGTGCCGCCGAGCGCGACGAGCGTCGCGGCGGCGAGCACCGCCCACCGGCCCGCCCCGGCGCCACCGAAGAGCGCCCAGACCAGCACCCCACCCCAGCAGAGCGGAAGCGCCGGCAGCCCGGGTACCACCACGCCGGCCAGCCCGGCCAGGATCGCCAGGGCGGCAACCACCGCGACGAGGGCCTCGGTGTCCGTCGCGCTCATTCAGATCCCCCTTGCGTCCGGGCGAGCCGGGCCGCGATCCGGTCGGCCGGCATCGGGCTGCCGAAGAAGCGTCCCTGCCCGGTGTCGCAGCGCAGCGCCCGCAGCCGTTCGGCCTGCACGCCGGTCTCCACCGCCTCGGCCGTGACCCACAGCTCCAGCGCGTGCGCCAGCCGGACCAGCGCGTCCACGATCCGCTCGTCCCGGTGGTCGGCCGTCGCCTCCGGGCCGTCACCGCGGATGCCCTCGACGAAGGGGCCGGCCAGTTTCAGGCAGTGGATCGGCAGCCGTCGCAGGTACGCCAGGTTCGAGTAGCCGGTGCCGAAGTCGTCGATCGCCAGCCGCACACCGAGCGCCCCCAACCGGTGCAACGAGCGCAGCGGCTCCCCGGCGGTGCCCATCACCGCGCTCTCGGTCAGCTCCAACTGCAACAGCTCGGCTGGGAGCCCGCTGGTGCTCAGCGCGTCCGAGACGGTCGCCACGATGGCCGGATCCTCGGCCTGCCGCGCGGCCAGGTTCACGCTCACCACCAGCCGGGCCTCCGGGAAGCGGCGTCGCCACTCCTCGGCGTCCCGGCAGGCCTGCCGGAGCACCCACTCGCCGAGCCGGACGATCAGTCCGGTCTCCTCGGCCAGCCCGATGAACCGGTCCGGGCCGAGCAGCCCCAGCTCCGGGTGCTGCCAGCGGACCAGCGCCTCGACCGCCAGCATCCGCCCCTCCAGCAGCGACACGATCGGCTGGTACCGCAACACGAACTCGCCCCGGTCGAGCGCGGCCGGCAGGCCGGCGGCCAGCGACGAGCGGGCGATGTCCCGGGCGCTGCGCTCCGGGTCGTAGACCGCCCACCGGCCGCGCCCCTCCGCCTTGGCCCAGTAGAGGGTGGTGTCCGCGGCCTTCATCAACTCCGACGCGCTGGTCCCGCCGACCGGGCCGTCGACGATGCCCACGCTCGCCGAGACGGCGAGCTGCTGGTCGCCGACGTGCACCGGGGCGGAGACCGCGGCCAGCGCCGCCTCCGCGACGGCGACCGCGTCGTCGAGCCCGTCGCCACCGTCGACCAGGATGACGAACTCGTCGCCGCCCATCCGGGCCACCAGGTGGCCCTGGTCGGCGACGCAGTCGGCGAGCCGCCGGGCGATCATGACGAGCAGCCGGTCACCGAGGTCGTGCCCGAGGCTGTCGTTGATCGCCTTGAAGCCGTCCAGGTCGAGGAAGCAGATCCCGAGCCGCCGGCCGGGAGCCGCGGTCTCGAAGATCCGGCCCAGCGTCTCGAAGAAGAGCGTCCGGTTGGGCAGGCCGGTGAGCGGGTCGTGCAGCGCCTGGAAGCGCAGCCGCTGCTGGAGCGCGTACCGCTCGGTGATGTCCTCGATCATGGCGACGGTGAACCGCGGCCGGCCGTCGTCGTGCCGGATCAGCGACACCGCGAGGTCGGTCCAGAGCATGCTGCCGTCCTTGCGCTGGTAGCGCTTCTCCACCCGGACCAGGTCCTGCTTGCCCTCGATCATCTCCTGGTAGAGCTCCCACATGCCGGCGGCGTCCTCGACGTGGAAGAGGGCGGCCACATCGGTCCCGTGCAGCTCCTCGATCGAGTAGCCGAGCATGTCAGCGAACGACTGGTTGACGTCGATGATCTGCCCGTCGATCCCGGCGATGCCGATGCCGATCGCGGCGCCGGTGAAGACCGCCCGGAACCGCGCCTCGCTGTCCCGCAGGGCCTGCTCCACCTCGTCGCGCGCCTGCCAGGCCGAGCGGGCGATCCGCTCCTGCTGGCTGAAGGTGCGGTCCCGCAACGCCCGGGCGAAGCCGGCGGAGAGACCGGCCTGCAGGGCCACGATCCGCTGCCGCGCGTTCCCGGGGTACGCCCCGGCGGGCACCGCACGGTCGAGAAACTCCTCGCCGAGGGCGCGCACCGACCACTCCAACATCCGGGGCTCGGCCAGGTGCGCCTCGACCAGCGCCCGCCCGACGTCCTCCGCGGGCTGGCCGGAGAACGGCTCGGCCCGCAGCGCCTGCGCCAGCCGCACGGTGTGCACGAGCAGCAGCCGCTCGGTCTCGGCGGCGCTGAGCGGCACGAAACCGAGGCGGCGAACCGCGCGGGCCCACTCGGCGGCGTACCCCTGGGCGCCGGCCCGGCTGACCTCGTCGCCGGCGGAGTCCGCGACGGCGGCCATGCGATCAGCCGGCGGCGGGCTGGTCGTAGCGGGCGACGCCACCGAACGCGCCGAACCGTTCCGGGTGCTCGTCCACGTCGGACGGAGAGTCGGGCCGCCAGAGCGGCATGTGCACCAGCCCCGGCTCCAGGAGCGTCCAGTCGCCGAAGAACCCAGTGATCTCGGCCCGCGAGCGCAGGCTGATCTCGGTGTCGGTACGCGCCGAGAGCCGCTGCGCGTCGAGCATCTCCTGCGGCTGGTCCTCGAAGGTGGAGTGGGAGATCACCAGGTAGCTGCCCGGGACGGCGGCGGCCCGCAGGGTGGCCAGGATCTCCCCGGGCCGGTCGGCGTCCGGAACGAAGTGCACCACGCCGGCGAGCAGGATGCCGACCGGGCGGCCGAAGTCGAGCAGGCCGCGCGCCTCGTCGAGGATCCGCTCCGGTTCGCGCAGGTCGGCGTGGACCACCGTGGTCAGGTCGTTGCCGGCGAGCAGCTCCCGGCTGTGCGCGACGGCCACCGGGTCGATGTCCACGTAGACCACCCGGGCCTTCGGGTTCGCGCCCTGGGCCACCTCGTGCACGTTGCCCACGGTCGGGATGCCCGAGCCGATGTCGAGGAACTGGTCGATGCCGGCGTCGAGCAGCGCGCGGACGGCCCGGCGCAGGAACTCGCGGCCGGCACGCATGGTGGCGGCGAGGTTCGGCGTCATCCGGGCGATCTGCTCGGCGAGCTGCCGGTCGATCTCGAAGTTGTGCGCCCCGCCCAGGAAGTAGTCGTAGACCCGGGCGGCACTCGGCCTGGTCAGGTCGATCTCGGTCGGCAGTCCGTCCGGCATCTGCAAGCTCCCCAGTTCGTCGCCGAGAGGCGGGACGCAGCCGGTGTCGGCACGCGCGGGGGCACGCGTCGGCCCACCAGTCGACCCGCTGAGGGTGTGGTGTTGAACACTCTAGGCCGCGGACTCCAGCATTAGGGAGATCCCTTGCCCCACCCCGATGCACATGGTGGCCAACGCCCGCCGCCCGCCCCGACGGCGCAGCTCCAGCGCGGCGGTCAGCGCCAGTCGGGCGCCGCTGGCGCCGAGCGGATGGCCGAGGGCGATCGCCCCGCCGTTCGGGTTGACGTGCTCGGCGTCCTCTGGCAGGCCGAGCTCGCGCAGCACGGCGACCGACTGGGCGGCGAACGCCTCGTTCAACTCGATCACGTCCACCGCGTCCAGGCCGACGCCGAGCCGGTCCAGCAGCTTGCGGGTGGCCGGCACCGGACCGACGCCCATGATCCGCGGCGGCACCCCGGCGGCCGCCGCGCCGGCGATCCGGGCCAGCGGGGTGAGGTGGTAGCGGGCGACCGCCGCCTCGGAGGCGACCAGCAGCGCGACCGCGCCGTCGTTCACACCCGAGGAGTTGCCGGCGGTCACCGTGCCGCCGGCGCGGAACGGGGTGGGCAGCGCGGCGAGCTTCTCCAGCGAGGTCTCCCGCGGGTGCTCGTCGACCTCCACCAGGCGGGTGCCGCGGCGCCCCTCCGGCACGGTCACCGCAACGATCTCCTCGGCGAACCGGCCGTCGGCCTGCGCCTTGGCCGCCCGCTGCTGCGAACGGAGGGCGAACTCGTCCTGCGCGACCCGGTCGACGCCGTACTCGGCGGCGACGTTCTCCGCCGTCTCCGGCATCGAGTCGACGCCCCACCCGGCCTTCATCAGCGGGTTCACCAGCCGCCAGCCGATCGTGGTGTCGTAGACCTCGGCCGACCGGGAGTACGCCGAGGTCGCCTTCGGCATGACGAAGGGCGCCCGGCTCATGCTCTCCACGCCGCCGGCGACGACCAGCTCGGCCTCGCCGGCGACGACGGCGCGGGCCGCGGTGGCGAGGGCGTCCAGGCCGGAGCCGCAGAGCCGGTTGATGGTGCTGCCGGGCACCTGCTCGGGCAGCCCGCCGAGCAGCGCGGCCATCCGGGCCACGTTGCGGTTGTCCTCGCCGGCCTGGTTGGCGCAGCCGAGAAGCACGTCGTCCACCCGCGCCCAGTCCACCGAAGGGTGGCGGGCTACCAGCTCCCGGATCACGTGCGCGGCCAGGTCGTCGGGGCGGACGCCGGCCAACGCGCCGGCGTACCGGCCGATCGGGGTGCGGACACCGGCCACCAGGTATGCCACGGTCATCGCGAGTCCTTCGGGGGTGGGAAGGGCGGGGCGGGCGCGCCCGTCGGGTCGCGAGGGACGCCCGACCGCCAGGATATCGGCCCTCCGGAGCCGATAGGTTGACGGCATGGCTCAGGCCCAGTTCAGCGCAGAGACCAGCGGTGGCGGCGCGTTCGTCCGCCAGCCGAACCGGTTCACCGACCGGGTCACCCCGCACTCGACGTCCCCGCCCGGCGGCGGGCCGGACGAGCAGGGTCGTTGGCCGCTGGAGGCGGGCCGCTACCGGCTGATCTGGTGCCGGGCGTGCCCGTGGGCGCACCGGGCCCGGATCGTCCGCAGCCTGCTCGGCCTGGAGGACGTCCTCTCGCTGGGCACCGTCGACCCGATCCGGGACGAACGGGGCTGGCGGTTCACCCTCGACCAGGACGGCTTCGACCCGGTGCTCGGCATCGGGTTCCTCTCCGAGGCCTACCTGGCCACCGACCCGGACTACAGCGGCCGGGTGACCGTGCCGGCGTTGGTCGACACCCGGACGGGGCGGGTGGTCACCAACGACTATCCGCAGCTCACCCTCGACCTCTCCACCGAGTGGCGGCGATTCCACGCCCCTGACGCGCCGGACCTCTACCCGGTCGAGCTACGTCCGGAGTTGGACGCGCTGATGGCGGAGATCCACCGGGACGTCAACAACGGCGTCTACCGGTGCGGCTTCGCCACCTCCCAGGAGGCGTACGACGAGGCGTACCGGGCCCTCTTCGCCCGGCTGGACGTGCTCTCCGAGCGACTGGCCGGGCAGCGCTACCTGATGGGCGACGCGATCACCGAGGCGGACGTGCGGCTCTTCACCACGCTGGTCCGCTTCGACATCGCCTACCACGGGCATTTCAAGTGCAACCGGCAGAAGCTCACCGAGATGCCGGTGCTCTGGGCGTACGCCCGGGACCTGTTCCAGACGCCCGGCTTCGGGGAGACGGTCGACTTCGACCACATCAAGCGGCACTACTACGGCACCCACAAGGAGATCAACCCGACCGGCGTCGTGCCGCTCGGCCCCGACCTCTCCGGCTGGACCACGCCGCACGGGCGTGGCTGAGCAGGGCCGGCCCGAGCCGCTCATCACCCCCCGCGCGGCGGCCGCGTCGGCGTCCGCCGGCTGCACCCTCGCCGGCGCGGGCGCGGTGACCCTCGCCGTGCTCGCCGGTCCCGGACCGGGCCTGACCGGGTACGTCAGCGAGGCCGGCATCGCCGGCAGCGGCCACGCGCCGATGTACCGGATCGGGGTCTACGCGCTGGCCGCCGGGCTGCTGCTGCTCGCCGCGGCGCTGCTGCCGGCGCTGCGGGCGGCGGCGGCGCTGCTCGCCGCCGCCGGTCTGGGCACGGCGCTCTCCGGCGCGGTGACCTGCACGGCCGGCTGCCCGCTGCCGCCGTTCGAACGCGCCACCGTGGCCGACCTGGTGCACGGCGGGGCGAGCATCGCGGCCACCGCGGCGGTGATCTTCGCGATGGTCGCGATCGCGCTCTCCGGCCGCGCCGGTGGGCGGCTGCGGCGGTTCTCCGCGATCGCCGCGGCGGTGGCGTTGCCGCTCTGCGCCGCGGTGGGGCTGGCGATGCTGCTGGTCGGCCGGGGAGCCCTGGTCGGTGTGCTGGAACGGCTCGTGCTCGCGATCGCGGTCCTCTGGGGGCTGGCCGCCGCCGCCACGGTCGGCCTCACCGGTCGGTGGACATCGACCGACGACGTCAGGCTGTAAGGATCGTCACGGATACCGCTCCTTCCCTGCGGGCCTTCCTCCGGCGTATCGTCTGCCGGCGATGACCAACATCTGGTGCCTGACCGTGCGCCTGTACGTCGATCTCCGACTGCAGGCCAGCGGCGTCTGTCCGGCGCAGCCGCTCTCCTGACGCTGCCCTGACCCCACCAGACCCTTGGACGCATCATCGTGGCTTCCGCCCTGCGCAAGATCCCCTTTTCCGTACAGATCCTGCTCGGCCTCGTCCTCGGCGTGGCGCTGGGCTTCCTGGCCCGCGCCAACGACCTGGCCTGGCTGACCAGCACCCTCGACACCGTCGGCCACCTCTTCGTCCAGCTGCTGAAGCTGGCCGTGCCGCCGCTGGTCTTCACCGCGATCGTGGTCAGCGTGGTCAGCCTGCGCGGGGTGGCCAACGCCGCCCGGCTGGCGCTCAAGACGCTGCTCTGGTTCGGCATCACCGCCCTGATCGCGGTGGGCGTCGGCATCGGCCTGGGCCTGCTCACCAACCCCGGCCGGGGCGTCACCCTGGACCTCGCCGGTGCCACCGCGCCGAAGAAGACCGGCTCCTGGACGGACTTCCTCACCGGCATCGTGCCGACCAACCCGGTCGGCGCCTTCGTCGAGGGCAACGTGCTCCAGATCGTCTTCCTGGCGCTGGTCGTCGGCGCCGCCGCGCTGCTGGTCGGCGAGAAGGCCGAGCCGTTCGTGGCGCTGAACCGCTCCGTGCTGGAGATCGTCCAGAAGGCGCTCTGGTGGGTGATCCGGCTCGCCCCGATCGGCACCCTGGGCCTGATCGGCAACGCGGTCGCCTCCTACGGCTGGGACCTGCTCGCCCCGCTCGCCAAGTTCACCACCGCGGTCTACCTCGGCTGCGCGATCGTGCTGCTGGTGGTCTACCCGCTGGTGCTGGTGGCCGCCGGCCGGCTCAACCCGGTGCGCTTCTACGCCGGCGCCTGGCCCGCCATCGAGCTGGCCTTCGTCTCCCGCTCCTCGGTGGGCACCATGCCGGTGACCCAGCGCGCCGTCGAGCGGCTCGGCGTGCCCCGCGAGTACGCCTCGTTCGCGGTCCCCTTCGGCGCGACCACGAAGATGGACGGCTGCGCCGCGATCTACCCGGCGCTCGCCGCGATCTTCGTGGCCCAGGTCTTCGGCGTCCACCTCGGCGTCACCGACTACCTGCTGATCGCCTTCGTCTCGGTGGTCGGCTCGGCGGCCACCGCCGGCCTGACCGGCGCGATCGTGATGCTCACCCTGACCCTCAGCACGCTGGGCCTGCCGCTGGCCGGCGCCGGTCTGCTGCTGGCCATCGACCCGATCCTGGACATGATCCGCACCGCCACCAACGTGGCCGGCCAGGCGCTGGTGCCGACCGTCGTCGCGGCTCGCGAGGGCACCCTCGACCGGACCGCCTACGACACGGCGGGCCGGCGCGGGCTGGTCGAGCCGGAGTCCGCGGACGCCCCCGCCCCCACCCGGCAGGACGGGCTGAGCCCGGTACCGGCCTGAACCCGATGACCGGAGGAGGACCCCTCGTCGAGGGGTCCTCCTTCCGTACCGAGAGGATGACGAGATGAGCGTCCTGTTCTCGCCGCTGGCCCTGCGCGCGGTGACCCTGCCCAACCGGATCGCCGTGGCGCCGATGTGCCAGTACACCGCCGGCCCGGACGGATTGCCCACCGACTGGCACCTGGTGCACCTGGGTGCCCGGGCGGTGGGCGGCGCCGGCCTGGTCCTCACCGAGGCGACCGCGGTACTGCCCGAGGGGCGGATCAGCCCGCAGGACACCGGGATCTGGTCCGGCGCGCACGTCGACGCCTGGCGCCCGGTGACCGCCTTCCTCGCCGCGCACGGGGCGGTGCCCGCGGTGCAGCTCGCGCACGCCGGGTTCAAGGCCTCGACGTACCGGCCGTGGGCCGAGAGCCGGGGTGGGGTGCCGGACGCCGAGGGCGGCTGGGCGCCGGTCGGCCCCGGGTCCGAGCCGTTCGCGCCCGACTACCGGACGCCGACGGCCCTCGACACGGCCGGCATCGCACGGGTGGTCGACGCGTTCGCGGCCGCCGCCGGTCGGGCGGTCGAGGCCGGCTTCGCCGCCGTGGAGATCCACGCGGCGCACGGCTACCTGCTGCACGAGTTCCTCTCCCCGCTGAGCAATCACCGCACCGACGAATTCGGCGGTGACCGGGCCGGACGGATGCGTCTCACCCTCGAGGTCGCCCGGGCGGTCCGTGCGACGGTCGGCGAGGAGATTCCGGTACTCACCCGGATCTCCGCCACCGACTGGGTCGAGGGCGGCTGGACGGTGGACGACAGCGTGGTGCTCGCCGGCGAGCTGGCCGGGGCCGGGGTGGACCTGGTGGACACCTCGTCCGGCGGCGTCAGCACGGCCCAGCGGATCCCGCTGGGCCCCGGCTACCAGGTGCCGGCGGCCGGCCGGATCCGTCGGGAGGCCGGCGTGCCGACCGGCGCGGTCGGGCTGATCGTGGAGCCGGAGCACGCCGAGGCGATCGTCGCCGACGGCGAGGCGGACCTGGTGCTGCTCGGCCGGGAGTTGCTGCGCGACCCGTACTGGCCGCACCGCGCGGCCGCCAAGCTCGGCGCCACCCCCAGCTGGCCGAGCCAGTACCTCCGCGCCACCTGATCCGACCGTCCCGACCGGTGGCCGTCCGTCGCCCCCGGCGGCCCGCGCCGGCCCCCGTTCCACCTCCTTTGCTCTGCATCAGCCGAGGAAACACCCGCCGTCCGCTATCCGGACGGCGGGTGTTTCCGTCGCTGAAGCAGAGCAAAGGGCGCGAGGGAGTACCCCGGAAGCGGCGACACCCGCACCCCCCGCGACCGACAGCACCCATCGAGCCCTGCCACCCCGCGCCCTGCCGCCCGCGCCAAGCCGCCCGCGCCAAGCCGCCCGCGCCAGACCGCCACGCCACGCGAACTTAACCGCCGCGCGAAGCCCGATCAGCCGGCCAGATGGCCCCAGCGCTGCTCCAGCTCCCGCCACGGGCCCTGAGCGGCGACCGTGCCGGCGAGCAGCACCACCACGTGGTCGGCGCGGACCAGCGCGGCGCGCTTGGAGGTCGAGCCGACCACCGTCACCCCGTGCGCGCGCAGTGCCGCCCAGAGCTCCAGCTCGGTGGTGACGTCCAGCGCGGACGACACGTCGTCGGCGACCAGCAGCTCGGTGCGCGGCGCCAACGCGCGGGCCAACGCCAGCCGCTGCAACTGACCGCCGGAGAGCCGGGTGCCCTTGTGCCCGATCAGCAACCCGAGCCCGCCGCCGGCCGCCGCCAGGTCGTGCTCCAGTTGGGCGGTCGAGACCGCCTCCACCGCGTCGACCTGGTGGCCGAGGGCGATGTTGTCGGCCACCGTGCCGGAGAGCACCCGGGGCAGCTGACCCACGTACCCGACCTGGTTCGGGCGTAGGAACAGCTCCGGCTCGGTGACCGGCTCGCCGTTCCAACTCAGCCGCCCGGTGTGGTGCACGATCCCGGCCAGGGCGCGCAGCAGCGACGACTTGCCGGAGCCGACCGGCCCGACGACGAGGACCAGCTGTCCCCGTTCGACGGTGAGGTCGACGTCGCGCACGGCGAGCTTCCCGTCCGAGTGCAGCGCGCCGAAGCCGGTCAGCTCCAACCGGCGCAGCGGGTGCCGTGGCGGCGGCACCGGGGCGGGCGCGGTCCCGGCCGCCAGGTCCACCCCCGGCACGGCCGCCGAGTAGGTGGCGACGCCGGTCATCGCCACCGTCCGGCGGGTCCAGACCCGGGCGGACGGGTAGTGCGAGACCAGCGCGGCCGTGGTCCAGGCGAACCAGCGGGCCGCCCCGAGGGTGGAGACCGCCACCAGCACGGCGCCGGAGGTGAGCCCGCCGCCGAGGTAGAGCGCCCACGCGCCGATCGGCAGCAGCCCGCTGACCACCGACGGGGTCGACCGGGCCCAGACCTGCATGGAGATCTCCCGGCGCTGCCGGTCGCTGCGGACCGTGTCCAGCGCCGCGAGGTGGTGCAGCACCGGGCGGGTGGCGCCGGCGAGCTTCACCGTACGGGCGGCGGAGAGCGAGGAGACCAGCGCGGTGGCGAACGCGGCCCGGGCCTTCACCGTGCCCCGGGCGGTGCGCTCCAACCGCGGCCCGAACAGGGTCGCCGCCAACCCGGAGACCACCATCGTGCCGAGGAAGAAGAGCCCCGGTACGACGCTGCCGGTCACCAGGGTCATGGTGGCCACGATCGCCAGCGAGATGAACTGGTCCATCAGGTTGTCGGCGAGCTGCACCACCCGCTCCGTGTCGCCGCTCTGGGCGACCACCTCGGCCGGGGTGTGCGCGCTGACCCGGCGGGCACCGGTCTGGCCGTGCACCAGTCGCTGGCTGATCCGCAGCATCTGCCGGATCCACCACTGCGGGAACCACAGGTTGGTCAGGTAGGGCAGCGGCAGGACGACGAGCAGCGCGGCGACGATGCCGATCGCCGGTAGCCACGGGCTGCCGCCGTCGACCACGTCGGCCCAGAGCCAGGGCAGCACCGAGCCGTCCAGGCCGAGCAGCGTCATGACGACGAAGAGGGTTACGGAGACCAGGCCGTAGCGGGGGTCATTGACCCCGAGCCGGAGGATCTCCCGCAGCGTCCGGGCGGGCGGCGTCGCGGGCACCGGCGGCGGATCAGTCTTCGGTACGGCGACCGGCCGCTCGACCTGCACCGACGCCGCCTCGGTGGGTTCCGCGAGGTCCCACTCCGCACCCGGCGCGGGCAGCAGGTCAACCCGGCCGTGCCCCGCGCCCGCCCCGGCATACGCGCTCGCGTGGCTGGTGGCCAGCAGCTCGGCGAAGCGGGTCGACTCGCGCAGCGGCCCGGCCTCCAGCACCGCGCCGTCGGCCAGCACCACCACCTCGTCGCAGCGGCGCACCGACGAGAGCCGGTGGGCGATCACGATGCCGATCCGGTCGGTGAGCAGCCGCTCGGTGGCCTGCCGGACCCGCGCCTCGGTGACCGGGTCCAGCCGGGCGGTGGCCTCGTCGAGGATCACCACGTGCGGATCGCGGACCAGGATCCGGGCGAACGCCACCAGCTGCTCCTGCCCGGCGGAGAGCACGTGCCCGCCCTCGCCCAGCCGGGTCCGTACGCCGTCGGGGAGTTCGGCGATCCACCCGGCCAGCCCCAGCTCCTCAAGCGCCCGGGTGGCGTCGTCGAGCAGGTCGGGGTCGAAGAGCGCGACGTTCTCGGCCAGCGTGCCGGCCAGGATCTCGGTGCGTTGCGGCACCACCGCGATCCACCGGCGCAGCTCCTCGACGTCGAGGTCGACCAGGTCGGTGTCGCCGAGGAAGACCGTGCCCCGGGGCACCTCGACCGCCCGGGTGAGCACCTTGGCCAGCGTCGACTTGCCCGACCCGGTACGGCCGACAAGGGCGTACGACCGGCCGCGGGCGAACGTCAGCCGGACGTCGCGCAGCGCCGGGCCACGGTCGTCGTCGGCGGAGTAGCGGAAGGTGAGCCCCCGCACGGTGAGGTCGCCGTCGACCGGCTCGGCCCCGCCGGCGGGCTCCTGCGGCGAGTCGGAGAGCAGTTGCACCCGGGCCCAGGCGCCGAGCGCGTACTGCAGGTGCGGCACCCAGCGGGCCAGGTGCTCGACGGTCGCGCCGAAGGCGATGGCGAGCAGCCAGATCGCGGTCAGCCGGGCGGCGTCGATCCGGCCGCTGGCCAGCGCCCACGCGCCGCCGAGCACCACGGCGGCGATCCCGGCCCGGATGCCGCCGGCGGCGACGGCGGTGACCTGGGCGGACATCCGGAAAACCCGACCACCCCGGGCGATCACCTCGGCGGCCCGCCGGGCGTAGAGGCGCAGCACGTACGGCCGGGCCAGGCTGGTGCGGACGTCGTCCTGGCCGTGCACCGCCTCCTCCATGACCGCGGCGAGGTCGGACCAGGCCTCCTCCTCGGCCATCCGGGCGGGCGCGATCCGCGTGGTGGGACGGCGCAGGACCACGGCGAGCAGCCCGGTCAGCACGATCATCCCGATGCCGGCCGGCCACCACACCACCAGCGCGCTCGCCGTGGCGAGCACGCACACGGCCAGCCCCTGGACGAGCCGGACGCCGGTGTTCCGCAGCTCGGCGGCGACCTGGTAGACGTCGTTGTCGATCCGGTCGAGCAGCTCGCCGACCGGGGTGGTCTCCAGGGTGGGCAGGTCCTGCCCGAGCGCGACCCGGCACAGCCGGCGACGCACGTCGGCGGACCAGTCGGCGGTCAGGCCGGCCATCAGCAATCCGATGGCGAGGTCGGCGAGCACCGCGGCGACCAGCGCCACCGCCAGCACGGTGAACCAGCCCATCGACCGGTGCACCAGCACCGGCCCGGCCAGCGCGGACGCGGCCGCCTGGCCGGCGGCGCCGAGCACGACGAGCAGCAGGACGACCGCCATCCGGCGTGGTGCGGTGGCCCAGAGGTCGCGGAGCAGGCGCATGGAAAGTCCTCCGGACTCGGGTCGGCTGGGGGCGGTGCCTCCAGCCTGGTCGTTCGGCCGGCGCCGCTCAACGCATTTACCAGCCAGCGGGCCCCTCGAAGCCCGCATCGGCCAGCCCGGAACACGTTCGAATCACCCGCCGGAGGATGCCGAGCGGCGCCTCTGCGCGTCCCCGATCGGCCAGCCCGCTGGACGGGAACCGTCAGAAGAGCACGGTGGCGAGGGTGCCGACCGGGCGGAACCCGCAGCGCTCGTAGACCCGGCGTGCGGGCTGGTTGAAATCGTTGACGTAGAGGCTGACCGACGGCGCGACCCGGAGCAGCGCGTCGCGCACCACCGCCGCCATCGCCGCCGTGGCGATCCCCCGGCCCCGCCAGTCCGGGGCCACCCAGACCCCCTGAACCTGGGCCGTCCGCCGGGTCACCACCGCGAGCTCGGCCTTGAAGACGACCCGGCCGTCGACGAACCGGGCGTACGCCCGACCGGCCCGGACCAGCTCGCTCACCCGCCGCCGGTAGCTGCGCCCGCCATCCTCGGCCAGCGGCGAGACCCCGACCTCCTCGGTGTACATCGCCACCGCGGCCGGGAAGAGCCGGTCGATCTCGCCGGGGCGTACCCGCCGCACCTCCGGGTCGGCGGTGACCGCGGGCAGCGCCTCGGTGGCCAGCAGCGGCTGGTTCGGGCGTACGTCCCGGGCCGGTCCCCAGACGTCGGAGAGCTGGTCCCAGAGCCCGAGCACGGCGTCGGCCCGGCCGACGATCGAGGAGCAGAGCCGCTCCTCGCCGGCGAGCAGGTCGGCGAAGGCGGCGACGGCCGGCTCGGTGGCCAGGACCGGGGTCAGGTTGCCGCCGAGCCAGCAGATCGACTCGAGGTTGCGCCGTGCGCCGTAGCCGAGGATCCGTCCCTCGGCCCGCCACCAGGAGAGCCCGCGCGCGGCGACCCGCTCGGCGACCTGCGCGCCCGCGAACGGGTCGAGGTCGAGCAGCCGCTCGACCGCGCGGCGCTCCGATTCCCCGAGTTGCCGTACCGGCACCGTCAGCACGCTTACCAGCCTGCCAGATCGGGCCCCCGCCTCGCCGGGGGAGTGCCGAGCCCAGCCGTCACACCGGCACCGCCCGCTCCTGGCGCTCCTGCCGCTGGGCGAGGCGACTGCGGGCGGCCCACCGCACCACCGGGGGCATCAGTGCGCCGAGCAGCAGGAAGAGCCCGCCGAGGAGCAACCAGCCCGGTACGCCCCAGCCGATCGCCAGGCTGGTCACCACCACCGGTGCGAGCATCTTGCCCAGTTCGTACCCCATGCTGTACGCCCCCTGGTACTGCCCCTGGGCCTCCTCGGGGGCCAGCCCGAAGGAGATCCCCCAGCCGGCGGCGGAGTGCCACAGCTCGCCGATCACGTGCACCAGCGCCCCGCAGCCGAGCAGGCCGACGGCGGCGACGGTGGGCAGCCCGCCGCTGACCGCGAAGAGCACGCAGGCCGCCGCGATGGCGACCCCGGCGCGGCGGGACGCGCGGGCCGCCCCGGTCACGTTCTCCGTGCCCCGCGCGGCGCGGACCTGGAAGAGGACCACCATCACGGTGTTCACCAGCATCACCCCGGAGATGGCCCAGGCCGGTGCGCGGGTGTGCCCGGCGATCCACAGCGGCAGGGCGATGTTGAGCAGGCCGAAGTGCATCGACATCAGGCCGTCGAGCACGGTGAAGGCCAGGAACGGGCGATCCCGCAGGGCGACGAGCCGGGGGCCGTGCGCCGGCGCGGCGACGGGCGGGACGACCGGCAGTCGGGTGAGCACGGCCGCCGCGGCCAGGGACGCCGTCGCGGCGGTCAGCACCAGCGCGACGTACGCGGCGCGGGTGTCGGCGGCGATGGCGAACCCGGCGAGCACGGCGCCGACCGAGATCCCGACGTTCGTGGTGGCGCGCAGGTAGGCCCGGGTGCGTACGCGCTGGTCGGCGGGGATTGCGCCCGCGATCAGCGCGCCCCGGGCGCCCCGGTCGGCGGCGTCGGCGAGCGCGGTCGCCGCGCCGACCAGCAGGAACGCCGGAAACGACCGGACGGCGACCAGACCGGCGGTCAGCATGCCCGCGGCGACCAGCGCGCCGATCTGGGTGCCCCGCGGGCCGACCCGGTCGGCGAGGTAGCCGGTGGGGGCGCTGGCCAGCACGCCGACCAACGCCGAGACGGTCAGTCCGGCACCGACCTCGGCGGCGGAGAGCCCGACCGACCGGGTGAGGAAGAGCGCGCTGGCGACGAGCCAGAGGCCCCGGCCGACGGTCTTGACCAGGGTGCCGAGGGTGAGGATCCGGGCCGGGCCCGGCGCGGGGAGCAGGCGCACGACCGACAGCCTAGCAAGACGTACGTACGGTTTGTAAACCACTCTCTTCCGAAGACTTGTCGCCGACACGTTGCCGATATATCGTTGATGCATCAGTGATACGACGGAAGGAGACGGGACCATGCGGTTCCATCGACAGCACCACGCGATGCACGAGGCCCGGATGCACGGCGGATTCGGTTTCGGCTTCCCGCCCGGCCCGTACGGGCACGGTGGCGGCGGCCGGGGTCGCGGACGCGGCCGGGGTCGCCGACCCAACGTCCGGGGCGCCGTGCTGGCGCTGCTCATCGAGCGGCCGATGCACGGCTACGAGATGATCCAGGAGATCGACTCGCGTACCGGCGGAGCCTGGCGGCCCAGCCCCGGTTCGATCTACCCGACCCTGCAGCTGCTCGAGGACGAGGGCGTCATCGCCCCGGCCGAGGAGTCCGGAGGCGGACGCAAGCGGTTCACCGTGACCGACGCCGGTCGCGACGAGGCGACCGAGGCGGCGCAGACCCCGCCGTGGGCGGAGTTCGCCCAGGACACGGTGAACAGCTGGCACGACATCCGCGACGCCGGGATGCAGGCGATGCAGGCGCTGCGGCAGGTGATGATGACCGGCACCGACGACCAGCGGGAGCGGGCCGCCCAGGTGCTCGACGAGACCCGGCGCAAGCTCTACGCGATCCTCGCCGAATCCGAGTGAACCGGGTACGGAAAGGGTGGTCATTCCCGCGGGAATGACCACCCTTTCGCACGCCCAGGGGGCGGATGGCTCAGTGCACGGTGACGGTGGGCCCGGTGATCATGCCGCGCAGCTCCTCGGGGAGCTCGGCGCCCATCTCGTCGGCGATCCGCAGCGCCTCCTCGATCAGCGTCTCCACGATCTGCGCCTCCGGGACGGTCTTAACGACCTGCCCCTTGACGAAGATCTGGCCCTTGCCGTTGCCGGAGGCGACACCGAGGTCGGCCTCCCGGGCCTCGCCCGGGCCGTTGACGACACAGCCCATGACCGCGACCCGCAACGGCACCGGCAGGCCCTCCAGGCCGGCGGTGACCTCCTCGGCGAGCTTGTAGACGTCCACCTGGGCCCGCCCGCAGGACGGGCAGGAGACGATCTCCAGACCCCGCTCGCGCAGGCCGAGGGACTCCAGGATCTGGTTGCCGACCTTGATCTCCTCCACCGGCGGGGCGGAGAGCGAGACCCGGATGGTGTCGCCGATCCCCTCGGCCAGCAGGGCGCCGAACGCGACCGCCGACTTGATGGTGCCCTGGAAGGCGGGGCCGGCCTCGGTGACGCCCAGGTGCAGCGGGTAGTCGCACTGCTCGGCGAGCTGCCGGTAGGCGCGGATCATCACCACCGGGTCGTTGTGCTTCACCGAGATCTTGATGTCCCGGAAGCCGTGCTCCTCGAAGAGCGAGCACTCCCAGAGCGCCGACTCGACCAGCGCCTCGGCGGTGGCCTTGCCGTACTTGCTGAGCAGCCGCTTGTCGAGGGAGCCGGCGTTGACGCCGATCCGGATCGGGACCCCGGCGTCGCCGGCGGCCTTGGCGATCTCCTTGACCTTGTCGTCGAACTGCCGGATGTTGCCGGGGTTCACCCGCACGGCGGCGCAGCCGGCGTCGATCGCGGCGAAGACGTACTTCGGCTGGAAGTGGATGTCGGCGATCACCGGGAGCTGCGACTTCTTTGCGATCGCGGGCAGCGCCTCGACGTCGTCCTGGGACGGCACCGCGACCCGGACGATCTGGCAGCCGCTGGCGGTCAGCTCGGCGATCTGCTGCAACGTGGCGTTGACGTCGGAGGTGAGG
Source organism: Micromonospora sp. NPDC051006 (assembly GCF_044456245.1). Classification (NCBI taxonomy): domain Bacteria; kingdom Bacillati; phylum Actinomycetota; class Actinomycetes; order Micromonosporales; family Micromonosporaceae; genus Micromonospora; species Micromonospora sp. NPDC051006. The sequence goes on from NZ_JBITFP010000023.1 coordinate 62,665, forward strand.
GTGGTGGTCATCGACTGCACCGACACCGGCGCGCCGCCACCGACCGGGACCGAGCCGACCATGATCTGACGGCTGGCCCGCCGGGGAGCGAGCGGCGGCGGCGGGACGGCAGGGATACCGAGACTGACAGCGGTCACTTCAACACTCACCTTGAGAAGAGCGTGATCGGATTGACGACGTCCGCGGCGATGGTCAGCAGCGTGAACGCGCCACCGATCAGGATCACCACGTACGTGAACGGCATGAGCTTGAGGTAGTCGACGCGGCCCGGGTCGCGGCGACCGACCCGGGCGTAGACCCAGGAGCGGGCCCGTTCGAACCAGGCGATGGCGATGTGCCCACCGTCGACCGGCAGCAGCGGCAGCAGGTTGAACACGCCGATGAAGAAGTTCAGCGAGACGAAGAGCATGAAGAAGACCAGCCAGGCGTTGTTCTCGACCGCCTCGCCGCCGAGCCGGCTGGCGCCGACCACGCTGATCGGGGTGTCGACGTCCCGCTCGCCGCCGGTGAGGGCGGTCCAGAGCGCCGGCACCTTCGACGGGATCCGCAGCAGCGCGTGGTAGGTGCCCACCGCCATCTCACCGGTGAAGTCGGCGGTCGCGCCGAACGCCCCGACCGGCCCGTACGTAATCCGGGTGGGGGTGCTGGGAATGAGCCCGACGCCGAGCGCGGCGACCGGGGTCAGGGCGCCCTTCGGGTCGTTCAGGGGCGGGCGCTGGGTCTGGGCGAGCGTGGTGCGGGTCTCGCCCGGCTGACCGTCGCGGACGTAGCCGATGGTCGCGCTGGTGCCCGGCTGGAGCCCGCGCAGCGCGGTGAGCAGCTCGCCGTAGTTGTTGATCGGGGTGCCGTTGAGCGAGGTGACCCGGTCGCCGTCGCGCAGCTGCCCCTGGGCGGCCGGGCTGGCCGGGTCGCCCGGCGCGCAGGCGCGGGCGGTGTTCTCCGGGACCACGCAGTCGCTGAGCATGATGACCGCGGGCTCCTGGCGGACCTCCGCCTCGGTGGTCGGGAACTTCGGGTTGGGCAGACCGGCAGAGACGGCCAGGATCCAGAGCGTCACCAGCGCCAGCGCGAAGTGGGTGATCGAGCCCGCGGACATCACGATCGTCCGCTTCCACACCGGGTAGCGCCACATGGCCCGCGGCTCGTCCGCCGGGTCCACGTCGTCGTCCTGCGGGGTCATTCCGACGATCTTGCAGAAGCCGCCGAGCGGGATGCCCTTGACGCCGTACTCGGTCTCACCCCGGCGGAAGGACCAGAGGGTGGGTCCGAAACCGACGAAGTACTTCGTGACCTTCATCCCGAACGCCTTGGCGGTGAGCAGGTGCCCCGCCTCGTGCAGGCTCACCGAGATGAGGATCGCGAGGGCGAAGAGCACCACCCCGAGCAGGTATGACATCAAGCTCCTTCCGCCGACCCGGCGATGATCTCCTGCGCGTGCGCGCGCGCCCACGACTCGGCCGCGAGCACGTCCCCGACGGTACCTGGTTCGTCGAAGTCCGGAGCGTCCTCCAGCACCCTCGCCAAGGTGTCCACGATGCCGAGGAAGGGCAGCCGGCCGGCCACGAACGCGGCCACGCACTCCTCGTTGGCGGCGTTGTAGATGGCCGGGCGGCAGCGTCCCGCCTGGCCGGCGGCCTTGGCCAGCGCCACCGCCGGAAACGCCTCGTCGTCGAGCGGGGCGAACTCCCAGGTGTGCGCGGCCGTCCAGTCGACCGCCGCGGCGGCGTCGGGCACCCGGTCCGGCCAGCCGATGCCGAGCGCGATCGGCAGCCGCATGTCCGGCGGGCTGGCCTGGGCGAGGGTGGAGCCGTCGGCGAACTCGACCATCGAGTGGATCACCGACTGGGGGTGCACCATCACGGTGATGTCGGCATACGCCACGTCGAACAGCTCGTGTGCCTCGATCACCTCGAGCGCCTTGTTGACCATGGTGGCTGAGTTGATCGTGACGACCGGCCCCATGTTCCAGGTCGGGTGTGCGAGCGCCTGCTCGGGCGTGACCTGCGTCAACTCGTCGCGCCGCTTGCCCCGGAACGGGCCGCCGCTGGCGGTGACGATCAACCGGCGCACCTCGCCGCGCGTCCCGCCGCGCAGGCACTGGGCCAGCGCCGAGTGCTCGGAGTCCACCGGCACGATCTGCCCCGCCCGGGTCATCGCGGCCCTGACCAGCGAGCCGCCGGCCACCAGCGACTCCTTGTTGGCCAGCGCGAGGGTACGCCCGGCGCGCAGCGCGGCCAGGGTCGGCGCCAGCCCGAGCGAGCCGACCACCCCGTTGAGCACGACGTCGCACGGCCACTGGGCCAGCTCAATCATCGCGTCCGGCCCGGCGATGATCTTCGGAAGCTTGAAGTCCCCGGTGGCCCAGCCACGCCGGCTCGCCTCGGTGTAGAACGCCAGCTGGAGATCCTGGGCGGCGGACGCCTTCGCGACCCCGACCGCCTCCACCCCCAGCTCGAGCGCCTGGGCGGCGAGCAGCTCGACGTTGCCGCCGCCGGCACCGAGCGCCACCACCCGGAACCGCTCCCGGTTGCGCCGGACGATGTCGATGGCCTGGGTGCCGACCGACCCGGTGGAACCGAGCAGGACGAGATCTCGCGCGGAAGTCACCCGGCCATTCTTCCCCAGCGCCGCTGTGCGTCCGCTGGGAGCCTCAATTCTCGCCGTCGACCTGCGCCGGAGCTTCGTCCCGCTCGGCGGCTTCCTCGTGGAGCAGGTCGGCCGGGTCGATGGCGAACGTGAAGGGCTGCCGCATCTCGAAGGTGCCGCCGGCCGCGACGGGCGGCCACCGGCCGGTACACGGTGCGGCCGTCGCCCGATCCACCCCCGGGGACCTGGTGGCGGTCAGGCGGGGCCGAGGCAGAACACGATGTCGAGGTAGCCGGAGCGCTTCGCCCAGTTCGAGTAGTGGTAATCGGTGAAGCCGAGCGCTTGGGCCGCGCACAGCGCGCCGGCCTGCGCCTCATCGGTGACCGCCTGCTCGATGCGGGCCAGGACCCGCCGAGTTTCGGGGCCGCAGGTGGCGATCTCGTACACCATGGTGTCCGCGTCACCGACGTTGCGGACACACTGCCCGGCCTGCATGAACTGCTCATCCCCCGCGGCCCTCGCCGTGGGCGGCCCGCCGAGGTCGGCCTGGCCGAGGCGCTCACCGCCGCCGACGGCGTGGCCCGGGAGCCGATCGGCCGGGCGCGCCCGTCAGGCGGTGAGTCGCGCCCCGCCGGGGAGCAGGTTCCGGGCACGCAGGAGGTCGGCGAGCGCGTCGCGGTCGGCCACGGCCAGCGCGCCGATCGCCACCGGGACGACCTGCTGCCGGTTGATCTTGAGGAGCAACTGACCGGGGACCGGCTCGACCGACTCCAGCGCCGCCCACCGGATCAGGCTCTCCATCAGCGCCGAGTCCATCCGCACCCCCTCGTCGGAGAACTGCCAGGCGATCGGCAGTCCGTACGTCTTCCAACTCGCCTGGACCGCGCCGCGCACCACCAGCGCCGGCAGGATCCAGAAGACGACCGCTCCCACCAGCCAGCCCACCGCCAGCACCGGGTCGTCGCCGAGCAGGGCGACCGCCGCGGGCAGCAGCAGGATGAAGCCGCAGAGCGTGAAGAGGCGCAGGCTCCGGCGCATCGTGCGGCGCAGCGCGTCCGTCAGCAGCCGCCGGTCCGGCTGCGTCTCGAAACTGATCATCACGGCCGCAGAGGATACGACCGCCCCACCGCCGCCGCTGTCCCGCCCGGGGTCGTCGTCGGCGCCAGCCGGCGAACTGACGCCCCGGTGGCCGCGCAGGCGCCGGCCCGAGGTCGTCCGGGCGGTGCGGTCCCGCCGACCCGGTGAACGCGACCAGCCATGTGAGCGTGCTCCCCGGCGGCAGGAGCACGTCACATGGCTGGTCGGTCGTGCGTCGAACGCTCACGCGCATTCCCGCCGTGGCGGGTCGCGCGGGACTAACCGCCGTTGATGACGAACTGCGAGCCCGGCTGGATGACGATGTTGCCGTCGGCCGAGTTCGTGATTGTCACGTTCGTCAGGTTGGCGTTACCGCGTGCGCCGCTCATCGCGAGGATGCCGGCTCCGTTGTTGGACTTGTCGATCCGCACGTTCGTGATGGCGACGTTCGGCATGTTGCCGCCGCCGTTCTTGAACTGGATGCCGTCGAACGTGGAGTCGATGATGTCGGTGTCGCGGATGGTGACCCCGACGATGTCCCGGGTGGCCGGGAAGAGGGTGATGGCACCGAACTCCTGGTCCTCGTTCCAGAAGGCGCCGCCGGTGCGGTAGAGCCCGTTGTTGGCGATCAGCGTCGTACCGGAGAACGGCAGCGGGTCGTGGTCGGTCGCCAGCATGATGCCCGGGTAGTTCGCCGTGTCGTAGATCAGGTTGTTTTCAATCGAGTTGTCGTAGCCGCCGTAGATGGCGATGCCGTTCGCCCGCCAGGGCAACTGGATGGTGTTGTTGACGAAGTGGTTGTCGTGCGCGATGTCGACGTTGCGGTCCTTCACGTACGGGTTGGCCCAGACGGCGAGCGCGTCGTCACCGGTGGTGCGGAACGACGAGTTGAACACCCGCGAGTTGCGCGTGCCGTTGCTGAAGTTGATGCCGTCGGCGTACGTGTTGCGGATCCGCATGCCGCTGAAGTCCAGACCGTCGGCCGGCCCCCACAGGTCGGGGATGTTGTCGTAGTCGCGCCCGACCCACACACCCACGTTGGCGTGCTCGATCCAGACGTTGCTGATCCGGGTGCCGGTGCCGAAGCGACCGTTCAGACCCACGCCACCCTCGGCGTTGCCGTCACCGCCACGGATCCGGCCGGAGCCGAAGATGGCGATGTCGGAGATCTGGGTGTTCTTGTCGATGTCGAAGCCGAAGTTGCCCTCGTGCGGGTGGTTGATGCCGCCCACCACGTTCTGCGGTTCGGTCAACGTGTAGAGCTGGGAGTGCCACATTCCGGCGCCCCGGATCGTGACGTTGCTGATGCCGACCTGGTTGTGCGTACCCCGGTTCAGCGGGTCATCGGTCAGGATCTTCTGCTCCTGCCGCCACTGCCCGGCCGGGATCCAGACGCAGCCGATGACCCCGTTCTGGTCGTCGGTGACCGCCCGCTGGATCGCGGCGGTGTCGTCGAGCCCGTCGTTCGGGACCGCGCCGTACGCGGTGATCGAGGTGCACCCGGCCGGCTGGCTGGCCGCCGGCGCCACCTGCTCCAGGTCGATCATGTCGATGATGTAGAACGCCGCGTTGTCACCCGCGTCGCGTTGCAACTTGAACCGGGTGCCGGCCGGGTACGACTGCGCCAGCAGCGCGTTCGACTCGTCGAAGAGCCGGCGGGCGTCGGCCTGCGGCGTGTTGGTGAGCGCCTCCGGCCCGTCGGTGTTGCCGTAGAGCCAGCTGTGCCGCGACGACAACGTCAGCTTCCGGGAGAAGACGTCGTTGATGTAGAGGCTGATGCTCGCCTCGATGCCGCCGCCACCCGGCGCATCCGGGATGGAGTTGCGCACCACGATCGAGTTGGCCTGGTTGGCCGAGGTGAACTCGACGAACTGCCCGGTGCTGTTGAGCCGTACCGACTTGCGGCCCGACGACTCGGTGGCGAAGTTGGTGTGACCGAAGGTGCGCAGCGGGTCGGTCTCCAGCAACGCGCCCTGGTAGCGGGCGGCCTCCGCCTCGTAGGAGACGTACGGCACCGCCGCACCCCGCCCGACCACGATCGACTGGGTGAACGTGTTGTTGGTCTCGTTGGTCTCGGCGACGCTGTTCGTCGCGTCGGCGGTGGCGGTGATGGTGGCCCCGCCGCTGGTCGCGGTCCAGCTCCCGGCGACAGCCACGTTGACCGTCGCGCCGGCGGCGATCGAGGCGGTGTTGGTGTTGAGCGTGGTGCCGCCCACCGTCAGCCGGGTGACCGTGGTCGCGCCGGTCCCGGTGGTGCCGCGGTTGCGTACCGCCACGGTGAACGTGACGGACGCCCCGACGGCCGGGTTCGGCGGGTTGGAGGTGATGCCGAGGACCTGCAGGTCGGGGCCCGGGGCCTGGGCGATGACCAGCGGAGCGGGCGCGGTGAAGCTGTTGTTGCCGTTGTTCTGCTCGACGATCGTGTTGGTCGGGTCGACCACCGCCGAGACGCTGTAGCTGCCCATCGGCCGGGTCCCGGCGTTGAACGACACGGTGGTCGAGGCACCGGCGGCGAGCGCGCCCACCGCGGCGCTACCGACGACCGCGCCGGCCAGGCTGAAGTTCACCGTGGTGGCGCCGGCGGCTGCCGACCCCACGTTCTGGACCACGACCGAGAGGGTGACCGGGGTGACCTCGCTGGGCGACGCGGGCGACCACGTCGTCGAGCTGATCACCAGGTCGGGGTTGGGCGCCGGGGTGCCGCACACCTCGAGCTCGGCCACCTGGCCCGACGGCGCGCCCGTGTTGGCGGTGAACCGCAGCTGCACGTCGGCCGTGGTCGCGGTGACCGGGATGCTCACCACGTTGTTGCCCTGGACGAACTGGTAGTTGGCCGCGGAAACCAGGTTGGTGTACGTGGACGAGGCCTGGTCGCGGCCGAGAATCTGGATGTTCTGCGTGCGGGTGCCCCAGGCCGGGTCCGGGTTCAGCTTGACGTTGACGGCCGTGATGGAGTGGTTCGCACCGAGCGCGACGGTCAGGTTCTGCGGGTAGCTCGGCGCCCCCTCCCAGTAGGTCGTGAGCTGCCCGTCGTTCGCCTTCTCCGGGGTGAAGGTGAAGGTGGAGCCGGTCGCCGTCATGGTCTTGCCCTGCGCCACGTTCGTGCAGCCGGGGGGCTGGGTGCCGGTCCGGGTGACGGTGTTGCTGTTGCCGGAGAGGTTGCCCGCGCCGTCGCGGGCGCGGACGTAGTAGGACACGGTCGCCGTCGACGGCTGGGTGTCCTGGTACGTGAGGACGGTGCCCAGGGTCGCGATCAGGCTGCCGCCGCGGTAGACGTTGTAGCCGGCCAGGCCGCTACCGCCGGTGTCGGTGGAGGCACCCCAGTTGAGCGTGATCGTGCTGCCCGAGGTGCTGTGCGACAGCGTCCCCGGGACGCTCGGCGCGGTGGTGTCGCCGCTGCCGGTACGGGTCACCGTGTTGCTGTTGCCGGAGAGGTTGCCCGCCACGTCGCGCGCTCGCACGAAGTACGAAACCGTCGCGGTCGCCGGCTGGGTGTCGTTGAACGTGGTCAGGTTCCCGATGGACTGCAGGAACGTGCCGTTGCGGTAGATGTCGTAGCCGGCGATGCCGCTGCCGCCCGGGTTGTCGGTCGACGCGACCCAGTTCAGGGTGATCGTGGTGCCCGACTGGGTGTACGAGAGGTTTCCCGGCACGCTCGGCGCGGTCGTGTCCGGGCCACCGCCGCCGCTGCCGTAGACCTCGAGCTCGGAGAGCTGGCCCGCCGGCCAGCCACTGTTGGCGGTGAAGTTGATCCGCACGTAGCGGGTGGCGGTCTGGTTGAAGGTGATGGTGACCGTGCTGTTGCTGGCCGGGTTGAAGGTGTAGGTCTGCGATCCGACCAGGTCGCTGAACGACGACCCGGTGGCGCTGCCCTGCACGCTCAGGGTCTGCGTACGGGTCGCCCACCCGGCGGTCGGCAGCTTCAGCACGACCTGGTTGACGGCCTGCGAGGAGCCGAGGTCGACCTGCACCCACTCGGGGAACGAGTTGTTGGTGCTCTCCCAGTAGCTGCCCGCGTTGCCGTCGACGACCTTGGACGAGTCGTAGACGTCGGCGTGGCCGCTCTCCTGGGTCGGGCGTCCCGCGGCGAGATTGGTGGCCGCCGCCACGAAGTCGCTCGTGCTCTTCGCGGCCGTGGTGCCGGCCGGGTCCGCGTCGGGCGCCGCGTTCGCGACGGCCGCCGACCCTGCGGTGGCGATCAGCGTGGCCGCGACTGTCGCCGCCACCATCCTGAACAGGTTCGTTCGTCTCATCACTGTCCTCTGTCGTTGGGGGACGGGACCGCGGAATGCTCTCGACCGCGGTGGGGGTGTGCGGCATCGCGGCACCGGCCGGGGCGCGGAGGCGTGCCGGGCCGGTGTCGGGGGCGAGAAGGCGGGGGTGGTGGCGGTCGGTACGCGGCCTGCGGGCGCCGTTTCGACCGGGGCGGAACCAGTGGAGCTACGACCAGTGCCGAGGGACGGAGACGATCACCGGGCCTCTCCGGGACATGGGGAGAAAGGCCGCCAAAGAGGCGGCCCACTCGATTTTTCAGACGCTTGCAACGAACAAGACACGTCTTTGTCTAGATCTTGCGTGACGTTGACCAAAGGTTACTGACGTGCTACGAGGGCGTCAACACTTCGACCACAATCACTATTTGCGCCCAGCGCCCAGCGCCCGGCGGCGACCTGGTCGCGACGACGGCATGGGCACCCGCCGCTCGGCGTTCGCCGTCAGCGGGCCACGGGCGGGCGCGGCCCGCCGCGACGCGGGCCAGGGGTGCTCGAGGGGAGCGGACGGTCAGCTCGGGGCGGCCACCGCGAAGGTCTCCAACTCCTCCCCGCCGTACCACTCGGTACGCCGGCCGAGGTGGGTCATGCCGAGGCGCCGGCAGACCGCCATCGACGGCTCGTTGCCCGGGGAGATGACCGCGTAGACCTCCGGCGCGCCGGCGGCGAACTCCCGGGCCAGCACCGCCCGGGCCGCCTCGGTGGCGTAGCCGTGCCCCCACGAGTCGGGGTGCAGGTGCCAGCCGATCTCGATGTTCTCGGTCGGTGTCTCGCCGTCCGCGCCGGGCAGCGGCTTGAGGATCAGGGTGCCGGCGACGACACCGCTCTCCCGCACCTCGATCGCCCAGGTGCCGTACCGGCCGCCGTGGTCGGCGTGCCGGTCCCGCCAGATCCGCACTCGTTCGGCGGCCTGGGCCGGGTCGGTCAGCGGCAGGCCCGAGGCGGCCAGCCAGCGGGTGATCTCGGTACGCGAGTAGATGTCGTAGAGCCGGGCCAGGTCGGTCGGGGCGTCGGTCCAGTCCCGCAGGACGAGCCGCTCGGTGCGCAGGACGGTCATGGCCGGCGATCTTAATGAGTGCCCGGGTGCCGGGCGGGGAATGAAGCTCCGATGGGCACCTCGTGGCAGTGGACGAAGCGGATCGCCAGTGCCGCCTTCCGCCCGGTACGCGGCCGCGACCTCTCCCTGCACGCCGCCGCCATCACGTTCTACGGGGCGATCGCCGTGGTGCCCGTCGCACTGCTGGCGATCTGGTCGACGGCACTGGTCGCCGGGGCGGACCGGGTCCGACGGCTCACGTCGTACGCCGTGCGGACTCTGCCGGACGCGATCGGCGCGCCGCACGCGGTGGCCGCGCTGGTCGACGCCGGGGTGGGCCTGACCCCGGCGCTGGCGCTGGCCTCGCTGCTGCCGGCCTCGCTCTACGGCGAGGGGCTGCGGCGGGCGTTCGTCTCGGTCGCCGCGTCGCACACCGGCGAGTCCTGGGTCGGCTGGCGGGGCCGGTTGCTGCTGCTGCCGCTGCTCGCCCCGGCGCCGGCCCTGCTGCTGTCGATCCTGGTGGCGTTGCCGACCAACACCGACCTGGTCCGCCGGGGCGGCTGGGTCGGCGCGCTGGGCGTGGTGCTGTCGTTCCTGGGAGTGTGGCTGGTGCTCACCCCGGTGCTGCTCTGGGTGTTCCGGGTGGTCGGCCCGGCCTCGCCGGACTGGCTCTCCACGCTGGGCGTCGGCTCGTTCACCGCGGCGAACCTCTCCGGCTTCCTGCACGGGTTCGTGCTCTTCGCCTCGCTCCCGATCGACCTGGGCGTGCCGTTCGGCGGATTCGAGGAGATCGGCGCCGGCGTCGCGGTGCTGCTCTGGCTCTACGTGTTCCACGTGATCGTGCTGGCCGGCTACTCCGCCACCCTCGCCCTCTCCGCCTGGCGCACCCGCCGCCCCCACTGACCCCCGACCCGCACCGACCCGCACCCACCCGCGTTGATCAAGAGATCCGCGTCAGGAACCGCCGCTCCGATGACGCGAACCTCTTGATCAACAGGGGGCCAGCGGGAGGCAGGCGGGGGACCTGGGTGGGGTCAGCGGCGGAAGGGGCCGGTCACCTCGTAGGTGAGGCCGCCGCTGCCGGTGGAGGCGCCACTGGTGCCGCGCTGGGAGGAGAAGTAGAGCCGGGTGCCGTCCGGGGAGAACGCCGGGCCGGTGATCTCCGAGGAGGACTGGCCGAGGATGCGCAGGAACGGGCTGACCACGCCGGCCGGGGTGATCACGTTGATCTCCATGTTGCCGCCGTCCTCGGCCACGTAGAGGTCGCCGCCGGCGGTGCCGGTGATGTTGTCCACCCCGGTCAGCGGCGCGGTGCCGGCCGGCACCAACGAGTCGTCGTACGCCAGGTCGATGCGCTGGTTGACCGCGTCGTACGCCCAGACCCGGTTGTCGCCCTTGGTGGTGAACCAGCAGGTCCCCCGGTCGTACCAGCACCCCTCGCCGCCGTCGAAGTGCTTCGCCGCACCCACCTGGTGCCGGGTGGGGATCGGGAAGCCGTCCCGGTCCGGGATGTCCCGCCAGGTCACCGGGCCGGCCACCTGGTCGGCCGGTGCGCAGAGCACCTGCACCCGCCCGTTGCGCAGGTCGCCCCAACTGTCCGGAACGAACCGGTAGAAGCAGCCGTCGTCCTCGTCCTCGGTCAGGTAGACCACCCGTCGGTCCGGGTCGCAGGCGGCGGCCTCGTGGGTGAACCGCCCCATCCGGGTCCGCTCCTCGCCCGCTCGACTGCCGTCCGGCCAGGTCTCGAAGACCCGCCCGAGCGGCACCTCCTCGCAGGAGAGCCAGGTACCCCACGGGGTGGCGCCGCCGGCGCAGTTGACGTTGGTGCCGCCGAGGATCCGGTAGGCCGCGGCGATCGTGCCATCGGCGTTGAAGCGCACCGCCGACGCGCCGCCGACCAGCGGTATCTCCGAGTTGGAGACGTAGATCCACCCGTTGCCGGCGGGGAAGCAGGCCCCGCCGTCGGGAGCCCAGTGCCAGAGGTACGAGGTGCCGGCGACGCGCTGGCCGGAGCGGGCGATCACCCGGCTGGTGAACCCGGCGGGCAGTTGCAGGCCATTGCCGTCGGCGGCGAGCAGTTCGCCGTACGGGCCGGGGCCGGGCTGGGCGGGGGCGGCGAGCGCCGCGCTGGCCCAGAGGCTGCCGGAGAAGGCGGCGGCGCCGGCGACGGCGGAGCGCAGGACGGTACGACGATCCATCGGAGACCTCCCGGACGAGAATCGATGCCCCGTCGACGCTAGGGCCGGGAAGGCATCGACGAAACCCGCTATCCGATGAACGCGGAATGACGGCTCCGGTAGATCACGAGGCGTGCGGCAGGTCCGATCTCCATTCCCGCCGGCAAGTTCATGATCACCGCCGCTGGGCGGGTAGGCTGCGGCGGCATGAGCAGTGAGCTTCCCGCGCGCGCCGACGTGGTGGTCGTCGGCGCCGGGCACAACGGCCTGGTCTCCGCCGTCCTGCTGGCCCGGGCCGGTCTGGACGTGCTGGTGCTGGAGGCCGCCGACGTCATCGGCGGCGCGACCCGTACCGAGAACCCGTTCCCGAAGGTGCCCGGGCTGCGCCACTCCACCGGCTCGTACCTGCTGGGGCTGATGCCGCCGGAGCTGCTCGCCACGCTCGACGTGCGGATCCCGGTGCTGCGCCGCGACCCGCACTACTTCCTGCCCACCCCGGGCAAGCTCGGCTCGCCCTACCTGCTCTTCGGCAGTGACACCGCGGCCACCCGGGCGCAGCTCGCCGAGTTCTTCTCCCCCGCCGACGTGGCCGCCGACGACGCGCTCCAGGCCGAGCTGGCGGCGCTGCGCGAGGACCTGGCGCCGGCCTGGCTGGCCGAGCCGCTGCCGGTGGAGGAGACCGCCGAACGCTACGTCCGACCGGCGCTGCGGCAGGTCTTCGTCGACCTGGTCCGCGGCTCCGTCGCCGACTACCTGGCCCGCTTCGACTTCCGCTCCGAGCTGCTGGTCAGCATGTACGCGGTCACCGACGGGCTCTCCGGCTTGAACGCCGGCCCGGACGACCCGGGCACCGGGCACAACTTCCTGGTGCACAACATGTGCCGGCTGCCCGGTTCGGGCGGCACCTGGATGATCGCCGAGGGCGGCATGGGTACGGTCTCCCGTACCTTCGCCGAGGCCGCCCAGGCCGCCGGGGCCCGGATCCTGACCGGCGCGCCGGTGCAGGCGATCACGCTGGACGGTGGCGCGGCGAGTGGTGTGGTGCTCGCCGACGGCCGGGAGGTGGCCGCCCGGGTGGTCCTCGGCGCCTGCGACCCGTACCGGTTGATGGGCCTGCTGCCCGACGGCGCGCTCCCGGCGCCGCTCGGCGAGCGGATGACGGCGGTCCGCCGCACCGGCAGCACCCTGAAGCTCAACCTGGCGCTGACCGGTCTGCCCCGCTTCTCCTGCCTGCCGGCGGACGCGCCGAGCCCGTTCGGCTCGACCATCCACCTGCTGCCCGGGTCGGCGTCTCTGGTCGGCGGGGACGACACCTCGCCGATGGCCGCGCTGCGCGCCATGTGGGCGGACGTGCGGGCCGGGCGGCTGCCGGCCGAGCCGACGATCGAGTGGTACCTGCACACCACCGTCGACCCGTCGCTCTCCGACGGCACGCACCACTCGTCGGCGCTCTTCGTCCAGTCGGTCCCCTACGAGCTGGCCGGCACCACCTGGGACGCGGCGCTGCCCGGCTACGTCGACCGGCTGATCGAGATCTGCGAGAGGTACGCGCCCGGCACCGGCGACCTCATCGCCGACGCGGTACCGCTGCCGCCACCGGGCATCGAGGCGCACTTCGGCATCACCGGCGGCCACATCCACCACGTGGACAACACCGTCTCGTTCACGGACCGGATGCCCTACGCCACCGGTGTGGACGGCGTGTACGCCGGCAGCGCCGGCTGCCACCCGGCCGGCAGCGTGATCGGCGCGGCCGGCCACAACGCCGCCCGCCGCATCCTCACCGACCTGACCAGCTAACCCCCGCTTCGGGCGGGGCGGGGACGGTCAGCGGGCGGAGGAGGGTAGGTCGCCGGGGCCGCGGATCAGGTAGAGGCCGACCAGCAGCAGGTACAGGCCGAGGCTGAGAATCGGGTCGACGAAGACGAAGGCGAACGCGACCAGGTAGAGCGCCGGTCCGAGCAGGAAGCGCCGCGCCACCGCCCGGGCCAGCCGGGGATCCAGGTCGGGGTTCAGCAGTCGTCGGCGGCGGGCCCACCACCAGCTCAGGTTGAAGAAGAGCGCCTCGCCGAGCACCGCGCCGACGTAGAGCGCGGCGGTCAGCCGCTGCTCCTGGACGCTGCCGCGCAGGTTGTCCGCGAGCAGGTCGGCGGTGAACGGGATGGCGGCCACGAAGAGCAGCAGGAGCAGGTTGAACACCAGCAGGACCTGGTCGACCCGGACCACGTAGCGCCACATGTTGTGGTGGGTGAGCCAGACCTGACCGACGATGGCGAAGGTGATGACGTACGCCAGGTAGGCCGGCCACTCGTGCAGCAGCGCCCGGGGCAACCCCGTCCCGTCGGTGCGTACCGGGCCGATCTGGAGCAGGTCGACCGCCATCAGCGTCAGCACGATCGCGATGACGGCGTCGCTGAACGCCTCGACCCGGGACGCGTCCCGGGCCAACTCCCGGTCCCGCCCGTACCGGTACCTCGACTCGTCGTCGCCCTCGGTCACGCCCCGCCCCCATCGCCCCCTCGATCATGGAGCGGTGGGGCCCGCGATGGGGCGGGAAGCCCGTTTCGTCACCCACCACAACTCCATGATCGACGCCGGAGGGGAGGCGGGTGGGGGTCAGCTGGCGGCCTCGCCGGCGGGGGCGGGGGTGTCGGCGTCGACGCGGTGGGCACGGACCTTGTGCCCGACGCTGGTGAGGCAGCGACCGCTGGCCAGGTCGAACCGCCAGCCGTGCAGCTGGCAGGTGAGCTGGTCGCCCTCGACGATGCCGAACCGACTCAGGTCCGCCTTCAGGTGCGGGCAGCGGCGCTGCACGACCCAGTCGCCCAGGGTGATGTCCTCCGCGTCGACGGCCCGCTCGTGCTCGTCGTACCAGCCCTCGGCGTACTGGAGGCGCTCCTCGGAGAGGCACTTGAAGAACGCGTAGACGAACTCGTTGTACTGGCCGATCCGGGCCGCCGAGAACCGGCAGGAGAGGAAGAGGGAGTTGACCCAGTCCACCTCGTCGATGAAGAGCAGGTGCTCGATCAGCGACCGCTCGGTACGGAACCGGTAGCGCACCTTCTCGTCGGCGTACGGCCGGACCTCCTTGCCCGGGAAGTCCACCACGATCGACTCGACGCTCTCGCCGTCATATCCCACCAGGTCGAAGCGGACCGGGCCGCCAACCCCCTTGGCCAGGTAGATCGACTCGTCCAGCAGCGGCTCGATCCGGCGCTTCATCTCGCCGAGCACGTCCACCTCGGGGTGCCGCCAGGACGCCTTCTCCGCCTCGATGATCGGGCGCTTGCGCTCGCGCATCTCCTCCAGGTGGGCGACCTTGTTGGCGAAGAACTCCTCGACCGGCACCGGGTGGGTGGTGGTCGCGCCCTCGGTGGTGACCTCGGCGACGCTGCCCGGCAGCAGCACGATGCCGTTGGTGCCGCCGACCTTCGCGTACTCGCTCAGGAAGACCGACTGGTCGGGGAAGATGTTGCCCTCGTCGCCGTGGATGTCGTTGAACTGCCACAGCGCGTCGTCGAGGAAGCAGGGCGGGCCGGCGATCGGGAAGACGTGCGAGGCCTTCAGGTCGTCGATGTAGCGCCAGGTGCGGTCGAACTGCCGGTCGCGCTTCTGCTTGCCGAACGCGGTCTTCGCCGACTGGGGCAGCTCGTAGACCATCGGGTACCAGATCGCGCCGGAGAACTGCAGCAGGTGCGCGTGCACGTGCCCCAGCTCGGCGAAGACGGTCAGGTCGGTGGGGCGGGCGTCGTTCTGGTTGAGCAGCCGGACCCCGTCGTACTCCACCCAGAGGGAGGAGTCGCCAATCGGTCCGTCGGTGGGGCTGGTCAACGCCTGAATCATGATTTTCAGGCCGCCGTCCAGCTCGACGACCTGCTCGTTCGGCGCCTTGAGGAACCGGGTGAAGCCCAGCTCCCGCAGCTCGTCCTCCATCTCCGAGGTGGGGAACTCGGGCAGCAGCACGGTGGCCTGCTTCGAGACGTACCGCTTCAGGTGCGCCGCGTCGAAGTGGTCCCGGTGCAGGTGGGAGACGTAGAGGTAGTCAACCTGGCCGAGGCTCTCCCAGTCGAGCAGGGAATTGTCAGGAAACGGAAACCAGGAGGCAAAGTAGGCCGGATTGACCCACGGGTCGCACAGGATGCTGCCCGCGGCCGTGTCGATCCGCATGCTGGCGTGCCCGGTCCCGGTCACTCGCACCGCAGTTTCCCCCTCAAAAAGACGTATCAAGGTGTACGCCAAACGCTACCGGAGGCAGTGTGGCCGCCGTTCCGCGACGCCGGTAGTGCCCTTCGGCCCGCCCGGGGCGGGCCCGGCTACCCGGGCCTTCAGCCCTGGATCGCGCCCGTCCAGCTCCGGCGCTCCGGCGCGTCGGCGCACCAGGCCGCCATCAGCTCGGAGATCTTTACCACCGGAGCGGCCAGATGCACCCGCTGCCCACCACCAATCTGATGGTCGGGATGCTGTTCCACGCTGCCCTCGCTGCAGCAGGAGCAGATCAGCTGTACGCCGCTGGCGGGCTCCGCCGCGTACCCGTGCTCGTCAAAGAGGCTCGCCAGGGCGCGGACGTCCTCCGGCGTGCCGGCGCCCACCTCGACGGTGGAGGTCGGCAGGTCCGACGCCCGGAACAGCAGCAACTCGTCGAAGACGGAGAACCGCTCTCCCCCGACCGTCCGTTCGCCGTTGGGCGCCCCGTCGTGCACCACGACCTCGCCGTACCGGCGGCCGGACTCCGGCGTGGGCACGTTCAGCACCCGCGCCCGGGCCGGACAGAGCCGCCGCGCCCAGACCACCTCGCCGCCACCGGCGTCGGCGTTCAGCCGGATCGGCGTGACGCCGAAATCGGCCTCGATCTCGCCGTCACCGTCGGGAACGGTCAGCCCGTAACCCCGCCACGCGTCCCGGGCCGTCGCCCAGTCCTCCATGATCGTCGCGGCGATGCCGAGGTTCCAGAACGCCGGGTCCTGGGTGCCCCGCTCGGCCCGCGCGGCCGCCTCCCGGCCCAGCTCGTGCGCCTTCGCCCAGTTGCGCAGGAACTTGTGGGCCAGCGCCGCGTCGTACCACCAGACCGGCGACCTCCGGTGGTCCGGGTGCCGCCGCACCAGCCGCTCCAACCGCTCCCCGGCGAGCGCCCAGTCCTCGGCGTCCCACGCCTCGTACGCCGCCTTGAGCAACTCCCGGTCATCCTTGCGGCTCATGCGGTCCCTCGTCCGTGCCGGACCCTGCGCCGGGCCCGGCGCGGGGCGTGCCAGACTAACCGGAGATCCGATCGCGAGGGAAGGACCGACAGTGGCAGGAAGCGAGCCGGTAACGTCGCCAGACCAGCACAAGCCCGGGCACCGCAAGTCGGGGCGGATCGGCGCGGTGCTCACCGCGCTGGCGCTGCTGGCGATGATCATCGGCAACCACGAGGGCAGCGTCGAGAACATCTGGCTGGCCGGCTTGGCCGCGCTGCTGCTGATCATCGTCATCGGCGACGCCGTGTTGCGCCGCAACGGCCTGCGGTCCTGACCCAGGCGCCGGCGCCGCCCGATCCGGCGCGCACCGGCCTCGACCACGCAGAAGGCCCGCTCCCCACCGGGGAGCGGGCCTTCGCCGTACGCGGGCCGGGGTCAGCGGCCGAAGAGGATGTCCTGCACGTCCTTGAGCGCGGCGTCCACCTCGGCCTCGAAGTAGCCGCCCGGGACCAGGCCGAAGCGCAGCGTGTCCAGGTCCTTGGGGTTGACCGGCATCTGGTTGCGGCCGGCCATCCCGCCGAGCAGGCTCTCGAAGAAGCGGTCGACCTGGTCCGGGTCGTAGCCGCTGCCGAACCGGCGCACCTGGAAGCTGCGGCGGATCGCGTCGACCCGGTAGAGGTCGCTGCCGGGCGGGCCGGCCATCGGCGGGCCACCCATCGGCGGGCCACCCATCGGCGGGCCGCCGACCGGCGGGCCGGGCACCGCCGGCGGGCCGCCCATCGGCGGGCCACCCATCCCCGGCTGCGGCATCGGCGGCGGGCCGGCCGGCCCCCGGCGCATGTCGCGCGGGTCCCGCTCCGGCATCCGGATCTCGGCGGTCATGTCGGCGCGGGCGCGCCGCCCGGCCTCGAAGCCGTCGAAGCGCTGCTCCTCGGGGGGGCCGTAGCCGCTCGGGCCCGGCGGGAGGCCACGCTGGGGCATACCGGGGCCGCCCATCGGGGCGCCCGGCCCCATCGGCATGCCCGGGTTGGGGCCACCCGGACCACCGGGGCCGCCCGGGCCACCGGGACCACGCGGACCGTCGTAACCGCCGCGCGGGGCGTCGTAACCACCGGCGAAGGCGCCCGTCGGCTCGTCGTAGCGGCCGTAGCGGTCAGCGGGCGGACCGGCCTGCGCCGGCATCGGCCGGGGCGGCATCGGCTGCGGGACCGGCGGCATGCCACGGTCGTCGCGCATCGGTGGACCCATCCGGTCCGGCGGACCCAGCCGGTCACCCAGCCGCGGGTCACCGCCGCGCCCGCCGGCCGCACCGCGCTCCTCCAGCTCGGCCAGCTGCCGCTCCACCCGGTCGAGGTGCAGGTCGACCTGCCACTCGTCATAGCCGTTGAACCGGACCCGGAAGACGACGTCATGGACCTCCTGGGAGGCCACGGGCGCGCCGACCGACTGGCCGGAGAGCGTCGCCTCCACCCGGTCGAGGAAGGCGTCCACCTCGTCGACCTTGTATCCCCGGCGAAGCGCCTTACGCCGGAAACGCTGACCCTGACTCGCCACTATGTCTCCTGGTCTCGTTCGCCGCGCCCGGTCATGCCGGTGCCGCTCCGGCGCGGTCGATGTCCCTGTCCTCAGCCGCGGCGAGTTGCCCACACGCGCCGTCGATCTCGCGGCCCCGGGTGTCCCGCACGGTGGTGGACACCCCGGCGTCACGCAACCGCCGGACGAACTCCCGCTCGACCGGCTTCGGGCTCGCGTCCCAGCGGCTGCCCGGCGTCGGGTTGAGCGGAATGAGGTTCACATGGGCCAACTTGCCGGCCAGCAGCCGGCCGAGCAGGTCAGCTCGCCACGGCTGGTCGTTCACGTTCTTGATCATCGCGTACTCGATCGACACGCGGCGTCCCGTCCTGGCCGCGTAGTCCCACGCTGCGTCCAGCACCTCGGCTACCTTCCAGCGCTGGTTGACCGGCACGAGTTCGTCGCGCAGATCATCATCGGGCGCGTGCAACGACAACGCAAGAGTCACTGAGAGGTCTTCGCTGGCCAGTCGGCGGATGGCCGGAACCAGCCCGACCGTGGAAACGGTGATGTGCCGCTGGGACAGGCCGAGCCCCTCCGGAGCCGGCGTGACCAGGCGTCGGATCGCGGCGATCACCCGGGAGTAGTTGGCCAGCGGCTCACCCATGCCCATGAACACCACGTGCGACAGGCGCGCCGGGGATCCCGCCACCGCGCCGGAGGCAGCCACCCCGGCCAGGTAGACCGCCTGGTCGACGATCTCGGCGGTGGAGAGGTTGCGGGTCAGCCCGGCCTGCCCCGTGGCGCAGAACGGGCAGGCCATGCCGCAGCCGGCCTGGCTGGAGATGCAGACGGTGACCCGGTCCGGGTAGCCCATCAGCACGCTCTCCACCAGCGAGCCGTCGTGCAGCCGCCAGAGCGCCTTGCGGGTCGCGCCGTCGTCGCAGGCCATCTCGCGAACCGGCGTGAGCAGCGACGGCAGCAGCCGGTCGGCCAGCCGCTCCCGGGTGGCGGCCGGCAGGTCGGTCATCAGCTGCGGATCGCGGACCAGCCGGCCGAAGTAATGGGTGGAGATCTGCTTCGCGCGGAACGCCGGCTCCCCCAGCTCGGTGACCAGCGCCTGGCGGCCGGCCAGGTCGAGGTCGGCGAGGTGCTGCGGGGGCATGGCGGCGCGGCGGGCGGCCGGAGCGTCCGGGGCGACGGGGATCAAGGGCAGGCTTGTCATGGCTGGTCCAGTCTGTCACGCCGAACGGCGGACGTACCTGTCCGGAGGTGCCGAACCGACCCCGGCCCTCCGGCCGACCCGCCGCCGGCGCCCCGCACGCCTCAGCCCGCCACCGGCACGAGGACCGCCAGCAGCAGGTACGCGGTCGGCACCGCGAAGAGGATCGAGTCGAGCCGGTCCATCAGCCCGCCGTGCCCGGGGAGCAGGTTGCTCATGTCCTTCACCCCGAGATCCCGCTTGATCATGGATTCGGCGAGGTCGCCGAGGACCGCGGCGCAGGAGATCGCCACCCCGAACAGCGCGCCCCACCAGGGAGCCACGTCGAACATCAGCCAGAGCAGCAGGGCGCTGCCGGCGGCCGCCGCGGTGACCGAGCCCGCGAAACCCTCCCAGGACTTCTTCGGGCTCACCGTGGGCGCCATCGGGTGCTTGCCGAAGGAGACGCCGGCGGCGTACCCGCCGGTGTCGGAGAGCACCACCGCGACCAGGGTGGCCAGGATCCGCAACGGGCCGTCGTCGGGCGCCGCCGCCAGCAGCGCGGCGAACCCGCCGAGGAACGGCACGTAGACCGCGATCAGGGTGGCCGCGGTCAGGTCCCGCTGGTAGCCGCCGGGCCCGTCGCCCAGCCGCCAGATCATCGTGCCCAGCACCGTGACCAGCAGCCCCAGGCTGAGCGCGTCCGGGCCGGCGTACCAGGCCAGCCCCACGGTGAGCGCGCCGCCGGCGACCAGTGGCACCAGGGGCGGGTGCGCCCCGCTGCGCCGGACCGCCCGCGCCATCTCCCAGATGCCGACGCAGATCGCGGCCACGACGACCGCCAGGAACGCCGGCGGGAAGAAGAAGAGCGGAACCACGATCAGCGCGCCGAGGGCGAGCCCCACGCCGATGGCGGCCGGCAGATTGCGACCGGCCCGGCTCGCCGTCTGCTGGGTGGGTGGCCGGCTCGCGCTCGCCCGCCGCCGACCGGGCTGCCGCCGGCCCGCGGGCGGCTCGGACTCCGCCTCCGCCGCGACCTGCGGGACGCCGTCGTCCCGGACCGGCTCCAGCTGAGCGGTCGGGTAGGCGTCCTCGTCGTCGTGCCGGCCCGGGCCGGCGCCCGGCGGCCCGTCGTAGCGGCCGGCGCCGCGCTCGTCGTCGCGTCGGTCGTAGCGGTCGTCGTGGTACCGGTCGTCGTAGGGGTTCGGACCCTGACGCGGCTCGGTCCGGCCGCGATCCGGGTACGGGTCGGGGCCGCGCCGGTCGTCGCGCCGCGCCGGGGCGCCCCGGCGCGGGTAGGGGTCGGCCGGGTACCGCCCGCCGTCGTCGTAGCCCTCCGGTGGGAACGGGGCGCCACGGTCCGGGTACGGGTCACCGTGCGGGCGGGACCGGGTCCGCGGCTCGGCGTACATCTCCGGCTCGGCGTACATCTCCGGCCCGGCGTCCGGGTGCCGCGTCCACGGCTCGAGTTCGGGTTCCGGCCAGGGCAGGGCGGCCGACCGGTCAGGTCGGTCCCAGCCGCGGGGCTCCGCGCCGCCGTAGGGGTCGGGGTGGGACATCACGCACCGCGACGCGGCGCGAGTACCACCACATGACGCAAGACCACAAGCATCCCCTACACGCGCGACTGTTCTTCCGGGTTGACCGGCGCGACGGCCGGTCGATCCCCAGCGTTCACCGCCCGGTGGCCGGGAATCCTGCCGAGCCTACTGCACCCGCCGGACCGGCACTGCGGACGAGGCTCGGGCGACCAGCCCCCGCCCGGCCCGACAACCCGTCGAGGAGCGGCGGACGAGCACACCCGCCCTGGGCACCTCGCCGGAGGTCCGCAGCCCTCGATCCGACTCCGCCGGTGCCCGATCAGGTACTGAGCCGGGCACACCGGACGTGGTCCGCTGGTGGTCGCGCCGGCCCCGCCGGCGTCACCAACGGGGGAAGGAAACGCGCATGAACAAGATCAGTCTGGCCGTGCTGGCGACGGTCGCCATGGTCCTGGGGGCCGCCGCACCGGCCGCTGCCGACACGGCACCGGCCAGCGTCGTCATCGATCACCGGGCCAGCGAGCTGTACCTGTTCGAGCCGCCCGGTGGCGCGCCGGGAGAGGCGTACCCGGCGACCAGGGTCAACGCCGCCGCCCCGCACTGCCCGGCCGGCGACTACCTGATGTCGGCCTCGCTGGTGCAGGACGGTCTGCCGACCCTCTGGGCCGTCTGGGGGCACGGGGCCGGCGAGGTCCGGTGCGACGGCGGCACGGTCATGATCCCGATGGCCTTCTCGCGCAGGGAGCCGCTGCTGCACCCGGGCCTGGCCACCGCCCGCTTCTCGCTGCGCGACGCGTCCACCGGCGAGCAGTTGGTGGAGAGCACCAGGACGGTGCGGATCCCCAACTGACGTACGCCACGAGGCCCGTCCCCGATGTCCGGGGACGGGCCTCGTGTCACGTCCGTTGGTGCGCCGCGCGCGGCCGGCTCTCAGACCTCGAGCAGCTCGGTCTCCTTGTGCTTGACCAGCTCGTCGATGCTCGCCACGAAGCGCTGGGTCAGGTCGTCCAGCTCCTTCTCGGCCCGGCGGCCGTCGTCCTCGCCGGCCTCACCGTCCTTGACGATCCGGTCCAGCTCCTCCTTGCCGCGGCGACGGACGTTGCGGACCGCCACCTTGGCCTCCTCACCCTTCTGCCGGGCGACCTTGATCATGTCGCGGCGGCGCTCCTCGGTCATCTGCGGGAGCAGGATGCGCAGCTGGTTGCCCTCGTTGTTCGGGTTGACGCCGAGGTCGGAGTCGCGGATCGCCTTCTCCATGGCGTTGATCTGCGACGCGTCGTACGGCTTGATGATGGCCATCCGCGGCTCGGGGATCGCGACGGACGCCATCTGGGTCAGCGGGGTGGGCGTGCCGTAGTAGTCGATGATGACCTTGGAGAACATGGCCGGGTTGGCGCGGCCGGTCCGGATCGCGCCGAACTCCTCCTTGGCGTGCTCGACCGCACGCTCCATCTTCTCCTCGGCCTCGAGGAGGGTGTCGTCGATCACCGGTCTCCTCGCCTCCTTCTGTGCTCGTGGTGGGCTCTGCTGTGTGTCGGAGGACCGCTGCCGTCGCCGCCGGCGACCGTTCAGGCGGTGATCAGGGTGCCGATCTTGTCGCCACCCACGGCGCGGACGATCGTGTCATCCCCCTGCGCGCCGAATACCAGCATCGGCAGGCCGTTCTCCATGCAGAGGCTGAACGCCGCCGCGTCCGCGACCCGCAGGTTGCGGCGCAGCACCTCGGAGAAGGTGATCGAGTCGAACTTGCTGGCGGTGGGGTCGATCCGGGGATCGGCGGTGTAGACGCCGTCGACGCCGTTCTTGCTCATCAGCACCACGTCGGCGCGGATCTCCAGCGCCCGCTGGGCGGCGACGGTGTCGGTGGAGAAGTACGGCATGCCGGCGCCGGCGCCGAAGATGACCACCCGGCCCTTCTCCAGGTGCCGGATGGCGCGCAGCGGGATGTAGGGCTCGGCGACCTGGGCCATGGTGATCGCGCTCTGCACCCGGGTCTCGATGCCCTCCTTCTCCAGGAAGTCCTGCAGCGCGAGGCAGTTCATCACGGTGCCGAGCATGCCCATGTAGTCGGCGCGGGCCCGGTCCATGCCGCGCTTCTGCAGCTCGGCGCCGCGGAAGAAGTTGCCGCCGCCGACCACCACGGACACCTGCACGCCGCGGCGGACCACGGTGGCGATCTGCCGGGCGATGGCCTGGACGACGTCCGGGTCGACGCCGATCGCGCCGCCGCCGAAGACCTCACCGGAGAGCTTCAGCACCACCCGGCGAGCCCGGCCGGGCGGCGGTGCGGTCGGATCGTCCTCCGCCAGCGTCCGGTCACTCACAACCTGCGTCATCCGCCCCGCCCTTCCCCACGCCGACGCCCCGTGCGCCGCGTACCGCGAACCTGCCGCTGCCGACCCTATGGGACGAGGAGGCCGCGGTGCCTGTCACGTACACCACGACCTCCTCGTCTACGTTTCCTGCCCACGGGCGCCGAGGCGCCCGGTGACGGCTCAGGCCTGGCCGACCTCGAACCGCTCGAAGCGGGTGACCTCGATGCCGGCCTCGGCCAGCACCTGCTTCACCGACTTCTTGTTGTCGGTGACCGACGCCTGCTCGACCAGGACGAAGTCCTTGAAGAACGAGTTCACCCGGCCCTCGACGATCTTCGGCAGGGCCGCCTCGGGCTTGTTCTCCTCGCGGGCGGTCTGCTCGGCGATGCGCCGCTCGGACTCGACGATCTCGGCCGGCACCTCGTCACGGGTGAGGTACTTCGGCCGCATCGCGGCGATCTGCATGGCGACACCACGAGCGTCGGCGTCGCCGGCCTCGTCGGTCTTGCCGGTGTACTGCACCAGCACGCCGACCGCCGGGGGCAGGTCCTGGGCCTTGCGGTGCAGGTAGACGGCGGTGGTGCCGTCGAGCTTGACGAAGCGGTTGAGCACCAGCTTCTCGCCGATCTTGGCGGACTGCTCCTGGATCAGGTCGGCCACCGGCCGGCCGTCCAGCTCGCTGGCGAGCAGCTCCTCGGCGTTGGTGACGCCGGAACGCTCGCCGTGCTCGACCAGCTGCTGGGCCAGGGCGATGAACGACTCGGTCTTGGCCACGAAGTCGGTCTCGCAGTTGAGCTCGAGCAGCGCCTGGCCGGAGTGCGCCACCAGGCCGTTCGCGGCGGTCCGGCTGGCCCGCTTGCCGACGTCCTTGGCGCCCTTGACGCGCAGAATCTCGACGGCCTTGTCGAAGTCGCCCTCGGCCTCGGTCAGCGCCTTCTTGCTGTCCATCATGCCGGCGCCGGTGAGGTCGCGGAGCTTCTTGACGTCCGCGGCGGTGAATTGGGACATGGCTCTCTCTTCGATGTTGAGACGGCGTGTGGATGGTCAGAGGTGCCGGTTACCCGGATCCGGGCCGGATGTGCCGACCCGTCCGTCGCTGTCCCGCGTCCGCCGAAACGGACGGCGGGACAGCGACGGTGCGATCACTCCGCGGCGGCGGCCGCCGGCTGGGCGGCCGGCTGCTCCTGCTGCTGGGCGGCCGGCTGCTCCTGCTCGTCGGCCTTCTTCGGCTCCTCGAGCAGCTCGCGCTCCCACTCGGGCAGCGGCTCGTCGGAGGCGACGCCCGGCTCCGGCTTCTCGTCGGTGCCACGGCGCCGGCCGGAACGGGCGATCAGACCATCGGCCACGGCGGCGGCGACGACCTTGGTCAGCAGCTCGGCCGAGCGGATCGCGTCGTCGTTGCCCGGGATCGGGAAGTCGACCTCGTCCGGGTCGCAGTTGGTGTCGAGCACCGCGATCACCGGGATGCCCAGCTTGCGGGCCTCGTCGACGGCGATGTGCTCCTTCTTGGTGTCGACCACCCAGATCGCAGCCGGGAGCTTCTGCATGTCCCGCAGGCCGCCCAGGGTGCGGGTCAGCTTGATCTTCTCGCGGGAGAGCTGCAGGGTCTCCTTCTTGGTGTAGCCGGCGGCGGTGCCGCTCAGGTCACCGAGAGCCTCCAGCTCCTTCATCCGCTGCAGCCGCTTGTACACGGTCTGGAAGTTGGTCAGCATGCCACCGAGCCAGCGGTGGTTCACGTACGGCTGGCCGACCCGCGTCGCCTGCTCGGAGATCGCCTCCTGGGCCTGCTTCTTGGTGCCGACGAAGAGGATGCTGCCGCCCTCGGCGACGGTGCCGCGCACGAACTCGTACGCCTTCTCGATGTAGTCGAGGGTCTGGCGCAGGTCGATGATGTAGATACCGTTGCGCTCGGTGAAGATGAAGCGCTTCATCTTCGGGTTCCAGCGCCGGGTCTGGTGCCCGAAGTGGACACCGCTCTCCAGCAGCTGACGCATGGTCACGACGGCCATGGTGGGGTACTCCTTGCGGTCCCTGGTTGTCGCGCCCGGCCGGCGGCCGGGCGTCCTGGCGCCCGGTCGCCGGCCATGGCGGGCCCGATCAAGATCGGGACCAGGGAGGCCGTCGCCCCACGACGGCTCGTGGAGAGGGCGCGCGAGGTCGACCGCACGAGGCGGTCGCCAGTCGACCAGTGTACGCCCCTCCCCCGCCCGCCGGCCTCCGGGTGCGCCGCGCCCACCAGGGCGGCCGACCAGCCGGCCGGTAGGGCGACCGGCGCGCGTCAGCCGGCGGCGAGCGCGGCGGCGACGAAGAGCACGAGGGCGACGGTCAGGTAGGCCGTCGGCGGGCGCAACCAGCCCCGGCCGCCGTCGGCCAGGGACAATCCACCGGTACGCAGCCCGTACAGCCCGATCGCGAAGATCGGCAGCCCGGCGACCAGGAAGGTCCCCGCCACAACGTTCCCGGCCGAGACCGGGTCCCCGGTCACGCCGCTGGCCAGCAGCCGCAGCGCGGGGATCTCGAAGACCAGGGCGAGCAGCGCGAAGAGCACCGCCAGCACTGGCCGGCGGGTCCGGTAGACCCCGTCGCCGGCGGGCTGGCGTACCCCGTCCGGCGCGGCGCCCGGCAGATACGGCGGCAGGTCGGCGCGCGGCCCGATCGGCTGCATCGGCCCGGTCGGCATCTCCAGCGGGTGCGGCTGCTCACCGCCCCGGCCGGGGTCGACGATCGGATAGCCGGCGAGCGGGGCGGTCCGGGGCGGCTCGACCCCGGCGGATTCGGGCTCCCGGGCGGCGGCCGGCGGCTCGAGGGCGACCGGCTCCGTCACCTCCCGGGCGGCACGGCGGCCGGCCCGCCCGGCGGCCAGGTCGCCGGTGGCGTCCGCCCGGTCCGGTTCGGCACGGCGACCGGCGCGCGAGAGAGTCAGGTCGCCGGGCACCTCAGCCGGGTCCGGTTCGGCGCGGCGGCCGGTGCGCGCGAGAGTCGGGTCGCCGGAGACCCCCGGCGAGTCGTTCTCGGTGCGCCGAGCCCGGTTGACCCGGTATCCGGTGGGATCCTGCCGGTCGTCCCCGGCCGGGCGCACCGCCCCGAAGCGTCCCGAGTCGTCCTCGGTGCCGAACCCTCCCGGCTCAGCCCGACGTCGGGCGTCCCGCTCGGCCACGCCGAACCCGGCGTCGACGGCGGCGAACCGGCCCGAGTCGTTCTCGGCGACGCCGAAACCCCCGTCGACCGCGGCGAAGCGGCCCGAGTCGGCCTCCGCGACGCCGAACCGGCCGGGCTCGGCGTCGGCCGCGCCGAAGCGCGCCGGCTCGCGGTAGCCGGGGGTGTCGGCGTAACGGGGATCGTCGCCGGCGGCACGCTGCTCCGGGGGCCGGAACTCCTCGTCCCGCGGGCGCGCGTCGTCCGTGCCGCGCCAGTCCGGCTCGTAGCCGCGTTCGCGCTCACCGGGGTACCAGCGCGACTCCTGGTCGTCGGGGAAGCTCCGTCGTCCGTCCACGTCCGGCACCGTATGCGACCGGCCCGACCGACGCCATTCGACCCCGACGCCGCACCGCCTCCGATTCCGCCGGTCGGCCCAGGTGACATAGCACGCGGCCGGCATGATCGTCCGGTCGTCCACAGCCGGGGCGCCGTCCACAGCCCGGCCGGTCCAGGGTCGCTCCGAGCGGCCGGAGCAGGGCAGCGTGCCGGCCATGACGAAGCGGAACCAGGCGGTCGGCGCGTACGGCGAGCGGTGCGCCGTCCGACACCTGATCGGGGCGGGGCTGCGGCCGGTCGCCCGGAACTGGCGCTGCCCGGCCGGAGAGATCGACATCATCGCCTGGGACGGGCCGGTGCTCGTGTTCTGCGAGGTGAAGACCCGTTGGGGCGGCGAGTTCGGCAGCCCGGCCGAGGCCGTCGTACCGGCCAAGGCCCGGCGGCTGCCCAACGCCGGCCCGGCCCAGGTGGAGCAGCTCAAAGGCGCGTTCTGAGATGCCCGGGCGGACGGCATCCGTCGGCCTGGCCCGGACAGGCAGCGCGCGATGAGCTACGCGAAGGTGCTCTGCGTCGGGCTGGTCGGGGTCACCGGGCACCTGGTGGAGGTGGAGGCCGACCTGGCCCCCGGGTTGCCCGCGGTGGTGATCTCCGGCCTGCCGGACACCGCGCTGCACGAGGCCCGGGACCAGGTCTGCGCCGCCGTGGTCAACTCCGGCCAGCGCTGGCCGAACCGGCGGATCACGCTCAACCTGCTCCCGGCCACACTGCCGAAGTTCGGTTCGGCGTTTGACGCAGCGGTAGTCAAGCAGTGCCATACTCAGCGCCATGGCGCGAGCCGCTATCTATGTCCGCATCAGCCGCGACCGGGAGGGCGGCGGGCTGGGCGTGGCTCGGCAGGAGGAAGACTGCCGAGAGCTGGCCGCGAGGCATGGGCTGACGGTTGCGCAGCTCTACAGCGACAACGACCTATCCGCGTACAGCGGCAAAGCCCGCCCCTCGTACCGACGGATGCTCGACGACATCGCCGCCGCCCGCATCGACGCCGTCCTCGCCTGGCACACCGACCGGCTGCACCGCTCGCCCACCGAGCTGGAGGAGTACATCTCCGCGTGCGAGCCGCGCGGTGTCCCGACGTACACCGTCAAGTCCGGCCCGCTGGACTTCAGCACGCCGAGCGGCCGCATGATGGCGCGCCAGCTGGGCGCGGTCGCCCGGTACGAAGTTGAGCACCAGGTCGAGCGGCAGCAGCGCGCCAAACAGCAAGCGGCGGCAGACGGCAAGTGGTCGGGTGGCCGCCGGCCATATGGGTACGAGGCGGACGGCGTCACCCCGCGAGCCGATGAGGCGCGCGTGGTCGCCGAAGCCACCGACGCGATTCTGTCCGGTGCCAGCCTGCGGGCGCTGGCGGCCGAGTTGAACGCCCGAGGCCTGCTGACGTCGACGGGCCGGAGGTGGAACGCCACCGAGCTACGGAAGGTGCTGCTGCGCGCCCGCAACGCCGGGCTGCGCGAGCACCGCGGTGACATAGTCGGGCCGGCCGCGTGGCCGCCGCTGGTCGACGAGGACCGCTGGCGGGCGGTGGTGGGCGTGCTGACCCACCCGGGTCGGCGCACGCAGTGGTCTTCGGCCCGGCGGTGGCTGCTCTCCGGCCTGGCGCTGTGCGGCGTGTGTGGCACGCCGGTCCGGGCCACCCTGATGTCGACGACAGCCCGGTCGGTGCCGTCGTACACCTGCAAGGCGACGCGCTGCGTCGGCCGCAACGCCGTCGAGCTCGACGGGTACGTCTCGACCATCGTCGTTGAGCGGCTGTCCCGGCCAGACCTGGCGACGCTGCTCGCCAGCCACCAGCGGCCCCACACCGCCGGCCTCAGTTTGAATGCCACGGCGCTGCGGGAACGCCTAGACGGCCTCGCGGCAGCGTACGCCGACGGCGCGATCGACGTCCGGCAGCTGAGGCAGGGCTCCGAACGGCTACGGGCGCGGCTGGCCGAGGTGGAGCACGACCTGGCGGACGCGGGCCGAGGTGACGCTCTCTCCGGGCTGGTCGCCGTGGCGGACCCAGCAAAGGCATGGGAGGCGCTCGACCTTCACCGGCGGCGCGCTGTGGTCGACACCCTGATGACAGTCACGATCCACCGGACCCAGAAGGGCCGCCCGCCGGGGTGGACGCCCGGCAGGTCGTACTTCGATCCGTCTTCCGTCGAGATCGCTTGGAAAGCCTGAACCTGCGGCGTCCGTTGAATGTAGTGGATCTTTCCTGAGGTCGGCCGTATGCGGCCGAGGCGGCGATGACCTTGTCCTCGTAGCCGCCTGCGGACGTCGAGCACCTCCGGGCCGAACCGGTCCCACGCGGCGTCGGGGGTACGCCTCTGCGCCGCCCAACCGGGTGCCGGCCGACCCCGCCGTCGACAACTGACGATCCCCCGACGGCGGCCCCCGGGACCGGGCGCCCGTAGGCTTGCGCCGTGCCAGCCGACAGCGGGTCCGCGCCGTCCGGGCGGTCCTGCCCGCCGGGGCCGGTGGGGCGGCGATGAGCCGCGACGCCGGCGGCACCCGGGCCGCCCACCAGGCGCTCCCGCCCGCGCTTCGCGAGGCGGTCGACGAGTTCGCCGATCACCTGTCCCGGGTCAGCAACCGCTCCACCCACACGGTGCGGGCGTACGTCACCGACCTGGTCTCGCTGCTCGACCACGCCACCCGGATGGGCTGTGCGGACGTCGCCGGCGTGGACCTGACCGTGTTGCGCAGCTGGCTGGCGCGGCAGCGGACGAGCGGAGCGGCCCGGAGCTCACTGGCCCGGCGAGCCGCCTCCGCCCGGGTGTTCAGTGCCTGGGCACATCGCCGCGGCCTGCTGCCGACCGACGTGGGCGCGGCGCTGGCCAGCCCTCGTGCCCACCGGGAGCTGCCCGGCGTCCTCCGGGCCGAGCAGGCCGCCGCCCTGGTCGAGGCCCCCGGCCGACTCCCCGCGGCGCGCGTCGACCAGCTGCCGGCCGACGAGTCGCTAGCACCGCCCGGCGCCGCTCCCGATGGACGGCCCGACCAGGGCAACGGGACTGGCGGCGGGGCGGGAGAGCTGCCCGGCACGGCGGAGCCGGTGCTACTGCGGGACCGGGCGCTGCTGGAGCTGCTCTACGGCACCGGCGTCCGGGTCAGCGAGGCGTGCGGGCTGAACCGCGCGGACGTCGATCACGCCCGGCGGGTGGTCCGGGTGTTCGGCAAGGGCGGGCGGGAGCGGACGGTGCCGTACGGGGTGCCTGCGCAGCGCGCGCTGGACGAGTGGATACGCCAGGGCCGGCCGGCGCTGGCCGGAGCGCAGTCGGGGGACGCGCTGCTCCTCGGCGCCCGTGGCGGCCGGCTCAACCCGACCACCGCGCGCCGGATCGTCAGCGGCTACGCCGAGGCCGCCGGCCTGCCACCGACCAGCCCGCACGGCCTGCGCCACTCGGCCGCCACCCACCTGCTCGAGGGCGGCGCTGACCTGCGTGCGGTGCAGGAGCTGCTCGGCCACTCATCGCTGGCGAGCACCCAGATCTACACGCACGTCTCGGTCGAGCGGCTGCGCGCGGCGTACCGCCAGGCCCATCCGCGCGCCTGACCCCGCCGGGGCACCGCCCGCCCGAACCGGCGGACGATGATCGACCGACAGTTACGATCATCGCGTGAGCGTCCCGCAGCCACCGGAGCCGATTCCGGGTGCCCGCCTGCTCTTCTCTCTCGACCCGGCGGTCAGCCACCTCAACCACGGCTCGTTCGGCGCGGTACCGCTCGGCGTCCAGCGGGCCCAGCAGCGGCTGCGCGACGAGATGGAAGCCAACCCGCTGCGCTTCTTCACCCAGGGGCTGGTCGACCGGGTCGCGCACACCCGCCGGCACCTGGCCGCCTTCCTCGGCGCGGACCCGGACGGCACCGCGCTGGTCGCCAACGCCACCACCGGGGTCGCGGTGGTGCTCCAGTCGCTGGGCCTGCGCCCCGGCGACGAGGTGCTCAGCACCGACCACGGCTACGGCGCGGTCAGCTTCTCCGTCCAGCGGGAATGCCGCCGCACCGGGGCCGAGAGCCGGGTGCTGCCGGTGCCGCTGACCGCCGGCGCCGAGGAGATCGTGGAGACGATCCGGGCCGGGCTGCGCCCGGGCCGGACCCGACTGCTCGTCATCGACCAGCTCACCTCCGCCACCGCCAAGGTCTTTCCCGCCGCCGCCATCGTCGGCGTGGCCCACGAGCACGGGGTGCCGGTCCTGGTCGACGCGGCGCACGTGCCCGGCATGCTGCCGACCACCGTGGCGAGCGTCGGCGCCGACTTCTGGGTGGGCAACCTGCACAAGTGGGGGTACGCGCCGCGCGGCACCGCCGCGTTGGTGGTGGCGCCGTCGTGGCGGGACCGGATCGAGCCGCTGGTGGTCTCCTGGGAGCAGGACACCGGCTTTCCGGCCCGGGTGGAGTGGCAGGCGACCCTCGACTACACGTCCTGGCTGGCCGCCCCGGCAGGGCTGTTCACCCTGCGTAGCCTCGGCGTCGACCGGGTCCGGGCGCACAACGCCGCGCTGGCGGCGTACGGCCAGCGGGTGGTGGGCGACGCGCTCGGCGTGGCGCCGGCCGACCTGCCCGACCCCGGCGGACCCGAGGTCGCCATGCGGATCATCCCGCTGCCGCCCGGTCTGGCCACCACCATCGACGGGGCGCGAGGGTTGCAGCAGCGGATCGCCGAGCGGCTCGCCACCGAGGTGGCGGTGATGACGTGGAACGGCCGGGGCTGGCTCCGCCTCTGCGGGCAGGTCTACAACGCCCCGGACGAGTACGAGCGGCTCGCGGTGCGGCTGCCTCCGCTGCTCGCCCAGCGCTGACCGACCGGCGGACCGCCACGACGCCCTGACGAGCGGCGACCGGAGAGGCCACGGCGGGGTCTGAGGTCGGGCCGTCGACCGGCAGCAACCGGACCGGGCCGAGCCCCAGCAGCGTCAGCGGGTCCAGGTACTGCTCGCCGCGGCGCAGCCCCCAGTGCAGGCAGGCGGCGGCCGGGCAGCCCGGATGGCCGGCGAGCAGGAGACCCAGCGGGGTGCCGGCGCGGACCGACGTCCCGCCGGCGACCGCCGGGTCCACCGGCTCGTAGGTGGTGCGCAGCCCGTTGGCGTGCCCGACGGTGACCACCGGCCGCCCGGCCACCGGGCCGGCGAAGAGCACGGTGCCGGGCCCGGCGGCGCGGACCGTGCTGCCCGCCACGGCGGCGAGGTCGACGCCCCGGTGCCCGGGCAGCCACCGCTGTGGCGGCGGATCGAAGGGGCGCACCGGTCGCGGCGCACCGTCGACCGGCCAGCGGAACCGACTGGCCACGCCCCCGGATACGGCCGGTTCCGGCTCCCGCGCGGCCTCGGTCGGGCCGGCGGACCGGCTCGGGCCGGCGGCGGCCGGCAACGCGGCGAGAAGCACCGCCACGCAGAGCTGGACCGCGAGCCAGACCGGGACGACGACGCAGAGCAGCAGGGTACGGCGGATGTCGCTCGGTGGCGGTGGCATGACGGGCAGCCTGCCGGGCGACACCGACCCGCGCCACGACGCCGGACGCCGGCTGTGGATGACGGGTGCCCTGTGGACAGTCGCCGTACGGCCGGTTGATCTGCTAAGCGGCGGCCAACCATCGCAGCCACCGCGCCTGGCTCGGACAACGCCGGGCCGGCGCTCCCGCACGGCCAGCCGCCGCCATCGGGCGGGGACGGGCCCACCTCGTGCCCGCCAGCGGTACCGGGCGGGTGGCCCACTGCCCTGCCCGGGCGGCACACCCTAGGCTGGACGGCGGGCACGGTGGCGCCGCCGCCGTCGGGACCGGGGAGATCACATGACGACCGTGGACGACCTGAGCCGACCGACCGTGACCGAGGTGAGCGGGCCGTCCCGGCTCGCCGAGCCCGACGAGGGGATCAGCGCCGAGGAACTGGGCCTGGCCGCGCGCAACCACGGCATCCCGCTGGAGGCGCTGCGCTACGACGTCACCCCGGCCGGGCTGCACTATCTGTTGATCCACTACGACATCCCGGAGCTGGACCCGGAGACGCACGCGCTGACCGTCGACGGCGCGGTGGACCGGCCCCGCACCTTCGGCCTGGCCGACCTGCGAGAGCGCCCCCGGGTCACCCGGCGGGTCACCCTGGAGTGCGCCGGCAACGGCCGGGCGCTGCTGCACCCGCGCCCGGTGAGCCAGCCCTGGTTGGTGGAGGCGGTGGGGAACGCGGAGTGGACCGGGACCCCGCTGGCCCCGCTGCTGCGCGAGGCCGGCATCGCCCCCGAGGCGGTCGACGTGGTCTTCACCGGTGCCGACCACGGCGTCGAGCGGGGAGTCGAGCAGGACTACCAGCGGGCGCTGCCGGTCGCCGACGCGCTGCGCGAGGAGGTGCTGCTGGCGTACGAGATGAACGGCGCGCCCCTGCTGCCGCAGCACGGCGCCCCGCTGCGGCTGATCGTGCCCGGCTGGTACGGGATGGCGCACGTCAAGTGGCTCCGCTCGATCAGCGTCGTCACCGAGGCGTTCCAGGGCTACCAGAACGCGGTCGCGTACCGGGTGCGGCAGGACGCCGACGACCCTGGCGTGCCGGTGACCCGGATCGAGCCGCGCGCGCTGGTCCGGCCGCCCGGCTTCCCCGACTTCATGTCCCGGTCCCGGGTGGTCCGGCCGGGACAGTGCACGATGGACGGCCGGGCCTGGTCGGGTCACGCTCCGATCGTCTCGGTCGAGGTGACCACGGACGGCGGCGTCAGCTGGGCACCGGCCACTCTGGACGAGCCGGCTGGCGGGGAGTTCTCCTGGCGGCGCTGGCGCTACGAGTGGGACGCGCGGCCGGGCCGGTACGTCCTCGGTGCGCGGGCGACCGACGCGTCGGGCCGCACCCAGCCGGTGGAGCAGCCGTGGAACCGGGGCGGCTTCGCCAACAACCTGGTCCAGCGGGTCGAGGTGGCCGTCATCGCGGAGTGACGGGTGGCGGCACGCGCGCCGCCGATGTGGTGGCGACCGGCCGGAGACCGCGGGCGGGTGGGGACGCCGACTGCGGTGGTGGGCCGGCGCGACCGCCGGGGCGAAGCGGCCGTCAGCCGCCGAAGCCGGAGTCGGCGGGGAGCGAGATGTCGGGCTTCTCCAGCTCCTCGACGTTGACGTCCTTGAAGGTCATCACCCGGACGTTCTTCACGAACCGGGCAGGACGGTACATGTCCCACACCCAGGCGTCGTGCATCTCGACCTCGAAGTAGACCTCGCCGTCGGAGTTGCGTACGTGCAGGTCGACCTGGTTGGCCAGGTAGAAGCGGCGCTCGGTCTCCACCACGTAGGAGAATTGGCGGACAATGTCGCGGTACTCCCGGTAGAGCTGCAGCTCCATCTCGGTCTCGTACTTCTCGAGATCTTCCGCGCTCATCGCTCTCCGCCTTCCATGACCACATCTTCCCCCACCGGCAGCGGCGGCCGAGGCTGCTCGCCCAACGCCACGCCGACGGTACTCCCTGGCGCGCAAGAGCGCTCCATCGGCTCGTCCGGGCCACCGGGCGACCCGGTCTGGCCGTCGCCGAACAGCCCCGCCGAGCCGTCGCCGAAGAGCGTCTCCGGGGCGTCTCCGGCGGGCGCCCGGCCGGCCGCCAGGACGGGCCGACGGGACCGCGGTGGCCGGCCGTCACGGCCCGACACACTTGCCACGTTCACGTACGAGAACCGGTGCTCCCGACACGGCCCGTGCTCCCGCAGCGCGGCGGTGTGCTCGGGCGTGATGTAGCCCTTGTGCTCGGCGAAGCCGTACGCCGGGAACGTCCCGTCCAGCTCCACCATGAGCCGGTCCCGGGTGACCTTGGCCAGCACGCTGGCCGCCGCGACGCAGGCGGCCACCCGGTCGCCCTTCCAGACCGCCAGGCCGGGCACATCCAGCCCGTCCACGCCGAAGCCGTCGGTGAGCACGTAGTCCGGCCGGGTGTCGAGCGAGGCCAGGGCCCGGCGCATCGCGGCGAGGTTGCAGACGTGCAGCCCCCGCGCGTCGACCTCCTCGGCCGGGATCACCACCACGGCGTACGCCAGGGCCCGGTCGACCACCTCGTCGTAGATCCGCTCCCGGCTGGCCGGGGTGAGCAGCTTGGAGTCGGCGAGCCCCTCGATCTCCCCGCGCCGCCCCTCGGGCAGCACCGCGGCGGCGGCGACCAGCGGCCCGGCGCAGGCGCCCCGACCTGCCTCGTCGGCGCCGGCGACGTTGCGGAACCCACGCCGCTGCAACGCCCGCTCCAGCGCGTAGAGCCCGGCCTCCCGGCGCACGACGGTGCGCGGCGGGGTCAGCACCCGGCACCTCCCTCGCCGGCCACGCCAGCCGGTCCCTCGGCGGCCGGAGCATCGGCGGCCGGAGCAGCCACGGTCGGACCAGCCGCGGCGGGCAGCGCCCGGGCCAGCACGGCGGGCAGGTCGACGGGGTAGTAGCGCTCGCCGCTCGCCGCCAGATCCGCGGCCGGCCACCAGCGGTGGCCGGTGACGCTGGCCTGCTCGACGTCGTCGAAGCCCGCGGTGTCCACCTCCCAGGACGGCACCCGGACCAGGAAGAACTCCTGCACCTGCCGGTACCACACGCCGTCGAACGGGTACTCGACCGTCTCCCGCCAGACCGGCTCACCCAGCTCGGCGGGGGTCAGCCGCAGCCCGGTCTCCTCGGCCAACTCCCGGGCCGCACCGGCGGCCGGCGACTCACCCGGATCCAGCCCGCCACCCGGAGTGAACCAGTAGCGGTGCTCGGGACGGGCCGGGTCGAACCCGGCGAAGAGCAGCACCCGGCCGTCCGCGTCGACGAGCAGCACCCGCGCCGCGCGTCGAGGGGTGTAGACACGATCGCCGTCGCTCACAGCTGCCGGGCTCGCAAGCTCACTCCTCGCGCTCACGGCGTCGCTGTTGCTCGCGACTGCGGGGCTCGCAAGCTCACTCCTCGCGCTCACGTTCACCGCACCAGCCTGCCAGACCGGGGGCCGATCGCCCACGCCCGCCCGGTGCCGCTAGGGGTTCGGGATGCCGTCGTACTGTTCCGGCACGCTCAGCCAGGTGGCCCGGCTCACCGGCCAGAAGACGGTGAAGGCCCGCCCCACCACCTCGTCCACGGGGATGGTGGCGCTGGTGATGTTCTGCCCGGACTGCTGCCAGTGCTCCAGCGAGTCGCCGGAGGCCGAGCGGTGGTCGCCCATCACCCAGAGCCGCCCCTTCGGCACGGTGATGTCGAACTCCTGGTCGGCCGGCTTGTCCCGCACGCCGTCCATGGAGAAGATGTACGGCTCGTCGAGCGGTTGTCCGTTGATCACCAACCGCTCCTGCGGGTCGCAGCAGACCACGTGGTCCCCGCCGACGCCGATCACCCTCTTGATGAAGTCCTCGCCGTCGGGGTTGCCGCTCCACTCGGTCGGCGCCTTGAAGACGACGACCTCGCCGCGGTGCGGCGACCGGAAATCGTAGACCAGCTTGTTGACCAGCACCCGATCGTCGATCTGGAGGGTGTTCTCCATCGACGGGGAGGGGATGAAGAAGGTCTGCAGGACGAAGGCGCGCACCAGCACCGCGACCAGAATCGCCACACCCAGCAGGATCGGCAGCTCCTTCCAGAAGGAGCTACGCGGTTTGTCGGTCTGCTCGTCAATCACGCCAAGGAGCCTACGTTGCCCGACTGGACGTCACCGTCCGGAACGCGCGAGAACGGGCCAGCGCGGCCGTGAGCGGCAGAAGAAGCAGCACGCCACCCTCCGGGGTCGGTCTGGCCGGGGCCGGGGCGGCCGGTGCCGCGACGCCCGGCCCGGAGACGTTGTCGAAGGTCTCCGGCACCGGTAGCGAGCTCCACCGTGACGACGGCCAGACCACCGTGAAGGCCCGACCGACCACGTTGTCGATCGGCACCGGCCCCTGGCAGCGGGCGTCCTGGGAGACCAGCCGGTGGTCACCCATCACGAAGATCTGACCGGGTGGGACCACCACCTCGTCGAAGCGGCGTGACCGGCACTCCCGGGGGTTCGGCGGGACGTCGAGGGGGGAGTTCTCCAGGACGTACGGCTCGTCCAGCGGCGTGCCGTTGACCGTCACGCGACCCTGCTCGTCGCAGCACTTCACCCGGTCGCCGGGCAGGCCGATCACCCGCTTGATGAAGTCCTTCTCGCCGGGGCGGCTCACCCCGACCAGGTCACCGACGGTCCGGCCGAGCTTGCCCACGAAGCCCGGCTCGGGCTGCTCGTCGACCTGGGGCGCCCACCGGTCGGTGCCCCGGAAGACCACCACCTCGCCGCGCACCGGATCCCGTACGTCGTAGACGACCTTGTTGACCAGTACCCGGTCGCCGACGAGGAGGGTGTCCTCCATCGAGCCGGAAGGGATGAAGAACGCCTGGAGCAGGAAGGTGCGGATCAGCACGGCGAGGCAGAACGCGACCACCAGCAGCAGCGGAAGCTCCTGCCAGAGCGGCATCTGCCGGCGGTTGCGGCGCACCCGCCGGCGCCACGGGTCGACGGTGCCGTCCTCGTCAACCGTCTGCGCCACGCCACTCCCCGATCAGCAGAAACGACACCGCCGCCCGGGAGCCTCGGTGAGGCCCCCCGGGCGGCGGTGGACAGCTCCCCGCGGCGTCGCGGGGTGAGTGCCAGGCTGCGCCCGTGCCGACCAGGGTAGTGCGGACCGGTCGGTACGGCATATGCGCAGCTCGGGCGGCGTGGCGAGCGGGAAGTCAGCTGGGCTGCTTCTCCCGCTTCTCCTTGATCTTGGCCTTCTTGCCGCGCAGCTCACGGAGGTAGTAGAGCTTGGCGCGACGCACGTCACCGCGGGTCACGATCTCGATCCGGTCGATGCCCGGGCCGTTGAGCGGGTAGGTCCGCTCGACACCGACGCCGAAGCTGATCTTGCGGACGGTGAAGGTCTCGCGCAGCCCGTCACCCTGGCGGCGGATGACGACGCCCTGGAAGATCTGCACACGGGACCGGTTGCCCTCGACGACTCGCGCGTGCACCTTCACGGTGTCACCGGCGCGGAAGTCGGGAAGGTCGACCCGCTTCGACTGGGCGTCAAGGGCGTCCAGGATGTTCATCGCTGCGTCCTCGTAAGGCTCACGGCGCATCGTCAGTCGATGCGCGGATGGGTGATTCTGATCCCCGGGTGGCGGTCGGACGGGCCGACCCCGGTCGAGGATCCTCGCAGCCGGCCACGGGCGCGGCAGACTGCGGCAACCCCTCTACTTTGCCACATCCCCCGGTGGCAGCTGAAATCCGGCCCGGTCCAACGCGGCGATGTCCCGTTTGTCCAGGCGTTCGGGGTCCAGCGCGGCCAACAGGTCCGGGCGGCGGACGGCGGTCCGGAGCAGCCCCTCCTCCCGCCGCCACCGGGCGATCCGCCCGTGGTCTCCGGAGCGGAGCACCTCGGGCACCTCGTGCCCCCGCCAGCTCGGCGGCTTGGTGTAGACCGGCGCCTCCAGCAGCCCGTGGGCGTGCGACTCCTCGTCCAGCGAGCCCGCGTTGCCGAGCACGCCGGGCAGCAGCCGGGTGACCGCCTCCAGCATCACCAGCACCGCGACCTCGCCACCGAAGAGCACGTAGTCGCCGAGGGAGACCTCGGTGACCGGCATCCGGGTCGCCGCGTGCTCCAGCACCCGCTGGTCGATGCCCTCGTAACGGCCACAGGCGAAGAGCAGGTGCTGCTCGGCCGCGAGCTCGTACGCTAGCGCCTGGGTGAACGGGACACCGACCGGGGAGGGCACCAGCAGCCGGGGCGGCGTCGCCTCCGGCGGCGCGAGGGCGTCCAGCGCCTCACCCCACGGCTCGGGCCGCATCACCATGCCCGGCCCGCCGCCGTAGGGGGTGTCGTCGACCGTGCGGTGCACGTCGTGGGTCCAGGTCCGCAGATCGTGTACGGCCAGCCGCAGCGTGCCGTTGGCCCGGGCCCTGCCGATCAGCGACAGCTCCAGCGGGGCGAAGTACTCCGGGAAGATCGACACGATGTCGACGCGCATGCGGGGGTGCTCCAGCGGTCTACGGGCGCTACAGATCGAGCAGGCCGCCGGGCGGGTCGACGACCACGCGTCCGCCGGCGAGGTCGACCTCGGGAACGATCGCCCGGACGAACGGGATGAGCGCCGTCGTCCCCTGGGGGCGGCGCAGCACCAGCATGTCGGAGGCGGGTGCGTGATCGATCCGGGCCACCTCGCCCAGCTGCTCGCCGTCCCGGGTCACCACGGAGAGCCCCACCAGCTGGTGGTCGTGGAACTCCTCCGGGTCCTCCGGCGGGGCCACGTCGGCGCTGTCCACGGCCAGCAGGGTGCCGCGCAGCTCCTCGGCGACGTTGCGGTCCAGCACGCCATCGAACACCACCAGCAGCCGACCCTGGTGCCAGCGGACGGTCTCCACCGTCAGCTCGGCCGGAACCCGGAACGGCACGCCCGCCTCGGCCCCCGGTTCGACCGTGGGCTCGGCCCTGGGCCTCGCCCCTGGTTCGGTGCGCAGCACCGAACCAGGGGCGAACCGCGCCTCGGGTTCGTCGGTCCGCACTTCCACGGTGACCTCACCGCGGATGCCGTGCGGCTTGCCGATCCTGCCGACGATGAGCTGCATCAGTACGAGTCGACGATGTCGACGCGTACGCCGCGCCCACCGATGGAGCCGATCACCTGGCGCAGTGCCTTGGCGGTCCGGCCGGACCGCCCGATCACCGTGCCGAGGTCCTCGGGGTGCACGCGGACTTCCAGCCGCTTGCCCCGACGGGAATCGACCATCCGCACCCGGACGTCGTCCGGGTGGTCGACGATGCCCTTGACCAGGTGCTCCAACGCCGGACGCAGAGGCATGTCAGGCCTGCTCACCGGCGTCGGCGACAGCGGCCGGAGCCTCGGCCGGGGCCTCGGTCTTCGGCGTCTCGGCCGGAGCCTCGGCGGCCTTGGCGGCCTTCTTGGCCGGCTTGGCCGGGGTCTCCGGGGCCAGCCCGGCCGCGGCCTTAGCCTCGGCCTCGTAGGCCGCGGTGCGGTCGGCCCGCTCGGCGGCGACCTTCAGCGGCGGCGGGGCCGGCAGGCCCTTGAACTTCTGCCAGTCACCGGTCAGCTCCAGCAGCCGCTGCACCGCCTCGCTCGGCTGCGCGCCGACGGACAGCCAGTACTGGACCCGCTCCGACTTGACCTCGATGACCGAAGGGTCTTCCTTCGGCTGGTAGATCCCGACGAACTCGATCGCCCGGCCGTCGCGCTTGGTGCGCGAGTCGGCGACGACGATGCGGTACTGCGGGTTGCGGATTTTACCCATCCGCAGGAGCCGGATCTTTACGGCCACAGTTGTTTCGCTCCTGTTGCGATCTCACCGGCCCGGGAGGGCGGTGTGCATGGGTGAGCGCCGACCGGCACAGTGGGGTTGGGCCGGAGACTGCTCGGTGGACTGGCGACGCGCCCGGGTTAGAGGGCGCCGGACGCGCGCCGGATACCAGCGACCCATTCTGCCAGATCCGATGCCGATCTCTCACACCGGAGGCGCAGAACCCGCCCGCGCCGCCCTTGGTCGGTGACCCGACGCACATTCGGGGGACGCCCGCGGGCGGGAAAAGCGGGGCGTCAGCGGACCGGCGGCCGGTCCCAGCCGGTCGGCAGCCCCATCGGAACGGTCCACTCGGCCGGCGGGGTGAAGTCGCACCAGGTGCCGTCGAACGGGAACTCGCCGGCCTCGGCGAGGGCGATCACCCGCTTGCCCTCGCTGCGGACCGCCGCTTCGTCGGTCACCCAGTAGTCGTCCGGGTGCGCCAGCCGCTCGACGAACTCCTCCTCGTCCTTCCACTGCCAGCTGCGGTCCGGTTGGACGACCACGTCCAGGTCCTGGTCGACCATGTCCACCCCGGCCAGGTCACCGTCGTCCCAGCGGACACCCGGCTCCTCCAGGTTCACGTACCAGTGGGTGAATCGCCCCTCGGCGTCCCAGAACCACCAGACCGAGTGGGCCGCGCCGGTGGGCAGGAACTTCAACAACCCCGGCCCGGCCCACCGGCCGGGGGCCAGCCGGTAGGACGAGGTGATCCACTCGGCGAACGGTATCGCCCGCATGCCCAGGCCGGCCTCGGTGACCTCGCTGGCCACCGGCGAGTTCCGGGCGACCCAGATCAGCAGGCCACGCTCGTCGTCGCTGACCACCCGGCCCGGCCGGACCCAGCCGATCCGCCCGCGCCGCACGTTGCGGTGCAGGATCAGCCGACCCGGCGCGAACCGTCCGGCGGGATCGCCCGGGCGCACCTCAGTACGCGCGGGCCAGGATGGCGACCAGGTCCGGCTCGTCCTCCGAGTCGGGCACCGAGCCGTCGGCCCGCAGCAGACAGCGCACGGTGACGCCCTGGCCGTTCGCCTCGGCCTCCCCCGCGACGCCCACCGCCGACCACGGCACCCGGGCCCAGCCGGTCGCGGCGGCCTCGATCGCCTCGGCCAGGGTGGCCACCTCGACGGTCCGCGACTCGCGGTTGGCCAGCGCCTGGTCGTGCAGCTTCTGCTGGTCGGCGTCGAGGGCGGCGAGCACCGCGCCGACCACGTCGGCGACCGGCGTGGGGGTCTTCGACCCGTCCGTACGCCGCACCACCACCGCGTTGCCGGCGGCCAGGTCACGGGGACCGACCTCGACGCGTACCGGATAACCGCGCAGCTCGGCGTCGACGGCCCGGCGGCCGAACGCGGTGTCGGTCCGGTCGTCGAGCGCGACCCGGACGCCGGCGTCGCGCAGGCCGTCGCGCAGCTTGGCCGCGGCCTCGCCGACGCCCTCGCCGTCCTTGACGATCATCACGTACGCCTGAATCGGGGCCAGCTTGGGCGGCACCCGCAGGCCGTTGTCGTCGCCGTGAGCCATGATCAGGCCGCCGAGCATCCGGGTCGAGGTGCCCCAGGAGGTGGTCCAGGCGTGCTCCCGGCCGCCCTCGGCGGAGGAGTAGCTGATGTCGAACGCCTTGGCGAAGTTCTGCCCCAGCTCGTGGCTGGTGCCGAGCTGGAGGGCCTTGCCGTCGCCCATCATGCCTTCGCAGGTGTAGGTCGCGGTCGCGCCGGCGAAGCGCTCACGGGCCGTCTTCAGGCCCACCACCACCGGAATGCCGAGCACGGTGACCATCAGGTCCTCGTACGCCTCGTGCAGGATCCGCCGGGCGTAGGCGCGGGCGTCCTCGCGCGTGGCGTGCGCGGTGTGCCCCTCCTGCCAGAGGAACTCACTGGTACGCAGGAAGATCCGCGGGCGCAGCTCCCAGCGGACCACGTTCGCCCACTGGTTGAGCAGCAGCGGCAGGTCCCGGTAGGAGTCGATCCACTTGGCCATGAACTCGCCGATGACCGTCTCGCTGGTGGGGCGCACCACGACCGGCTCGGCGAGCTGCTTGCCGCCACCGTGGGTGACCACCGCCAGCTCCGGCGAGAACCCCTCGACGTGCTGCGCCTCGCGCTTGAGGTAGCTCTCGGGGATGAAGAGCGGGAAGTACGCGTTCTCCGCCCCGGCCGCCTTGATCCGGGCGTCCATCTCGGCCTGCATCCGCTCCCAGATGGCGTAGCCGGCCGGTCGGATGACCATGGTCCCGCGGACCGGGCCGTTGTCGGCCAGCTTCGCCTTGGCGATCAGGTCCTGGTACCAGCGGGGAAAGTCCTCCGCACGGGGAGTGAGCACGCGTGCCATGACCGCACATCCTATGCGCCGGCCACGGGGACAGCGCGATCGGGCGCGACATCACTAACATCTGCCGTCATGTCCATCCCCGATCCGCAGCCCGGAGCGGCTGCGCCGCCCCCGCAGGACCAGCCCGCGCTCGCCGACCTGGCCGCCAGGTGGGTGCGCTGGGTGGCCGCCCACCGTCGGCCGGCCGACCCGATCGCCGACAAGTACGGCCGCCACGCCGGGCACCACCAGCCGGCGGACGTCTGGTTCCTCGCCGGCAGCTACGGCGGCTCGGTGCAGCGACAGTGCGTGCTGCCGGCGGGGCGACCGCTCTTCTTCCCCGCCTTCTCGTGGTGGCAGGTGGGCCGGGGCGCCGGCCCGGCGCAGCCCACCCCGGGCGCGACCGGCCACGCACAGGTCGACGGGGTGCCGGTGGCCCTGACGCCCGCGGGCTCGGCCGAGCCGTTCCCGGTCCGCGGCTTCTTCAACAACATCGTCACCACCTGGCCGTGGCCCATTCCGGTCTCCTGCTGGGGCCTGTGGGCGCTGGTCCCGCCGCTGACTCCGGGCCGTCACGAGCTGGCCTTCGGCGGCACCGACGGCGGCCGCTTCTGGGTGGAGGCCCAGTACCTCATCGACGCCCGCTGACCACCCACCCCACGCCCCCACGCCCCCGCCGACCGGGGTTCTTCATGAAGTTGTTGCCGCGACACGCCGTGGTGAAGGGCAACAACTTCATGATCAACGAGGTCGGGGCGGGGTGGGTCGGGAGGCGGGGGTGGGGTCAGCGGAGGACCTGGCCGCGGAGGACGATTCTCGACGGGGTGCGGACGACCCGCAGGTCGGCGCGCGGGTCCTCGGGATAGACCACGAGGTCGGCGAGGCCGCCCTCGACCAGGCCGGGGAAGCCGAGCCACTCCCGGGCACGCCAGGAGGCGGCGGCAAGCACGTCCACCGGCGACATGCCGGCCTGCTCGTGCAGCAGCAGCATCTCCTCTGCGGCCAGCCCGTGCGCGATGCCCCCGCCGGCGTCGGTGCCCACATAGATCGGCACGCCCGCCTCGTACGCCGACCGGACCACCTCGGGGAAGCGGTCGCGCAGGGCGATCATGTGATCGGCGTAGCCGGGGAACTTCGCCCGCGCCTGATCGGCGATCCCGCCGAAGGTCTGGATATTGATCATCGTGGGGATCAGGGCGGTGCCCTGCCGGGCCATCAGGTCGATCAGGTCGAGGCTGAGCCCGGTGCCGTGCTCCACCGAGTCCACCCCGGCCCGCACCATGATCTCCACGGCGGACTCGGAGAAGGTGTGCACCGCGGCGCGTACCCCGGCGGCGTGCGCGGCCTCGACCGCAGCGGTCATGGTGTCGGCGTCCCAGGCCGGCGCGAGGTCGCCGACGCCCCGGTCGATCCAGTCGCCGACCAGCTTCACCCAGCCGTTGCCGGCCCGGGCCTGCTCGGCCACCGTGGCGGCCACCTCGGCGGCGCCGACCTCCACCCCGATGTCGCGCAGGTAGCGCTTCGGCGGGGCGACGTGCCGCCCGGCCCGAGCCAGCCGCGGCAGGTCCGGCTCGTCCTCGAGCTCCGGATACGGGTACGGCGAGCCGGCGTCGCGGATGGCGAGCACCCCGGCGTCCCGGTCGGTGCGGGCCAGTTCGCGGGCCTGGTCGAGGGAGGTGATCGGCGCGCCGCCCCGGGCGATGCCGATGTGGCAGTGTGCGTCGGTCAGCCCGGGGAGCACGAAGCCGCCGTCGGCGACGGTCTGCGCACCCGGCACCGGCTCGAAGGTCACCCGGTCGCCGACCAGCCAGAGATCCCGGACCTCGTCGTCGGGGAGCAGCACACCA
This sequence comes from Micromonospora sp. NPDC051006, assembly GCF_044456245.1. Lineage (NCBI taxonomy): Bacteria > Bacillati > Actinomycetota > Actinomycetes > Micromonosporales > Micromonosporaceae > Micromonospora > Micromonospora sp. NPDC051006. The sequence goes on from NZ_JBITFP010000023.1 coordinate 106,488, forward strand.
CGCACATGCAGAGCCACGTGCACAGTCCTACCGGATCACTCCTTGTGGCGCGCGAGCAGCCCGGCCGCGGCCCGGAACCACGGCGGCCCCGCCACCAGGACCGGTGGCGGGGCCGCTCGACGTCGGCGCGGTTCAGCGGGGGTGGTTGTCACCGCCCTTGCCGAGCTTGTTGAAGTCGATCTTCGGGAGCTTGAAGCCCGGCGGGAGGCCCTGCCCACCGGCCAGGTCACCCGGGTCCAGGCCCGGCGGAAGCTGCGGCATGCCGCCCGGGAAGCCGCCCGCCATCCCGGCGCCGGCGCGCGGCCGGTTGCCGCCCTTGGTGCCCTTGCGCTTGTTCTTCGGCGACTTGGTCGCCTTGCGCCTGCCACCACCGGGCAGGCCCATCATGCCGCCCATCTGCTTCATCATCTTCTGCGCGTCGGCGAAGCGGTTGAGCAGCTGGTTGACGTCCATCACGGTGACCCCGGAGCCGTTGGCGATACGCGCCCGGCGGGAGCCGTTGATGATCTTCGGATTGGTCCGCTCACCCGGGGTCATGGAGCGGATGATCGCGGTGACCCGGTCGAAGTGCTTGTCGTCCAGTTCGGCGATCTGGTCCTTCATCTGCCCCATGCCGGGCATCATGGCCAGCACGTTGGCGATCGGGCCCATCCGGCGGACCGCGATGAGCTGGTCGAGGAAGTCCTCCAGGGTGAACTGCTCGCCGCCCATCAGCTTGGCGGTCATCTTCTCCTTCTGATCGGAGTCGAAGGCCTGCTCGGCCTGCTCGATCAGAGTGAGGACGTCGCCCATGCCGAGGATCCGGCTGGCCATCCGGTCGGGGTGGAAGACGTCGAAGTCCTCCAGCTTCTCGCCGGTGGAGGCGAAGAGGATCGGCTGCCCGGTGACCTCGCGGACGGAGAGCGCGGCACCACCGCGGGCGTCGCCGTCGAGCTTGGAGAGGACCACGCCGCTGATGCCGACGCCGTCGCGGAACGCCTCGGCGGTACGGACGGCGTCCTGACCGACCATCGCGTCGATGACGAAGATGACCTCGTCCGGCTGGACGGCGTCGCGGATGTCGGCGGCCTGCTGCATCATCTCGGCGTCGATACCGAGCCGGCCGGCGGTGTCGACGATGACGATGTCGCGGGCCGCGCGCTTCGCGTGCTCGATCGAGGCGCGGGCCACCCGGACCGGGTCACCGACGCCGTTGCCGGGCTCCGGGGCGTACACCTCGACCCCGGCCCGGCCACCGAGCACCTGGAGCTGCCCGACGGCGTTGGGGCGCTGGAGGTCGGCGGCGACCAGCAGCGGCTGGTGGCCCTGGGTCTTGAGCCAGCGGGCCAGCTTGCCGGCGAGGGTGGTCTTACCGGAGCCCTGGAGGCCGGCGAGCATGATCACCGTCGGCGGCTGCTTGGCGAACTGGAGCCGTCGCCCCTCGCCGCCGAGGACGTTGATCAGCTCCTCGTTGACGATCTTGACGATCTGCTGGGCCGGGTTGAGCGCCTGGGAGACCTCCGCGCTGCGCGCCCGCTCCTTGACGTTGGCGATGAAGCCCTTGACGACCGGCAGCGCGACATCCGCCTCCAGCAGCGCGAGGCGGATCTCGCGCGCGGTGGCGTCGATGTCGGCATCGGTGAGCCGGCCCTTGCCGCGGAGCTTGGTGAAGATCCCGGAGAGGCGGTCACTCAAGGTGTCAAACACGCGAACATCCCGTTTGTCAGTGTTTCGTCGGGCACAGGGCGGCCGGCTCCGTGGAGTCCGGCCATCGCTAGGGTAGCCCGCCGCGCTCACCCGCGCTCCGGCCCAGCCCAGCCCTCGCCCCGGGCCGCCGCGGGCCCGCAGGATCGCGCCGGCGGGCGGAGCGGGCGCCGCGGGAGCGGCTCCGTCGAGAATCAGGCGACCAGACCCGACTGGTATGCGAAGACGACCAGCTGGGCCCGGTCCCGGGCGCCCAACTTGATCATCGCCCGGCTGACATGGGTACGCGCAGTGGCCGGGCTGAGCACCAACCGGGCGGCGATCTCGGCGTTGCTGAGCCCTTCGCCGACCAGGCCGACCACCTCCCGCTCCCGGTCGGTGAGCGCGCCGAGCCGCGGATGCGGTCGGGGCACCCGGGGCGGCCGCGCGGCGAACTCGCGCACCACCCGGCGGGTCACCGACGGCGAGAGCAGCGCCTCCCCCTCGGCCACCAGCCGGATCGCCCGCAGCAGCTCGGCCGGGCGGGTGTCCTTGGTGAGGAACCCGCTGGCCCCGTGCCGCAGCGCGTCGAAGACGTACTCGTCCAGCTCGAAGGTGGTCAGCACGATCACCCGGGTTTCGGTCAGCTCCGGGTCGGCGACGATCCGCCGGGTCGCCTCGATGCCGTCCACGCCGGGCATCCGGACGTCCATCAGGATCACGTCCGGGCGCTCCCGACGGGCCAACTCGACGGCCGCCAGACCGTCGGCCGCCTCGCCGGCCAGCTCCAGGTCGTCCTCGCTCTGCACCAGGGCGCGCAGCCCGATCCGGACCAGATCCTGGTCGTCGGCGATCAGGACCTTGATCATTGGTGCTCCTCCACCGGCAGTCGCGCGGCGACCCGGAACCCGCCGCCGGGTCGGGCCCCGGTGGCCAGCTCGCCGCCGAGCGCCGCGACCCGCTCCCGCATGCCGGCCAGGCCGTGCCCGGCTCCCCCGGCGCCGCCGACGCCCCGGTCGGTCACCTCCACGGTGACCGCCCCGTCCGGGTACCCGACGGCGACCTCGGCCGCGCGTACGCCGGCGTGGCGCAGCACGTTGGTCAGCGCCTCCTGCACCACCCGGTACGCCGCCAGGTCCACCGCCGCCGGCAGCTCCCGCGGCTCGCCGTCGACCCGCACGGTCACCGCCAGGCCAGCGTCGGCGAGCCGCTCGCGCAGGTCGTCCAGCCGGGCCAGCCCCGGCACCGGTTCCCGCCCCCCGCCCCGGCGCACCGCGCCGAGCGTCACCCGCAGCTCGTCGAGGGCCTCCCGGCTGGAGCGGCTGATCGCGGTCAGCGCCGCCTCGGCCTGCTCGGGGCGCTTCGGCAGCAGGTGCAGCGCGATCTCGGCCTGCATGCTGATCGCGGCCAGCCCGTGCCCCACCACGTCGTGCACCTCCTGGGCGATGCGCAACCGCTCCTCGTCGGCCTGCCGGCGGGCCTGCTCGGCCCGGGTCCGGGCCACCGTCTCCCGGCTGGTCCGCACCGCCACCCCCACCGCGAACGGGACGACCACCCAGGCCGACGCGGGCAGCACGCCGTACCAGCCCGACTCCGGCCCCCGGGAGAGGAACGCGTGGACCAGCAGCGCCACCAGCGCCAGCCCGGCCGCGGGGGTGGCCGAGCGCACCGGCAGCCGGACCGCCACGGTGTAGACCGCGATCAGGAACGTCACCAGCACCGGTCCGTACGGGTAGCCGAGCACCAGGTACGTCGTGACCGCCACAGTGACCACGGCCAGCGTGCCGAGCGGGGCCAGCCGCCGCCCGGCCAGGGCCAGCGCGGCCACGGCGATCAGCAGGCGGCACCAGAGGTCCACCGGGGCCGAGCCCGGCTGGTTCTCCCCGGCCAGTCCCGTCGCCAGCAGCGCGAACCCGAGCAGGGCCACGGCCAGCGCCGTGTCGGCGAGGACCGCCCGCCGCCGCTCGTGGTTGCTCATGCGCATGGCGGTCATTCTGCCCTCGCCGGGTGCCGTCGTCGTGCGTCGACGGGCGGCGCTCGCCGTACGACCGGGAACGTACCGCCGGCGACCCGGACCGGTCAGACGGCGGCGAGGACCGCGGCCTCCAGGCGCGCCCGGGTGGCGTCGTCCGGCCAACCACCGACCAGGTAGAAGGCGTCCACCACGTCGCCGCCGAGGGTGGAGATGCGGGCCGCCCGGACCTCGGCGTCGGCCTCGTCGAGGGCGCAGGCCACCCGGTAGAGCAGCCCGGCGGCGTCGGCCGCGCGCAGCTCCAGCAGCGCCGCGTCGGTGGCCGCCTCGCGGTGCCAGACCACCCGGGGCGCGGCACCCGCCCCGCGGGCCGCCAGGGCCCGGCCACGCAGCCGCTGGTTGACCGAGACGTCGCCGGCGACCGCCCGACGCAGATCGGCGCTGAGCGCGATCGGGTCGGGCGCGAGGCCGTAGCGGGGCTGCACCCGGCACTCGACGAGGGCCCTCCCGTCGACCGCCGAGGCGTCAGCGGAGATCACCTCGAGTCGGTGCAGGGCCAGGCAGCCGGCCACCGTGGCGAGCAGGCCGCGCCGATCGGCCGCGGCGACGGCCACCCGGTCCGCGCTCAGCTGCACCACCGGCAGCGGCTCGGCGAGCAGCGCCGGGTCGGGCGCGGGCGGGGCGGGCAGCGCCCCGGTGTCCAGCGCGGTGCGGACCCGGGCGACCAGCTCGGCGACGAGCCGGCCCTTCCAGTCCGACCAGGCGGCCGGCCCGGTGGCCGCGGCGTCCGCCCGGACCAGGGCGTGCAGCAGGTCGAGGGTGGCCGGATCACCGACCGCGTCGGCGACCCCGGAGATGGTGACCGGGTCGGTCAGATCCCGTCGGGTGGCCACGTCGGGCAGCAGCAGGTGCAGCCGGACCAGCCGGCCGATCAGCGCGACCTCGGCGGTCGGCAGGCCGATCCGGCTGGCCACCGCCTCCGCGATCGGGGCGCCGACCGTGCTGTGGTCGGCCGAGCCACCGCCGGGAACGTGCCGGCCGGCCGGCACGTCGACGCCACCGGGCAGCCCCTTGCCGACGTCGTGCAGCAGGGCCCCGAGCAGCAGCAGGTCGGGGCGTTCCACGTCGCGGGTGTGCCGGCTGGCCTCGAAGGCGGTCTGCACCAGGTGCCGGTCGAGGGTGAACCGGTGCACCGGGTTGTGCTGGGGCAGGCTGCGCATCCGGGTCCACTCCGGCAGCCAGCCGTCGACCAGCCCGTACCGGTCGCAGGTCTCCCAGGCGGGCACCAGGCCGGGACCGGCGCCGAGCAGGGTGATCAGTGCGGCCCGGGCCTCGGCCGGCCAGGGCGCGGGCAGCGACGGGCAGTACGCGGCCAACCATTCGCAGGTGGCCCGGGCGATCGGCAACCGGGTGGTCGCCGCAGCGGCGGCGACCCGCAGGGAGAGGCTCGGGTCGGGCCGGGCCCCGATCGCCGTGCGGGCGAGCACCAGCTCACCGTCGTGCTCCACCACGTCCCGGGCCACCGGCCGGCGCACCGGGGGCCCGGCGCCGACCCGGGACCGGCCGCCTCGCAGCCGCGCGGCCGCGCGGAACGCGTCGTCCAGGGCGTGACTGACGGTACGGGCGTCGCCCGCCACCCGGCGCAGCACCGCGTCGGAGTCCTCCAGCCCGAGCAGCTCGGCCACGCCGTCGCGCTCCTGGGCGAGCAGCCGGTCCACCCGGCGGCCGACCTGCTGGTGCAGCGCGTCGCGGACGTCGAGCAGCCGCAGGTGCGCGGCCCGCACTGCGGGACGCAGCGCATCGGTGACGCCGGCGGAGGCGATGGCCCGCAGGATGCCCACGTCGCGCAGCCCGCCGGCGGCCTCCTTGAGGTCGCCCTCGAGCAGGAAGGCCAGCTCGCCGTGGGCCTCCCAGCGGGCGGCGGTGATCTCCCGCAGGTGCGGGATCTGGCGTACGGCGGTGCGCCGCCAGTGGTCGGCGGCGGTGCGGGTCAGCGCGTCGGCGAGCGCCGGGTCGCCGGCGACCAGCCGGGCGTCGAGCAGCCCCAGCGCCACCTTCACGTCGTCCTGGGCCACCGAGAGCGCCTCGGCGACGGTACGCACCGAGTGGTCGAGCCGCAGGCCGGCGTCCCAGACCGGATACCAGATCGCGGCGGCCAGCTCATCGATGCCGGGCACCCCGGCGTGCAGCAGCACCAGGTCGAGGTCGCCGTAGGGGGCGCACTGCCGACGACCGAGCCCGCCGACGGCGAGCAGCGCCACCCCGTCCCGGTGCGGCAGCAACGGCTCGAGGAACGCGTCGTACCCGTCCGCCCGCGCCTGTCGGGCCGGCGCGCCGATGCCGGGGACTGCGACGACCCCGCCGACCGGGGGGCGCACGCCGGCGGGGGTTCCCGGCGTGGCCCTCCCGGTCAACGAGGTCATCGTGGCGTTCCTACAGCGCGTCGAGACCGCGCTCGCCGGTGCGGACCCGGACGACCTCCTCGACGGCGGTCACCCAGACCTTCCCGTCACCGATCTTTCCGGTGCGGGCCGCTCCGACGATCGCGTCGACGATCTTCTCGACGTCGATCTCGTCGGTGAGCACCTCGACCCGGATCTTGGGCAGGAACTCGACCGTGTACTCGGCACCCCGGTAGACCTCGGTGTGCCCCTTCTGCCGCCCGTACCCCTGGACCTCGCTGACGGTCAACCCGGCCACGCCGAGGGCGTGCAGGGCCTCCTTCACCGCGTCCAGCTGGTAGGGCTTGATGACCGCGGTCACCAGTTTCATGTCCAACCCCTCCATCACAGGAACGTTAACCGGCGACCTTTTCGCTGACCGGCTCGGCGGACTCCTCCGCCGGCTTGGCGCCACCGGCCACGGTGCCGGCGGGCGTGCCGATGCCGGCCATCGCGAACGCACCGCCACTGCCGCCGCCGGCCGGCGAGAGGTCGTAACCGCTCTCGGCGTGTTCGGCGATGTCGATGCCCTCGACCTCGGCCTCGGAGCGGACCCGGAAGCCGATGGTCTTCTCGATGGCGAAGGCGAGCAGCCAGGCGATGCCGAACGACCAGACGCTGACGATCAGGCCGGCCAGGGCCTGCCGACCCAGCTGGGTGAGCCCGCCGCCGTAGAACAGGCCGTCGGAGGCGCCGACCACGTCGGTGATCGCGGCGTTGACCGAGTTGGTGGCGAAGAGGCCCAGCCAGAGCGAGCCGATCCAGCCGCCGACGAAGTGCACGCCGACCACGTCGAGGGAGTCGTCGTAGCCGAGCTTGTACTTCAGGCTCACCGCGACCGCGCAGACCGCGCCGGCGACCAGACCCAGCAGCACCGACGCCCAGGGCGCGATGAAGCCACAGGCCGGGGTGATGGCCACCAGGCCGGCGATGGCGCCGGACGACGCGCCGACCAGGGTCGGCTTCTTGTCCTTGATCCACTCCACCGCGATCCAGCCGAGCACGGCGGCGGCCGTGGCCAGCTGGGTGTTGATGAAGGCCAGCCCGGCGACCGAGTCGACGGTGAGCTCCGAGCCGGCGTTGAACCCGAACCAGCCGAACCAGAGCAGGCCGGCGCCGAGCGCGACCAGCGGGATGTTGTGCGGCTTCATGCCCTCCCGCGGCCAGCCCAGCCGCTTGCCGAGCACCAGCGCGACGGCCAGGGCCGCGGCTCCGGCGTTGATGTGCACGGCGGTGCCACCGGCGAAGTCCAGCGCGTGGATGTCGCCGCCGATGATGCCGCCGCCCCAGACCCAGTGCGCGACCGGGAAGTAGACCAGGGTCGCCCAGCCGAAGGCGAAGAGCAGCCAGCCGGCGATCTTGGCCCGGTCGGCGATGGCGCCGCTGATCAGCGCGACGGTGATCACCGCGAAGACCATCTGGAATGCCATGAACACGTAGAGCGGAACGCCGATGCCGCTCGGGTTCTCGGCGGTCGCGCCCCAGAGATCGGTCTCGGCGAGGAAGGTCTTGGTGCCGAGGTAGGCCGCCGGGTCGCCCCAGAAGCCGTTGACATCGCTGCCGAACGCGATGCTGAAGCCGTAGAACCACCACAGAACGGTGATGAGCCCGATGGCGGTGAAGCTCATCATCATCATGTTCAGTACGCCCTTGGCCCGGTTCAGACCGCCGTAGAACAACGCCAGACCCGGGGTCATGAGGAGCACGAGCGCGGTCGACACCAGCAGCCAGACGGTGTTGCCGGAGTCGATCGTCGGTGCATCAGGCACGCTGGCCTCCTAAGGTTAAGTTCCCTCCTTCGCGGCTTCCGGGGCAGCGTCGCCCGTACGCCGGTTGCGCGGAAGCTTGGTTGTCCGCTGTTTCACCGAGGGTCCCATGCCGGTTTCCGTTCGGTGACGGCTTGTTTCGGACGTGTGAAGAGGGATGCCCGCCAGGAGGCATGGACGACGGTGGATCGGCCGTACGGCGGGCGTCGATGGCCGACCGGCCGACCAGATCCACCGCTGTCGCTCAGCTCAGCGCAGCGCGTGCTCCAGCGCGTGCCGCTCGTAGTCGAGCAGCCGCAGGTCGCGCATCGGGCGGCGGAGGTGCCCCTTGTGCACGATCCGGACGAAGGCCGGCTCGCCGGCGGCGGCCATCCGGCGGATCCCCTCGACGTGGTCGACGATCCGCTTGCGGATGGTCCGGATCAGCCGGTGCCGGTCCCGCGGGATCAGCCCGTACGCGTCGGCGAAGAGGCGCAGCCGACGCGGGCGGTCCGGGTGCTTCCAGCCGAGGGTGATCGAATCCCGGTCGGAGAAGATCGGCACCCAGGTCCACGCCGCGTACGCCACATCGTAGATCCGCGCGCCGGGCGAGGCGAGGTCGAAGTCGATCAGCCCGAGGGTGCCGTCCGGCCGCCAGATGACGTTGTGCGGGGCAGCGTCGTGGTGGCAGATCACCTCGGTGTCCGGCGGCGGCGGCCCGAACGAGCGCCAGACCGCGCCGGGCGCCGGGACGAAGCCGTACTGGGCGTCGTGGAACATCCGCAGCATGGTGGCCACGGTCACCAGCGCCTCGTCGGTCACCCAGTGCGGGGCGAGCGGGTACTCCCCGCACTCCCCCTCCAGGTATGACAGCACCTCGCGGTTGCGCTCGTCCATGCCGAGCGCCCGCGGGGCGCCGGTGAACCCGACGTACTCGAGGTGGCGCAGCAGGGCGTGCACGGAAGGGGTCCAGGGCCCGGCGTTGCGCCGGACCGTGTCGCCGACCCGGACCACGGTGCTCACGTTCCCGCCGTGCAGCGGGATCTCCTGTGACGTCACGTACGGTCTCCCCAGGCGCTGCGAGGGGTGGCTCGGGTCGCGCCAGCCCGCGTACGCGCGATCGTCGGTGGTCACCCGAGCCTACGCGTCCCGTGCGGCGGCTTCGGTGCCCAGCAGCGCGTCGACGAACTGGGCCGGGTCGAACGGCGCCAGGTCGTCGGGGCCCTCGCCGAGGCCGACCAGCTTCACCGGGATGCCGAGCTTGCGCTGCACCGCGATCACGATGCCGCCCTTGGCGGTGCCGTCGAGCTTGGTCAGCACCACGCCGGTCACGTTGACCACCTCGGTGAAGACCCGGGCCTGCTCCAGGCCGTTCTGCCCGGTGGTGGCGTCCAGGATCAGGATCGTCTCGTCGATCGGGCCGTGCTTCTCCACCACCCGCTTGACCTTGCCGAGCTCGTCCATCAGGCCGACCTTGTTCTGCAGCCGGCCGGCGGTGTCGATCAGGACCGTGTCGACCCCGGTGTCGATGCCGCGCTTGACCGCGTCGAAGGCGACGCTGGCCGGGTCGGCGGCCTCCGGGCCGCGTACCGTCTCGGCGCCGACCCGCCCGCCCCAGGTCTCCAGCTGGTCGGCCGCGGCGGCGCGGAAGGTGTCGGCCGCGCCGAGCACCACGCTCCGGCCGTCGGCGACCAGCACCCGGGCGATCTTGCCGCAGGTGGTGGTCTTGCCTGCGCCGTTGACGCCGACCACCAGCAGCACCGCCGGGACGCCGTCCTTGCGCTGGGTCTTCAGCGAGCGGTCCAGCTCCGGGGCGAGGGCGTTGACCAGTTCGGCGGCGAGCAGCGTACGCAGCTCGCCGGCAGTGCGGGTGCCGAGCACCCGGGTGCGCTCGCGCAGCCGGTCGACGATCTCCCGGGTGGCGTCGATGCCGACGTCCGCGGTGATCAGGCTGTCCTCGATCTCCTCCCAGGTGTCCTCGTCCAGGTGGTCCCGGCTGAGCAGGCCGAGCAGACCCTTGCCGAAGGCGTTCTGCGAGCGGGAGAGCCGGCCACGCAGCCGGACCAGCCGCCCGGCGGTCGGCTCGGGGACCTCCAGGACCGGCGTCGGCGCCTCGACCGGCGGCACCAGCACCCCGGTGGAGAGTTCGGACTCCGGGGCCTCGACCGGCGGGCCGGCCAGGTCCTCCTCCGCCCGTGTCTCGACCTCCGTCGTCGGCAGCGGTGGCTCCGGGCGGCGGCGCAGGCGCGGTACGACCAGCCCGAGGGCGCCGAGGATCAGCACCCCGAGCAGGGCGAGCGCGATGAGGAGGTATTCCGTCATGCCGAAATCCTGTCAGATGCCGACGACGCCGTCCCAGCCACCGCTCCCCCGAAAGGTTCCGGAAGCGGCGGTACGCTCGGTCACAGCCAGCAGTGGTGCGACCGCCGGCCGGGTAGTAAAGATGAAGTCCGCTCATCTCGGAGGTCCCGCCATGCCCGCCGCACAGCTGCTCATCGGCCCCTTGCTGCGCCGGGTCGTCGGGACGCGGGCCACCGTGTGGGTCGAAACCGACGCGCCGGCGGTGGTCACCGTCCGTACCGCGGCGGGCGCCACCGGCACCGCGCCCACCTTCACCGCGTACGACCATCACTACGCTCTGGTGGTGGTGGAGGGGCTGACCCCGCAGAGCGCCACCAGCTACGAGGTGCTGCTCGACGACGAGGTGGTGTGGCCTGAACCACGTTCCGGGTTCCCGCCGAGCGTGATCCGCACCCGGGCCGCCGACGACCGGGAGCAGCCGGTCCGGCTGATCTTCGGGTCCTGCCGGGAGACCACCCAGCACGCCACCACCCGCAAGCTGCCGCCGGACGCGCTGGACGCGTACGCCCGGCGGTTGATGGCCGACCCCGAGCCGGGCGCGCTGCCCGACCTGCTGGTGCTGCTCGGCGACCAGGTCTACGCGGACGTCACCTCGCCCACGGTGCGCCGGCTGCTCAAGCGGCGTCGGCGCCGGCCCAAGGGCGCCCCGGCCGACCAGGTGGTGAGCTTCGACGAGTACACCAAGCTCTACCTGGAGTCCTGGCGTGACCCGGAGATCCGTTGGCTGCTCTCCACCGTGCCGAGCGTGATGATCTTCGACGACCACGAGATCATCGACGACTGGAACACCTCCGCCAGCTGGCGCGACGAGATGCGCCGGCAGCCGTGGTGGGCGGAGCGGATCGCCAGCGGGCTCGCCTCGTACTGGGTCTACCAGCACCTCGGCAACCTCGCCCCGGACGAGATCGCCGCCGACCCGATCTTCGCCAAGGTCAGCACGGCCGAGGACGCCACCGGCGTGCTGCGGGAGTTCGGCCACCGGGTGGACCAGGAGGCCGATCTCGCGCACGACACCGAGCGATGGCGCGCGGTGCAGTACCAGTGGAGCTACGCGCTCGACCTGGGGCGGACCCGGCTGGTGATGCTGGACAACCGGTGCAGCCGGGTGCTCGAGCCGGACAACCGGGCGATGCTGCCACCGGGCGAGTGGTCCTGGTTCCTCGACCAGGCGCACGGCGTCTACGACCACCTGGTGGTCGGCGCCTCGCTGCCCTGGCTGCTGCCGCCGGGCATCCACCACGTCGAGGCGTGGAACGAGCGCCTGGCCGACTCGGGGCGGCCCTGGGTCGCCCGGTTCGGTGAGAAGCTGCGCCGGGCGCTCGACCTGGAGCACTGGGCCGCGTTCCGCCGGTCGTTCGAGGCGCTCGGCGCGACCTTCGCCCGGATCGGCAGCGGCGCCCCCGGGGCGCCGGGCGACCGGGTGGGCGCCGGGCCGGCGTACGCCCCGCCGGCGTCCATCAGCGTGCTCTCCGGCGACGTGCACCACTCGTACGTGGCGCGGGCCCGGTTCGACGACCCGGCGGTGACCACCCCGGTGCACCAGCTCACCTGCTCGCCGATCCACAACCAGGTGCCGGCCGGGATGCGCCCGCTGATGCGGCTCGGCTGGTCGCAGGGCCCGGCCGCGGCCACCCGGGCGCTGGCCCGCTCGGCCGGGGTGCGCCGGCCCGGCGTGCGCTGGCGCAAGCTGGCCGGGCCGTACTTCGGCAACGCGGTGGCCACCCTGGAGCACCGGGGCCGCTCCGCCGAGGTGACCATCGAGGGCACCACCAGCGACGGTCACCTGCGCCCGGTGGTGCGCCGCCGGCTCACCGGCGCGCGCTGACCCGGCCCCGTACTCTCTACGCCGTGGAGGAGCAGCAGGCGGAGATCCTGCGGGCGGTCGAGGACGAGCTGACCGCCCTGCTGCGGCGCGGCCGGGCGGTCTCCTGGGAGGTCGCCCGGGAGGTGCACCCCAACCTGGAACCGAACGCCTACGGCCTGCTGCTCTGGCTGCGCCGGTGCGAGTCGATCCGGCTGACCGACCTGGCCAGCCGGCTCGGCATCGGCAAGGGGACGCTGAGCCGGCAGATCCGCGGGCTGGAGGCGCTCGGCCTGGTCCACCGGGACCCGGACCCGAGCGACCGGCGGGCCGCCCAGCTGAGCCTCACCGCGGAGGGGCAGCGCCGGTTCGACGCGGCGCGGGCCGCCCGGATGAGGCACATCCGGGACACGCTGGAGAGCTGGCCGGCGCAGGATGTGGCGGAGTTCGCCCGGCTGCTGGGCCGCTTCAACGACGCCTGGTCCTGACCTCCCCACCGCGCGTCACTCTCGCCGCGCCCGGCAACCGTCGTTCCCTCTCGTCACGGCCTTCGGAATCTCGCTTCGACAGGTTGTTGCTCCAGGCAACCAGGACTAATCTGAAACAACTCTCGGGGTTGACGGCGGCCCGCTACCGATGGGCGCCGCCGCCGATCCGAGCGATAGTGGTGGGACCGCACCGGCGAGCAGAGCTGAGAGAGGCGGCCATGAGCCTGGGAGCACCGGATCGCGAGGAGTACGGTCCGGAGGCCAGACCCCTGCCGTTCGAGCGCGGCACCGACGGGCCGAGGGTGGTGCTGGTCGGTGTCGACGGCACCCGCACCTCCGCCCGCGCCGGCTGGTACGCCGCCGGCCTGGCCCGCCGGCAGGGCGCGGCGCTCGTGGTCGTCTTCGTCAGCGCCCCGAACGGGCTCGTCGCGATGATGCCGGGCGTGGACGCCGGGGCCGTCCGGCGGACCCAGGACGAACTCGCCGCCGAGCTGCGCGAGGAGATCCGGCGCGGCGCCGAGGAGCTGGGCCTGCCGATCACCTTCGTCTGCCGGCACGGTGACGCGTACACCGAGCTGCGGGACGCGGCCGACGAGTTCCAGGCGGACCTGGTGGTGGTCGGCGCCTCCGAGCAGGCGGGACACCGGCTGGTCGGCTCGGTGGCCACCCGGCTGGTACGCACCGGCCGCTGGCCGGTCGTCGTGGTCCCCTGATAACCGGTCGCCGGGTGTCAGACCTTCCGGCGAGGATGGCCCGATGACCTGGAGAGCACCGGAGATCACCCGGACCCCCGAGCCCTACGTCGGCGACGAGCGCACCATGCTGGAGGGCTGGCTCGACTACCACCGGCAGACCATCCTGCTCAAGTGCGCCGGGCTGACCGCCGAGCAGCTGAAGACCCCGAGCGTCGAGCCGTCCGGGCTCACCCTGCTCGGGCTCGTCCGACACCTGGCCGAGGTCGAGGCCTGGTGGTTCCGGGAGAACTTCGCCGGCCAGTCGGTCGACTACCCCTACTACACGGCCGAGCACCAGGACGCCGACTTCGACGTCGCCGCCGCCGACCCGGAGGCCGACTTCGCCATCTTTCACCGCGAGGTGGCGCTGGCCCGGGCCGCGGCGGCCGGCCGCTCGCTGGACGAGACGTTCACCGAGGTGAGCCCGATGGGCCGGCAGTTCAACCTGCGCTGGGTCTACACGCACCTGATCGAGGAGTACGCCCGGCACAACGGCCACGCCGACCTGATCCGGGAACGGATCGACGGGCACACCGGCGAGTGACCGCTCAGTACTCCAGCGCCGCCCGCAGGTAGCGCAGGTCGCCGGGGCCGCCCCAGCGGTGGGCGGAGAGCCCGGCGGCCCGGGCGCCGCCGACCGACCAGTCCTCGTCGTCGACGAAGAGCACCCGGTTCGGCGGCGTGGCCACCGCCTCGCACGCCGCCCGGAAGTACTCCTTGGCCGGCTTGTTCACCCGGAGCCGGTACGAGCTGACTACCGCGTCGAACTCGTCGGTCAGGTCGAGCGCGGCCAGGTCGGCGTCGAGCAGATCGGTGGCGTTGGTGGCCAGGCCGACCCGGATGCCGCCGGCCCGCGCCTCCCGGATGAAGCCGAGCACCTCGGTGTCCACCTCGCCGCGGTAGCGCTGCCACTCCTGCACCGCCGCCAGGGCCCGCTCCGGGCCGCCGGCGGGCTCGGCCAGCGCGTCGGCCACGCTGCTCATCCAGTCGGCGTGGCTGACCTGCCCGGTGAGCACCGGCTGGAGGCGCCCCCACTGCATGGCGATCTCGGTGAGCACCCCGTCGGCGAGGCCGTAGCGCCGCTCCACTCCGGCGGCCACCGCCGGGTCCCAGCGCCGCAGGACGCCGTCGAAATCCACCAGGAGCGCCCTCGCGCGTTCCCGAGCCACTAGCCGTTCTCCTCGCCGCGGCCGAGCCGCTCGTTCTCTCCGTCGGCCCGGTTGAGCCGCTGGCTGATGACCTGGGTGACGCCGCCGCGCATGGTCACCCCGTAGAGCGCGTCGGCGACCTCCATGGTCCGCTTCTGGTGCGTGATGACGATCAGCTGGCTCTTCTCCCGCAGCTGCGCCAGCAGCGTGATGAGCCGGCCGAGGTTCACGTCGTCGAGCGCCGCCTCCACCTCGTCCATGATGTAGAACGGACTGGGTCGCGCGCGGAAGATCGCCACCAGCATGGCCACCGCCGTCAGCGACCGCTCACCGCCGGAGAGCAGCGACAGCCGCTTGATCTTCTTGCCCGGCGGGCGGGCCTCCACCTCGACGCCGGTGGTGAGAAGGTCCTCCGGGTCGGTGAGGATCAGCCGGCCCTCGCCGCCGGGGAAGAGCACGGTGAAGACCTGCTCGAACTCGCGGGCGGTGTCGGCGAAGGCGCTGGCGAAGACCTCCAGGATCCGCTCGTCGACGTCCTTGACCACGGTGAGCAGGTCGCGGCGGGTGGCCTTGAGGTCCTCCAGCTGCTCGGAGAGGAACTTGAAGCGCTCCTCCAGCGCGGCGAACTCCTCCAGCGCCAGCGGGTTCACCTTGCCGAGCAGGGCCAGCTCCCGCTCCGCCTTGGCGGCCCGCTTCTCCTGCACCGGCCGCTCGTAGCGGACCGGCTCGGGCACCGGCAGGCCGTCCCGCTCGGCGATGGCGACGTCCGCCTGCGTCGGCGGGACGGGCTGGGTGGGGCCGTACTCGGCGACCAGGGTCTCGACGTCCAGACCGAAGTCCTCGGCCGCCTTCCCCTCCAACTGCTCGATACGCAGCCGCTGCTCGGCGCGGGCCACCTCGTCCCGATGCACCTGGCTGGTCAGCCGCTCCAGCTCGGCGCCGAGCCGCTTGGCGGCGCCGCGTACCTCCTGCAGCTCGGCCTCCCGGGCGGCCCGCTCCCGGGCGACCTCGTCGCGCTGCTCCTCAGCCGTAGCGATCGAGGTGCTCAGCCGGCTGAGCGCCTCCCGCGCACCGCCGGCCACTGCCCGGGCGATCTGGGCGCCCCGGGTCCGCGCCGCCCGCCGGGCCGCGGCCCGCTCCCGCGCGGCGCGCTCCGCGGTGGCCTGCCGGCGCAGCGAGTCGGCCCGACCGGCGATCGAGGAGACCCGCTCCTCGGCGGTACGCACCGCCAGCCGGACCTCCATCTCGTTCTGCCGGGCCTGCGGCACCATCGCGGCGAGCTGGTCCCGATCCTCGGTGGAGGGCTCGGCGTCGACCGGGGTCTCCTCGGCCAGCCGCAGCCGCTCCTCCAACTCGGCGAGCGTCAGCAGGTCCCGCTCCCGGGCGGCCTCCGCGCGGGCCCGGGACTCGCCGAGCCGATCGGTCTCCGCCTTCGCCGAACGGGCCGCAGCGCCCAACTCGGCCAGCCGCCGGGCGGCGGCGTTACGGTGGCTCTCCGCCTCGCGCTTGGCCGCCGCGGCGTGCTGCACCGCCTCCTTGGCGGCAGCCACCTCGGCCCGCGCCTCGACCAACTGGTCACGCAGTTCGGCGGCGGTCCGCTCGGCCGTGATCCGGTTCGCCCGGGCCTCCTCGACGGCCGCCTGCACCTCGATGAAGCTGGGCGCCTTGGCCGACCCCCCGGCCGCCGCGTACGCCCCGACCACGTCACCCTCGGGCGTGACCGCACGCAGCTCCGGATTGCCGCTGACCAGCTCGGCCGCCGCCGCGAGATCGTCGACGAGCACCACGTCGCGCAGCGCGCGGTGCACCGCCGGGCGCAGTTGCTCGGCGCACTCCACCAGGTCCGGCGCCCAGCGCGCGCCGTCGGGCAGCTTCGGGCGCAGCGCGTCGGCCGAACCGTCCATGCCGGGACCGGCGGGACCGCCGACCAGCAGGCCGGCCCGGCCGGCGTCGGAAATCTTCAGCAGCCGCATCGCCTCGACGGCCTCGTCCACACCGGTCACCGCGACCGCGTCGGCCAGACCGCCCAGTGCGGCGGCGAGGGCGGCCTCGTGCCCGGGGGCGACGGTCAGCAGCCCGGAGAGGCTGCCGAGCAGCCCCGGCACCTCACCGGCCCGGGCCAGCAGGGCGCCCGCGCCGTCCTTGCGGCGCAGGCCGAGGGCAAGCGCCTCCTCGCGCGCCTTCCAGCTGGCGGCGTCCTTCTCGGCGGCGCGCTCGGCGTCGGAGAGGGACCGGACGGTTGCCTGGGCCCGCTCCTGTACGGCCACCGCCTCGTCGTGCCGGGCGTCCAGGTCGGCGTTGTCCCGGTCCGCCTCGGTCGACTGCGCGGCCACCGCGTCCAGGTCGGCCTGGGCCTTCTCGGCCCGGGTGAGCGCATCGGTGTGCGCGGCGGCGAGCCGTTCGATCTCCTCCCCGGCGCTGGTGGTGCGGGCCCGGGCCGAGTTGACCTGGCCGGTCAGCCGGGCCATCCCCTCCCGCCGGTCGGCGATCGCCTTGGCCGCCGCGACCAGTTCCCGCTCCGCCGCGGCGAGCTGCCGCTCCAGCTCCTGGCGGTGCTCCACCGCCTCGGCGAGCCGGATCTGGTCGTCGGTGAGCGCGCCGCGCAGCTCCTCCTCCTGCTCGCGGACCCGCTCGGATTCGGCCTCCAGCTGGTCCGGGTCGCGTCCGGGCCGCTCGTCGTCGCCGGCGGCGCTGAGGTGACGCAGCCGCTCCCGGGCGAGCTGCTCGATCGAGCGGAACCGCTCCTGCAGGGCGGAGAGCTTGTACCAGGTGTCCTGGGCGGCGGCGAGCAGCGGCGCGTCCTCCGCGAGGGCTGCCTCCAGCTCACCGAGGCGCGCCTGCACCTCGGTGTGCTCGGCCTCGACCTGCTCGCGCCGTTCCCGCAGCGCGGTCTCGTCGGCGATCTCCCTGTCCAGGGTCGCGCGCAGGGTGGCCAGGTCGTCGGCGAGCAGCCGCAGCCGGGCGTCGCGCAGGTTGGCCTGGATGGCGGCGGCCCGCCGGGCCACCTCGGCCTGCCGGCCGAGCGGCTTGAGCTGGCGGCGCAGCTCGGTGGTGAGGTCGGTCAGCCGGTTGAGGTTGGTCTGCATCGCGTCGAGCTTGCGCAGCGCCTTTTCCTTGCGCTTGCGGTGCTTGAGGACGCCCGCCGCCTCCTCGATGAACGCCCGCCGGTCCTCCGGCTTGGCGTGCAGCATGCCGTCGAGCCGGCCCTGGCCGACGATGATGTGCATCTCCCGGCCGATGCCGGAGTCGGAGAGCAGCTCCTGGATGTCGAGCAGCCGGCAGGTGTTGCCGTTGATCTCGTACTCGCTCTCGCCGGAGCGGAACATCCGGCGGGTGATCGAGACCTCGGTGTACTCGATGGGCAGCGCGCCGTCGGTGTTGTCGATGGTGAGGGTGACCTCGGCCCGGCCCAGCGGCGCTCGACCGGCGGTGCCGGCGAAGATGACGTCCTCCATCTTGCCGCCGCGCAGCGCCTTGGCACCCTGCTCGCCGAGCACCCAGGCGATGGCGTCGACGACGTTGGACTTGCCGGAGCCGTTCGGACCCACCACACAGGTGATCCCGGGCTCCAGCTTGAGCGTCGTCGCGGAGGCGAAGGATTTGAAGCCCTTCACCGTCAGGCTCTTGAGATGCACCTTCTCGATCCTCGTCCGGTGGCCGCCGTACCGTCGCCGGCTGCGCGGACCTGGTGAACTCGCAGACTAACCCGGGACCCCCGGGCACCCACCACGCGACCCGCCCCGGCCGCCGCCGGTGACCGGTCCTCGGGCCACCGGGGCCGGCCCGAGGAGAACGCCCCGCGCGTTGCCCGAAGGCAAAGGCGGACATCGTTCACAGGCGCGTCCGGCGTACCGTTTCCCAGGCGTCCCGGCGCAGTTCCGCGCCACGTCACCGCAAGATCGAAAGAATGGCGACCGGGGAAAAGGGGTGGAAACAGAGCTGCGCGCCGGCACAGAGGTGTCGGCGCGCTTTTTCTGGTGGTGCGATTCAGTTTTTGCGACCCGAAGATCAGGTAAGCGCGGGCTCGGCGAGTCGGAGCAGATCGTCCGCCTCGGTCGCGGCGGCGGCGAGCCGATCGTTCTCGGCACGCAACCGCGTGAGCTCGAACTCCAGTGCCTGAACCCTGGCACGCAGTCGGGTGACCTCGTCGAGCAGACGCCGGTCGGGCGCTGCACCTACGTGGCCGTAGAGGGCCTTCGCCATTTTGAACTCCTTGATATGCGCTGCCGGAAAGGCCGGCCAACGCGCGCCCACGTGTTCGCGACTGCCATTCCAGCTGTATCTGGGCATGACCGGGCGCGACTGGCGACACCTATATATTGAGCCGCAAACCCCCTCTTCGTCAAGTTCTCGCAGGCCGTAGATCATCTCTACGTCGGCCTGTCCACTCGCCGGGGGCTGCCACAAGGGCACGGACACGCTCTGTCCGGACGCCCTAACTGTACGCCCCCAATGCGGGGAAGTCCGCACCCGGGCGTCCGGGTTCGCTTTAACTCTTCCTTAGCCACGTTGCCGCAGGTCGCGGCGCGCCCGTAGCGTCAGCCCGGCCCGCAACCGACCCCTGGAGGCCAAGGCGTGTACGGCTGGACCGACCCGAACGACCCGGATGCCGCCGCCCGGCGTGCCGAGCCGCCGCGTGACGAGCCGGCCTGGCTGAGCGACCGCCCGGAGCCACGCTCGGCCTACCTGTTCGGCGACGACCCCGAGCAACCGGCCGAGGAGTGGCACCGCGACCAACCGACGCCGGGCTGGTCCGGCCAGCCCACGGACGGGTGGCGTGACCAGCCAACCGGCCGGTGGTCGATGGAGCCGGACCGGCCCTGGGCGGACGAGCCCACCGCCGGCCGATCCCCCGAGCCGACCAGCGGCACGTGGTCCGCCGAGCCGGCCACCGGCACCTGGTCCCCCGAGTTGGCCAGCGGGAGCTGGACGGCCGAACCCACCACCGGGAACTGGGCGGCCGAGCCGGCCACCGAGCAGTGGTCCGCCGAGCCGAACAGGCAGAACTGGGCCGCCGAGTCGGCGACCGGAGGCTGGTCCGGCGAGCCGGACGGCGGCTGGTCGGCCGGTCACCCGGGCCACGGTCCGGCGTACGGGGACCGGGCGGCCGACGCGCTGACCGAGGCCGGGCCGTACGGCGCTCCGTTCGCGGCGGCCGGCCAGCCCGACGCGGAGCAGCCCCTCGGCGAGGGGCGGCACCGCACGCCGCGCCGGTTCCCGCGCCCGCTGCTGATCGGCGGCGCCGCCGCGGCGGCCACCCTGGTGGTCAGCCTCGGCGTCGGCGCGCTCGCCCTGCCCGGCGGCGGCGGCGAGGCGGCCGACCCGACCGCGGTCGACGACACCGTCGCCACCGCACCGGAGCTGACCACCGACGAGACGGCTCCCGGCCAGGCGCTGGTGGCACCCTCCCCGACCGCCTCGCCCACCACCGCCCGCCCCACCCCGTCGCCCAGCCGGACCAGCAAGTCCACCCCCGCGCCGTCGCGGACCACCGCGCCGTCCCGGCGTAGCGAACGCAGCAGCGCGCCGAGCAGCACCGGCACCAAGGCCCCGCTGAGCGGCAGCGTCAGCGCCCAGGCGCGCGAGGTGGTGGACCTGGTGAACGCCGAGCGGGCCAAGGCCGGCTGCAATGCGCTGAGCATCGACGACAAGCTGATGACGGCGGCCCAGCGGCACAGCCAGGACCAGGCCGACCACCAGAACATGTCGCACACCGGCAGCGACGGCAGCGACTCCGGCGACCGGCTCGACCGGGTGGGCTACGCGTGGCGCACCTACGGCGAGAACGTGGCCTGGAACCAGAAGACGCCGGCCGCGGTGATGGACGCCTGGATGAACAGCTCGGGGCACCGGGCCAACATCCTGAACTGCGCGTTCACCGAGATCGGGGTGGGTATCGCCAGCAGCAACGGGCCGTACTGGACGCAGGTCTTCGCCGCGCCGCGCTGACCCGGGCGAGTCGTCGGCGGGTCCGCGCTCGTTTCACCCGGTGAGGTACGCCGGCGTGGGGGCGGCGTACTGGTGGGGGCGGCGGGGCGCCGCCCGGGACCCGGGAGCTGCCGATGCGGATCCGGCTGCGGCGACGCGCCGTCCGGTGCCGGCTGCGCCGGGATCTCTCGGTCGGCGCCGCGCTGCTCCTGCTGATCCCGGTCTACGGCTGCCGGGTGGAGTTCACCCCGCCGGGGGCGCCCACCCCGTGGCCGGCCGGGTCGGCTCGCCACTGGCAGTGGCAGTGGCAGCTCACCGGCCGGCTCGACCCGGACGTCGACGCGGACGTGTTCCTGCTCGACCCGGTGCGCACCACCGCCGAGGAGACCGCCGAGCTGCGCGCCCGCGACCGGCGGCTGATCTGCCAGGTGCACGTCGGTTCGGTGTTGCCGACCGACCCGGACGTGACCCGGTTCCCGGGCACCGCGATCGGCGCGGCCGGGCGTCGCCCGCAGAGCCACTGGCTGGACGTACGGCAGTGGGACGCGATCCAACCGGCGCTGGCCGACCGGTTCCGGCTCTGTCGGGGCAAGGGGTTCGGCGCGGTGGCGCTGGCCGACGCGGACGGCTACCTGCACCGCTCGGGCTTCCCGCTCGACTTCGACGAGCAGTTGCGCTTCAACCGCCGGCTGGCGGCGCTCGCCCGCTCCCTGTCCCTCTCCCCCGGGCTGGTCAACGACGTGCCCCAGCTCGCGGCGCTGGCCCCGGACTTCGACTTCGCGGTCAACGAGGACTGCGTGCGGCTGAACCTCTGCGCCAAGCTGCTGCCCTTCACCGACGCGGGAAAGCCCGTCTTCCACGTCGAGTACACCGGGTCGACCGCCGACTTCTGCGTCACCACGGTCGGCTACGGCTTCGCCTCCATCCGCAAGCAACGCACGCTCGACGCCTGGCGGCTCAGCTGCCCGCTGCCCTGACCGCTCCCGCCACCTACGCCGGGGGGGGCGCCCCGCGCGCCCCCCCCCCCCCCCCCCCCGGCCCCCCCCCCCCCCCCCCGCGGCCCCCCCCCCCCCGCCGCCGCCCCCCCCCCACCCAGACCGGATCAGCGGGGGGGGGCGGGGAGGGGGGGGCGCGGGC
>NZ_JBITFP010000024.1:0-113747 GCF_044456245.1 Micromonospora sp. NPDC051006
CGGGGGGCCCGGGGCGGGGGGGGGGGGGGGGGCGCGGGCGCGGGGCGCCCTGGCCGGCCCCCCCCCGCCCCCCCCCCCCGCGGGGGGGGGGGCGCCCCGCGCCCCCCCCCCCCCCCCCCCCCCCCCCCCCCCACGCCGGACGGCGCGGCCGTCCGACGCGATCAACCCCCGATGAGAGGAACCAACCGCAATGACCCGTGACGAGATCACCGCCGGCCTCGCCGAGATCCTCGAAGAGGTTGCCGGGGTGAACCCGGACGACGTGGCCGAGGGGAAGTCCTTCACCGACGACCTGGACGTCGACTCGCTCTCCATGGTGGAGGTCGTCGTGGCGGCCGAGGAGAAGTTCGGCGTCAAGATCCCGGACAACGAGGTGCAGAACCTGAAGACCGTCGGGGACGCGGTCAGCTACATCGAGGCGCAGTCCTGATCATGACTCGCCCCGACGTCGTCGTCACCGGGCTCGGCGCGACGACCCCGCTCGGCGGGGACGTCGCGTCGACCTGGGAAGCCCTGCTCGCCGGCCGCTCCGGGGTGAGTCCCCTCACCCAGGAGTGGGCGGCGCAACTGCCGGTCCGGATCGCCGCGCAGCTGGCCGTCGAGCCGTCCGAGGTGCTGGACCGGGTCAAGCTGCGCCGGCTGGACCGCTCCGAGGCCATCGCGCTCGTCGCGGCCAAGCAGGCCTGGGCGGACGCCGGCCTGGCCGACTCCGGGCTGGACCCGGAGCGGCTGGCGGTCAGCGTCGGCTCGGGCATCGGCGGTGCGACCACCCTGCTCGCCCAGGACGACATCCTGGAGGCCTCCGGGCCGCGCCGGGTCTCCCCGCACACCGTGCCGATGCTGATGCCGAACGGCCCGGCCGCGTGGGTCGGGCTCGAGGTGGGCGCGAAAGCCGGCGTGCACTCGGTGGCCAGCGCCTGCGCGACCGGCGCGGAGGCGATCGCGCTCGGCCTGGACATCATCCGGTCCGGCCGGGCCGACGTGGTGGTGGCCGGCGGCACCGAGGCGGTCATCCACCCGCTGCCGATCGCCGGGTTCGCCTCGATGCGGGCGATGTCCACCCGCAACGACGACCCGGAGCACGCCTCCCGCCCGTGGGACAAGGGCCGGGACGGCTTCGTCCTGGGCGAGGGCGCCGGGGTGGTCGTGCTGGAGCGGGCCGACCACGCCGCGGCCCGGGGAGCCCGGGTGTACGCCCGTCTCGCCGGCGCCGGCATCACCTCCGACGCCTTCGACATCGTGCAGCCGCACGCCGAGGGTGAGGGCGCCATCCGCGCCATCGCCCGGGCGATCGCCGACTCGGACGTGGCCAAGAAGGACATCGTGCACGTCAACGCGCACGCCACGTCGACCCCGGTCGGCGACATGCTGGAGATCGGCGCGCTGCACAAGGCACTCGGGGACCACCCGGTGCTGTCCGCGACGAAGTCGATGACCGGTCACCTGCTCGGCGCGGCCGGCGCGCTGGAGTCGATCGCCACCATCCTGGCGATCCGCGACGGTGTCGTACCCCCGACGATCAACCTCGACGACCCGGAGGAGGGCCTCACCCTGGAGGTGGCCGCCCACAAGCCGCGCCAGATGGAGATCCCCGCCGCGCTGAACAACGCCTTCGGCTTCGGTGGTCACAACGTGGCTCTCGTCTTCACCCGGGCCTGAGGCCACACGCCTGTCGGCGCCGCGCGGGTGACCCGCAAGGCGTACGGCGGCGCGTACGTCGCGATGAACTCGCGCTCGCTCGGCGCCACCGCGGTCTTCGCCTGGCCGAACGCGGAGGCGCTCGCCGCGGCCCCGGCGGCCCGGGGCGCGCACGGCAACATCCCGCTGTAACGTTCGACGGTTTCACCGAGGGCCCGCGCTCGCCGAGCGCGGGCCCTCGGCGTTGCCGCCGCTCAGCCGCGATTGCGCGGGTGCTGCTTCGCGGTCCGCTCGTTGCCCCGCCGGTAGTTGCCGGTCCAGCGCGCCATCACCAGCTGCGGGTCGTCGTCGACCTCGGCGAGGAACTGCGCCGCCCGGCCGCCGCGCAACGTGCCGGCGACCCGCCCGTGATGGGTTATCACCACCGTGCCGTCGGCCCGCTCGACGTACCGGAATTCCCGCGCCGCTGTCATGCCCGCAGGGTGCCAGCCGGGCCGGGCCGGCGCGACCGGATTCCGGCCCGACGGCCGCCGCCGGCTGGAGTCCGGCGGCTACCATCCGGGGCGTGTCCGACGACACCCTCCCCGCCGCGGAGCGATCCGGCCAGCGTTACGTGGTCTGCGGCGACGGCACCCTCGCCCGTCGCCTGGTGGCCGAGCTGGTGGATCGCTACGGCGTGGCCGTCACCGTGGTGCTGCCGTCGCTGACCGAGAACCACGCGCCGGACATCGCGGAGTTCTCCCCGGAGCCGGGTGGGCCGGGTCAGCGACCGGAGGTGCTGGTGGCCCGCCGGCTGACCGCCGAGGTGCTGGAGCGGGCCCGGGTGCGGCAGGCGGCGGCGGTGGCACTGGTCGGCGACGACGACGTCACCAACGTGGACGCCGCGATGATCGTGCGCGAGCTGGACCCGGACGTACGTCTCGTGGTCCGTCTGTTCAATTCGGTGCTCGGCGAGGGGGTGGCCACCGCGCTGGGCGACTGCGCCGTGCTGTCCGGCTCGGAGTTCGCCGCCCCGGCGTTCGTGGCGGCCACCCTGGGCGACGAGGCCCCGACCTACCTGCGGCTGCCCGACGACGAACTCGTCCGCACGGCTCACCGGGAGGCGCTCGGTCCGGCCACCGCCGACATCGTCTGCGCCCTCGCGGACACCGACGGGCCCGAAACGGTCACCCTCCCCGAGGACGAGGAGGACGCCGACCTGGTGCTCGTCCGCACGTACGGGCAGCATCGCCCCGAGCCGCCCCGCCGCCGCTCCCGCCTGCTGCGGACCACCGGCCTGATCTTCGGGCGGAACGTGCGGCGGGCGCTGGCCGGCCTGGCCGCACTCTTCGTCGCCGCCGGCACGGTGCTCGCGTTGGCCCGGGACCTGCAACCGGCCGAGGCGGCGTACCTGGTGCTGCTCACCGCGCTGGGCGGCGCGGACGCCGACCCGGGCGCTCCGCTCGCCGAGAAGGTGACCGCGGTGGTGCTGGTGATCGCGGGAGTCGCCATCGTGCCGACCGTCACCGCTCTCGTGGTCGACGCGCTCGTGCACGCCCGGCTCACGGTGGCCGCCGGCGGGCTGGTGGACCCGGTGGCCGACCACGTGATCGTGGTCGGCCTGGGCAACATCGGCACCCGGGTGCTCCAAGAACTGCACTCCTTCGGGGTGCTGGTGGTGGCGGTCGACCGTACGGAGTCGGCGCGCGGGGTGGCCGTCGCCCGCGAGTTGGGGCTGCCCGTGGTGATCGGCGACGCGACGAGCCCCGAGACGCTGCGCGCCGCCTCGCTGCACACCGCTCGGGCACTGGTGGTGCTCACCGGCGACGACGTGTCCAACCTGGAGACGGCCCTGCTGGGCCGGCCGGGGCACACCGCTGAGCGCGCCGCCGCGGGGCAGCCGCCGCTGCGCATCGTGCTGCGGCTCTTCGACGACGCCTTCGCGCAGCGGGTGCAGCGGACCTTCGGCCTCACCCGGTCCCGCAGCGTGTCGTACCTGGCCGCGCCGGCGTTCGCGGCCGCCATGATGGGACGCGAGGTCATCGACACCATCTCGGTCGGGCGCCGGGTCCTGCTCATCGCCGACCTGCCGGTGGGCGCCGGCTCCGAGATCGAGGGCCTGTTCTGCCCCGACATCTCCCGGCCCGGGGAGGTCCGGGTGATCGCGATGCGCACCGGCCGGGCCGGCCAGACCATCTGGTCCCTGCCGGACCGCCGTCCACTGGTCCGGACCGACCGGTTGATCGTGGTGGCGACCCGGGCCGGGCTCGCCGCGCTGCTGCCCCGGACGGTGCCCAGCGCCGACCCGCCGGCGCTGCCCGAACCGTCGCCGCTGCCACTGCTCGCCACGCCGGCTCAGCGCGAGCGGACGCACCGGCCGGAGCCGAACCGCCCCGCGTGACCCCCGTCCCCGCAACGGAGTTGACGCCGCCGCCCCGACCCGGTTTGCTGTGCCGGCTGAAGATCGACAACGGGGGGATCCCATGGGGCAGCGGAGCTTTGTCGCCGTACTCGCGGCGCTGACCATCGCACTGGCCGCCGGCTGCGCGGAGAAGAACGAGCAACCGTCGGCGAGCGCCTCGCCGACAGCGTCGCCGAGCCCCACCGCCTCGCCGGTGACGCCCGGCCCACCCTGGTACGACGAGGTCGCCGCGGCCCCGGCCGGCGTCACGGTGGGGGAAGCGGGCAGCACCTGCGAGCTGCCGGTCACCTTCTCCGTGCCCGCCGGCTGGAAGGTCCGGTCGATTGAGGGCAAGGCCGGACAGCTCGACCTCGGGGACGCCGACCTGTTGTGCGAGATCGACGCGCGGCCCAGCGGTGTCACCGGCTTCGTCCGGGTGTGGCGGATCGAGGGTGTCGCCGGCGGCACCGAGCCGCACCTGAAGCACTACCTGAACCAGTACGCGCCGGAGTCCGCCGATGCCGAGTACCGGCGGATCAAGGCCGGCAAGGTGGACGCCTTCGAGGCGAGCTACTTCAAGGACGGCGGCGGCTCCGTCCGGGACCGGGCCATCGCCATGGCCTCCTTGTACGGCCCGGTGGTGCTGACCCTGGACACCCCGGACACCGAGGAGCTGCTGCCCGCGTACCAGCTGGTGAAGCAGTCCGCCCGGGTCAGGCGCTACTGACGGCTCTCAGCTGGCGCAGGTGGTGGCGGGCAGCCCGGTCACCTTGACCGGCGACCGGCCGCCCGGGCGGGCCTTCCCGGCGAGCACCCCGGCCAGCGCGGTCATCGAGGCCCGGCTGGAGGAGTAGGTGGCCAGCAGCGTCGGCGACTTCGCCTTCGCCAGCACGTACGGGGTGTCCATGGCGACCGTCACGGCGGCGTCGGCGCGCAGGTCGCCGGCGCCGTCGCCGTAGCCGACCAGGTGCACGATCGTGCCGCCGCTGGGCACCACCCGCGCGCCGGCGGCGGTGAGGGCCTCGGTGAGCAGTTTCCGGGTCTGGTCCCGACCGCCGGAGGAGGTGACGGTCACCGGTCCGGCGACTCCGGCGGTGCCGCAGGCGCCGCGCAGCACGGTCACCGCGGCGGCGGCGAGCGCGTCGGCCGCCGCGCGGTGCGCCGGGTCGTTGAGCGTGGACATCGCCGGGGCCGGCTGCCCGGCCAGCCGGAACTTCATGGTCAGCACCCGGGTCGCCGCGTCGACCAGCCGAGCGCGGGGCAGGGAGCCACCGCGCAGCGCGGCGAGCAGCCCGTCGTACGCCTGGCCCACGTTCGGGGTCATCAGGATCAGGTCGTTGCCGGCGTTCAGCGCCCGCACCGCGGCCTCCCCCGGCGACCAGCGCTTCGCCGGCGGCATGTTCATCCCGTCGGTGATGACCACGCCCTGGAAGCCGAGCTGGTTGCGGAGCACGTCGGTCAGCAGCTTGTGGGAGAAGGTCGCCGGGGTGCCCGGGTCGATCGACCGGACGTCGAGGTGGGCGGACATCACGGCCATCGCGCCGGCGTCGATCCCGGCCTTGAACGGCGGCCAGGCGCCGGCTGCCAGCGCCGTCGGGGACTGGGTGAGCGTCGGCAGCTCCTGGTGCGAGTCGGCCGCGCTGTGCCCGTGCCCGGGGAAGTGCTTCACCGTGGCCCCGACGCCGGCGCCCTGCAGGCCGCGCACGGCGCCGCCGACCTGCGCCGCGGCCCGCTTCGGGTCGGCGCCGAACGACCGGGAGCCGATCACGGTGCTGCGGGTGGCGAGCACGTCGGCGACCGGCGCGAAGTCGAGGTTGATCCCCATCGCGGCCAGCTCGGCGCCGGCGGCCCGCCAGGCCGCCTCGGTCAGCGCAGGGTCACCGGCCGCACCGGCGGCCAGCGCGCTGGGCAGCGCGGTGACCCCGTCGGTGATCCGGGTGACCACGCCGTACTCCTGGTCGGTGCCGATCAGGAAGGGCGCGGCACCGGTGGGCAGCCGGCCGGCCGCCTCGCGTAGCCCGGTGGTCAGCTCGTGGACCTGCTTCGGGCTGTCCACGTTGGTGGTTTCCTGGTTGCCGCTGGTCGGGTCGTCGGCGCTGAAGCCGACCAGGATCAGCCCGCCGAGCCGGTACTTCGCGATCATCTCGGCAGGGGTGTCGACCCCGGCGAGCGCCCGGTTGCCGGCCGCCGATCCGGGTGAGACCTTCGTCGCCGCGCTGCCGTAGGCGTACGGCATCAGCACCTGACCGACCAGGTCCTCGTCGCCGAGCGTGCCGACCAGGGCGGCGGCGCGGGCCGCGGGATCATCGGGGGGTGGGGTGGTGGCGGTCGGGGTCGGCGCCGCGGTCGCGCCCGACGGGGCGGGACCGGGGCGGTCCGGGCCCGTCGCGCAGCCGGAGACGAGCAGGGCGGTCAGGGCGGCGACGGCGACGCTGGCGCGGCGCGGGCGAAACGACACGCCGCCTATCCCACCAGTTCTCCGCGTATCGGGGCAACTTGACCTCTGCGGTCGGCCCGCCCGGCGAGCCATCGGCGCCGCTGCCCGAGCGGATCAGCCGACCCTGGTGAGCAGGGTCACCGGGGCGCCGTCGCCGGCGTAGCGGTAGGGCTCCAGCTCGGCGTCCCAGGCGGTGCCGAGGGCCTTCTCGACCGCGTGTGCGATCGCCTCCGGCGCCCGGGCGGTCGCCAGGATGCTGCGCAGTCGGTCCTCGCCGAGCTGGATGTCGCCGGCCGCGCCGACCGTGGCCCGGAACAGGCCACGCCCCGGGACGTGCATGAACCGTTCACCGTCGGCGCCAGGGCTCGGCTCCTCGGTCACCTCGAAACGGATCATGGGCCACTGCCGGAGGGCAGCAGCCAGCTCGGCGCCCGTCCCCGGACGACCGGTCCACCCGCACTCGGCCCGGCGGGCGCCGGGGTCGACGGGCTGAGCCGTCCACTGCAGGTTGACCGGCGCGGCAAGGACGCGCGCGATCGCCCACTCGACGTGCGAGCACACGGCGAGCGGGGTCGAGTGGACGTATACGACGCCACGCGTTGGCACGGTGACCTCCCGGAGAGCGAGGTGCGTCTTCCCCTACGACCTCGTGTCACCCGAGTGGTTCCTGCAACACATGATGACTCCTGTGACGGATGGTGCGCCAGGGAATCGGAAAATTCGCCGGGCCCGAGGCCACGGAATAGCCGACCGGGTGACCGCCGTTGTCTCTCGGGACAGCGCGATGACCAGCCAGGCATCGTGGTCGTGTACAGTTCCACCGGCGGCTTCTGCCGCGCACGACTTTCGCGGGTCCACCTTTCCGGTGCTTCCCGCACCAGCCCCCGGACGTCCAGTCCTCCCGTACGTCTTGCAAGGAGTACCTCCGTGGCGAGCAACACCTCTAAGACCGCGCGCGCGTCCGTCCGGGCCGGCCAGGCTGGCCAGGGTGGCGCCCTCAGCGTGCTGGGCGAGTTCAAGTACCTCATCCCGCTCAATGGCGGCAAGCACGCCTACGTGCGGAACCTGACCAACGGCAAGACCGCGCACCTGCGCACGGACTCCGACGCCTTCGTCGAGGAGATCCGGGTGCTGGCCGCCGCCGGTCACGCCGCGAAGATCCGGGCCGAGATCAACACCCTGGCGCAGGCGCACCCCGGCGACGGCTGGGACGCGACCGAGAAGCGCCTGGTCGCGGCCGGCGTCTTCGAGGCCTGATCCGCCCGCTCCACCAGCGACATCCGAACCGCCCGTCGGGACCTCCCGGCGGGCGGTTCGTCGTCTCCGCCCTCGGGCGCGCCCCCGGCTCGCCTGGACGTCGGGCCGCGAGACCGGCCCACGCCGCTCAGCGCAGCAGGCTGACCTCACCGCTGGCCAGGTCGTAGAGGGCGCCGACCACGTCCACCCGGCCGGCGGCGACCGGGCCGGCGAGCAGGTCGTCGGCACGCAGCGCGGCCACCGTCCGCAGCACGTGCCGGCGGATGGCCAGTGGCTGGACCCGCGGGTCGGCGGCGCCCACCTCGGTCACCGCCGGGGCGATCTGGTCGACCAGGTGGGCCAGTGCCCCACCGGGCCGCTCGCCGCTGCGCACCGCCTCGATCGTGGCGGCCACCGCGCCGCACCGCTCGTGCCCGAGCACCACCACCAGCGGCACCCCCAGCTGGTGCACCACGTACTCGATCGAGCCGAGCACCGCCCGGTCGAGCACGTGCCCGCCGGTGCGGATCACGCAGATCGAGCCGAAGGTCTGGTCGAAGATCGCCTCCAGCGGCACCCGTGAGTCGATGCAGCCGAGCAGCACCGCGTACGGCTGCTGATCGCCGGAGGCGCTCGCCGCGGCGGCGGTGACGTCGTGACCGTGTACCGGCTGGCCGCTGACGAACCGACGGTTGCCGGCGAACAGTTCGGCGAGCGCCGTGCGGGGCGTACCACCGGCCGGGCGCCCCGGCGGCGCGGAGCCGGCGGACGACGACCGGCCCGGCCTGGGCGGCGGTGCCAGGGGCGACCCCATGTTCTCAGCTTGACCGCCCGCCCGGCGCCGCGCAGCGCGGATGCGAATCTTCCCACTGCCACGGTTGGCGTGGTGTCATGGCGGGTAGCCGGTGTTACCGCCGGGTATCCCGGTGGGTGCATCCGGGCGACCTGGGAGGTGGCGATGCCGGAACAGTCGGAGGTCCGCCTCCCCGACGGAGTGCGGCTCCACGTCGAGGTGACCGGCCCGGCGGACGCCGAGGTGACCGTGATCCTGCTGCACGGTTGGACGCTCGACGCGCGGAGCTGGCACCGGCAGCTCGCCGCTCTCGGTGAGTCGCTGGGTCCGGCGGTGCGGCTGGTCGCCTACGACGCCCGCGGTCACGGCCGGTCGAGCTGCATGTCGCTGCGCACGGCGACGCTGGCCCAGCTCGGCGACGACCTGGCCGCGGTGGTGGACGCGGTCGCCCCGAGCGGCCGGGTGGTCCTGGTCGGGCACTCCATGGGCGGCATGACGATCATGGAGTACGCGCACCGGCACCCGACGCACTTCACCGCCCGCACGGCCGGGCTGGCCTTCGTCTCGACCACGGCCGAGGGGCACACGCACACCGTCTACGGGCTCACCCCGCGGATCGCCCGGCTGATCCGGCTCGCCGAGACCACCGGCGCCGGCGTGTTGGCCCGGTGCGGATCGTGGCGGCCACCCCTGGCGCTGCTGCGCGCGCTGCGCCCGAGCATCCGTTGGCTGCTCTTCGGCGACCGCTGCGACCCCACCGACATCCGCCTGGTCACCTCCGCGGTGGCCCGGGCCTCGCTCCGCTCGATCGGCGGGTTCCGCGCCTCGATCGGGGCGCAGCACCGGCTGGAGACCCTGGCGGCGCTCGCCCACCTGCCGGCCGCCGCGCTGGTCGGCGACCGGGACCGGCTCACCCCGCCGCCGTGCGCCGAGTCGATCGCCGCCGCTCTGCCGGCGACCGAGCTCACCGTCTGTCCCGGCGCCGGGCACATGCTGATGATGGAACGGCCCGACGAGGTGAACGCCGCCCTGCTCGGAGTGCTCCGGCAGGTGCTGAGCCGGCCCGCCCCGGCGAGCGGGCCCGCGCCGGTGCCCGGGGGCTGACCAGGACGTCCGGGGCGCACCTCGGGCGCGGTGGCGCCGGCCGGGGCCGTACCCTCGTCCGGTTGGCCCGGCACACGGCCCGCGGTATCCGCGGCGCCCGCGCCGACGGGGATCAGGAGCGTTCGTTGACCGACCAGACCACCCTGGACCAGGAGATCGCCGCCGAACAGCGACATCTCGACCGGGTGTACGCCCGACTCGCCGAGCTGCGGCGGGCGGCGGTCCACGCCGAGCGGGACGGCTACCGGCTCGCCCGGGTCGGCAACTTCGGCGCGCTGGTCGAACGGGACGCCATGGTCTTCCACGCGGCGCGACGCCGGCACGCCCTGGACGCCGAGCACGAGGGGCTGGTCTTCGGCCGGCTCGACCTGCGCGACCAGCAGGTGCTGCACGTCGGCCGGCTCGGCATCCGGGACGAGCACGCGGTCAGCCTGGTGGTCGACTGGCGGGCCCCGGCCGCCGCGGCTTTCTACCAGGCCACCCCGGCCCAGCCGCTCGGCGTGGTGCGCCGCCGGACGATCCAGTCCAGCGGGGAGCGGGTCACCCGAATCGAGGACGACCTGCTCGACCCGGCCGCCGCCCCGCCGGACATGGCGGTGGTCGGCGACGGCGCGCTGCTCGCCACGCTCTCCCGGGCCACCGGGCGGGGCATGCGGGACATCGTGGCCACCATCCAACGGGAGCAGGACGAGGCGATCCGCTCCCCCGGGTCGGGCGTGACGATCGTCTCGGGCGGCCCTGGCACCGGCAAGACGGCGGTCGCCCTGCACCGGGCGGCGTACCTGCTCTACTCGGACCGCAGCCGGTACGCCGGCGGCGGCATCCTGGTGGTCGGTCCGTCCTCGGTCTTCGTCGAGTACATCGCCTCGGTGCTGCCCTCGCTCGGCGAGGACACCGCCACCCTGCACTCGCTCGGCACGCTCTTCCCCGGGATGACCGCCACCCGCACCGACCCGCCCGAGGTGGCCTCGGTGAAGGGCTCGCTGCGGATGCGCCGGGTGCTGGAGCGGGCGGTGCGCGACGCCGTGCCGGACGGCCCCACCGAGCTGCGCCTGCTCTACCGGGGCACGCTGCTCCGGCTGGACCACCGGGAGCTGGACGGGATCCGGGAGCGCGCGCTGCACCGGGGGGCCCGCCGCAACGAGGTGCGCCGGGCCGGCTTCGACGGCGTCTTCGCCGCGCTCTGGGCGCAGGCCCGCCGGCTGGGCATCGGCCGGTTGCCGGAGCAGCGCGCCTTCGAGGACGAGATCGCCGAGCGGCCGGAGTTCCGGGAGTTCCTGAAGGCCTGGTGGCCACGGCTGCACCCACGGCACGTGCTGGGCTGGCTGGCCCGCCCGGAGCGGCTGCGCCGCTACGCCGGCGGCATCCTCGCCGGCGGCGAGATCCGGCTGCTGGACGCGGCGTACCGGACGCTGGACGCCGAAGGGCTGACGATCGCCGACATCGCGCTCCTCGACGAACTGGACGCGATGCTCGGCCAGCCGGTGCGGCCCGCCCGGGCGAAGCGTGACCCGTACCAGCTCGCCGGCGGGGTGCGGGAGCTGAGCACCTTCGCCGACCGGCAGCGGGCCGCGCGGGAGGCGGCCCGGCAGCGCCCGGAGGACTACCGGGAGTACGCGCACGTGGTGGTGGACGAGTCGCAGGACGTCTCGCCGATGCAGTGGCGGATGATCGGCCGGCGCGGCCGGCTGGCGTCCTGGACGGTGGTCGGCGATCCGGCGCAGACGGCGTGGACCGGCGACCCGGCGGAGCTGACCCGGGCCCGCGACCACGCGCTGGGCCGGCGGCGCCGGCAGCAGTTCACCCTCACCACCAACTACCGCAACTCGGCGGAGATCTTCGCGGTGGCAGCGGCCGAGATCCGCCGGCTCTACCCGGACCTCACGTTGCCCAGCGCGGTCCGCTCGACCGGGGTCGACCCGGTCGAGCTGGTGGTGCCCGCGAGCGAGGCGCGGACCGCCACCGTGGCGGCGGTGACCACGCTGCTCGGCGAGGTGGAGGGGACGGTCGGCGTGATCACGCCGGTGCCGCGCCGGGACGAGGTGGCCGGCTGGCTCGGCGCGCTCAACGCTCCCCGGCTGCAGGTGGTGACCAGCCTGGAGGCCAAGGGCATGGAGTACGACGGGGTGGTGCTGGTCGCGCCCAGCGAGATCCGGGCCGACCCCGGCTCGGGCGTCCGGACGCTCTACGTGGCGCTCTCCCGGGCCACCCAGCGGCTCACCACGATCGACCCGACCGGCTGACATCGCGCGCGGCGCGGCCGCCACTGAGCGCGGTCAATTACTTGCACACATAGCAATGTGAGCATATATTTGACCGGTCCGGACCGTCGGCGGAGGGTGAGTTGGTGGGCGCAGGTCATGACCACCACGGGTCGGTGGCGAACGCCGCGCAGCATCACCGTGGCCGGCTCTGGGCGGCCTTCGCCCTGCTGAGCGGCCTGATGGTGGTCGAGGCCGTGGCCGCGTTCCGCACCGGCTCGCTGGCCCTGCTCTCCGACGCCGGGCACATGTTCACCGACGTGCTCGGCATCGGCATGGCGCTCGCCGCGATCACCGCCAGCCGGCACGCCAACCAGGATCCGCAACGCACCTTCGGCCTCTACCGGCTCGAGGTGCTCGCCGCGCTCGCGAACGCCGTCCTGCTCTCCGGCGTCGCGGTCTACGTGGTGGTCGAGGCCGTCGGCCGCTTCGGCGACCCACCGGAGGTGCTGGCCGGCCCGGTGCTGGTGGTGGCCACGCTGGGCCTGCTCGCCAACCTGGGCGCCTTCGCACTGCTGCGCTCGGCAGCCCGGGAGAGCATCAACCTGCAGGGCGCCTACCTCGAGGTGCTCGGCGACCTGCTCGGCTCGCTCGGTGTGATCGGCGCGGCGGCGCTCATCGCGGTGACCGACTGGTGGTGGGCCGACCCGCTGGTGGCGGTGGCCATCGGCGTGTTCATCCTGCCCCGCACCTGGCGGCTCGGGCGGGCCGCGGTCCGCATCCTGGTCCAGGCCGCCCCGGAGCACCTGCAGGTGACCGCCGTGCACGACCGGTTGGCCGAGGTGCCCGGCGTGGCCGGCGTCCACGACCTGCACGTCTGGACCCTCACCTCGGGCATGGAGGTGGCCTCCGCGCACCTCACCATGTCGCCCGGGGCCGACGTCGGCGCGGTGCTCGCCGCCGCCCGGACGGCGCTCAGCGAGGACTTCCACATCGAGCACGCCACCCTGCAGATCGAGCCCGGAGCGACCTCCGGGGCCTGCGGATCGGTGGAGTGGTGATGAGGACACTCTTAAATCAGGGTGGCTATCGTCCGCTTACGTCGGATTTTCCGGTAACCACAGCAGCACCCTCTGTCACTTCTGCTGCACGGGTCGCCCTGGCACCGGTAGGCTCGGTCCCGGCCTCCGCCAGGCGGCGCCCATCGGCGCCGGCGGTGACCGTCGCCTAATCGCCACACGGCGAGCCGGGGAACCACGTTCGTGGGGTGCATCCGCGTCAGCGGTAGGGATCTTCCGTCCCGAACCCGTCAGCTAACCCGGTCGGCGGCTGACGGAAGGACATGTGCATGCCACCAGTGGCACCCGTACGACGACGCGCCGCCCGAATGGCGGCCCTGATCGCCGCGACGCTCGCCCTCGGCGTCGCGATCGCCCCCGGCACCGCCGCCGGAGCCGCTCCCCCGACCGGCCAGCTCGCCGCGGCCCCCGGGCAGGACGAGGAGGGGGGCACCCCCGCACTGCGGGCCCAGCTCGAGGCGGCCAGCAAGGGCTACCTGGACGCGAAGAGCGCACTGGACCGGTCGGTGAAGCGGCAACAGCAGCTCACCGGCGAGCTGAAGACCACCGAGGCCGAGCTGAACGTGCGCAGCGGCAAGGTCGGCGAGATCGCCGGGGTGGCCTACCGCACCGGCCGGCTCGGCGCGATGTCGGCGCTGCTCAACAGCGGCTCCCCGGACGGCTTCATGGACCGGGCCGCCGCCCTGGACGCGGTGGCCGCGAACGAGGACCGGGTGCTGCGCGAGCTGCTGGCCACCCGGGACGAGGCGAACCGGACCCGGGCCGCGCTGGACGGCGAGATCCGCGAGCAGCGCAAGCAGGTCACCGTGATGGCCAAGCGGAAGGAGCAGGCCGAGCGGGCGTTGACCGTGGCGAACAACAACGCCACCCGCGCCGCGGACGTCTCCAACCGGGGCACCTCCACCGCGACGGCCACCCCGGCCCGGCGCAACTCCGACGGCTCCTGGCCCCCGGAGTCCTGCAGCGTCAACGACCCGACCCCGGCCACCGGCTGCATCACCCCGCGCACCCTGCACGCGCTCAACCAGGCCAAGGCGGCCGGCTTCACCCGGTACGTCTCCTGCCACCGCAACGGTGGCTCGGGCGAGCACCCGAAGGGTCGGGCCTGCGACTTCGCCGCGCAGAAGAGCGGCTTCGGCGGCGACGCCACCGGCGGAGACAAGACCTACGGCAACAACCTGGCGGCGTACTTCATCCGCAACTCCGACCGGCTCGCCGTGCTCTACGTGATCTGGTACCGGCAGATCTGGCTACCCAGCAGTGGCTGGAAGTCGTACAGCGGGGCAGGCGGGGACCCGTCCAGCGACCACACCAACCACGTGCACCTCTCGGTCTACTGACCCGGCCCGCCGGGCGGTCCGTGCCACGGGCCGCCCGGCGTACGCCCGCCGTGGCGTCGCCACCGGCGGCGCTACGTCGCCGGGCGTAGCCGAGGTGTCGTCGGTCGCCGGACGAATCGACCGGCCCGCGCGGGCAGCATCGTCGGCATGACCCGGCTATCGCCCCGCACCCGCAAGGCGCTGCTCACGCTGCACCTGGTCACCTCGCTCGGGTGGCTCGGCACCGACCTGGTCCTGCTCACCCTCGGCATCTCCGTGCAGCGGGGCGCCGACCCGGCCGTGGTCTACCCGGTCGCCGCGCTGATCGGCACCGCCCTGTTCGCCCCGCTCAGCGTGCTGGTCTGGCTGGTGGGCCTGGCCAGCGCGCTGCTCACCCCGTGGGGCCTGCTGCGGCACCGCTGGGTGCTGGTCAAGCTGCTCATCACGACGGTGATGGTCGGGTTGGTGCTGCTGCTGCTCACGCCGAACCTTCGGGCCGCCGGGGAACTCGGCGCCACCCTGCCGTCGCGGGACCGGGCCGACCTCGTGATCGCGCCCGCCGTGTCGACCACCCTGATGATCATCGCGACGGTGCTCTCCACCTACAAGCCGTGGGGCCGGCCACGTCGGGCGGCCGGGCCGGTGGCGAGCCGCCGCCAGTCGGCGATGACCGGACGCCCGGCGCGCTGACCTGCGGCGTCAGTCGGTGGCGTTCGGGCCGCCCGGGGCCGCGTCCAGCACCGCGGCGAGCCGGCTGGCCAGGCCGAGGTGCGCCGCCTGCGCCTGCCGGAAGGCGTACCCGAACAGGGGCGCCGGCGCGGCGAGGGTGATCTCGACGTCGATCCGGACCAGCCCGCCGGGCTCGACGCGCAGCCGGGTGTGGTTGCGCACCGTGGTGGCCGGCCACTGCCGGGCCACCATGACGATCTCCTCGTCAGTGCTGACCAGCAGGTCTGCCTGGTAGGTCGTCCGGAACCGGAGCGGACCGGCGGCCAACCGGTCGCTGATCGCGTAGCTGGCGCGCGCCCCGGGTCGGGGCGGGAGCTGCCGCACCTCGATGATCAGCGGATGCAGTTCGCCCTGCCGCCGCAGGTCGGACAGGAGCGCGGTCGCCTCGGCGAGGGAGCACCGCGCCTGGACGGTGTAGCTGAACGAGTCTCGCCTGAGCACACCGTCTCCCCGCCGCCGTTGGTCGCCCGATCGTCGCGTACGCCGGGCGGGCTGGCAACGCCCGGACGGATCAGGCGCCGGGGAGCACCTCGGGGGCGGCGCTGCCGGCGTAGTAGGGCTCGGGCGCGCCGAAGAGCCCGAGCAGGCCGGTCACCCAGAGCTGCCGGTGCACGAACCGGCTCGGCTCGGTGACCAGCAGCTTGACCCCGCTCACCTCGGCGGTCTGGAAGCCGGCGACCATCGCGCTGATGCCGACGGAGTCGATGAAGGTGACGAGCCGCATGTTGAGCTCGATCCGGGCCGGGCGCCCCTTGGCGAGCACCTCGGCGATCGCCTCGCGCACCTCGTACGCGGTGTCGACGTCGATCTCGCCGCGCGGGGCGATCTCCACTACACCACCGGACAGAACCGACTTCACAATCGACAGGCTCACGCGAGCACCTCCACCCGCCCGTCCCCCGGGCGCCTCATCAGTACGCGGGCCGCGACCGAGAGTATTCCGCTGACGGCCTCGGTCGCCACCCCTCAGGATGAGCAATTCGCGGATCAGGGCACACTTTGTCACCCTTGTCCGGAGTCTTCTCTTCGTCTGTTCGTTCAGCGAATCGCCAAACCGACGCGTCGCCGGACCAGGGTAACCGGTGCCCGCCACCGCGGCCGAAACGGCGCGGGCCCGGCGCGCCCCACCGCCGACCCGGCGCGCCGGGGACGCGCGCGGGCGGTCCGTGCGGTTGCCGGCGGTGCCTAGCATCGGCCGGGAGTGCACCGCGACGGAGAGGACCATCGATGATCAAGAGACTGGCCGGGCTGGCCGGCGTCGCCGCCCTGCTCGCCCTCGCCCTGGCCTGCGGCTTCGGCGGCGGAGGCGACGACGATGACGATGACGACGACTTCGCCCGCGGCGCGGCCGTGGTCGTGCTGCACTGAACCCACCGCCCGAGGCGGCGGGTTTGCGGCGTCGGCGGGCGGGGCACTGGCGGGTAGGCGAACCGTGAGGCGCTGGACAGACGCCGGAGTCCGAAGTGGCCGCTGACTCCGGCACCCGAGGAGGTAATCACGATGTTCGGAACCAACCTGGTGGACCGCCGCACCAAGCCCGAGCGGATCGCGGACCAGGCGTGGCAGCAGCTGATCTCCGCCGTCAACGCCGCGGGGGACAGCGTCCGGGACACCGCCCGGTCCGCTCGCCGCGGTGGCCATCGCCTCGGTGACGAGGCCGGCGACCTGGTCGGTTCCGCCGCCGACGAGGCTCGGCACCGGGCGAGCCTCGCCTTCGACGCGCTCGCCGGCCGCCGGCCGGCGCTGCCCTGGACGCTGCTGATCGGCGCCGCGTTGGTGGGCGCCGCCGTCGGCTGGGCCGCCGGCACCGCTGCCCGGGCCGCCGGCAGCCGCGAGGACCGCGCCGCGGACGACATCGAGTTCGTCGACGTGGACCGGCCGAACTCCCCGGTCGGCCAGGACGGCTGACCGCCCGAGCCACCCGACGCGGGGGCCCCGGCCGACCACCGTCGGTCGGGGCCTTCGCGTGCCGGCGGGTCAGAACGCGTTGATCAGGGCGGGAGCCCGCTCGGCCCGGGTCAGCGCCCGCAACACCGCCGGCTGACCGTGTCGACGCACCGCGAGGCGGGCGAGCAGGGACAGCACCGGGTCGATCACCTCGGCGGGCAGCTGCGGTGTGGGCACGTCGACGCTGACCGCCAGGTCGTCGGAGTGCACCGCCAGCTCCATCAGCCGGGTGGTCAGGAAGTCGTCCAGGGCGAGCGACCACGGGCCCCGGGCCAGGTGCACCACCCGGTCCGCCGGCTCGTCGGCCAGCGCCGCGGCCAGCCGCCCCACCGCCGCCGCGGTCCCCTCGACGAGCGCGGCGGCGCCGGCCACCGCGATCTTCTCCCCCGTCCGACGGATGCCCACGTTCACCTCGTCGTCGACGCTCGCGCCGCCCCAGCTCCCGCGCGCGTAGTGGTCGAGCAGCCCGATCGGGTCGCCCTCCGGCACCGGCTCGGCCAGCACCGCCTCGACCTGGAAGACCTGCGAGGCGAGGTGCCCGGCGAGGCCGGCGACGCCGAACTCGGCGAGCGCGCTCGGCGTGTCCCAGCGGGCGGCGACCGCGGGGTCGCCCAGCAGTCCGACGGCCGAGCGCGCGGCGGTGAGATAGGCCGTCCTGATCGGACTCATGTCATACCTCCTCGGGGTGGCCACGGCGAGCGTACGACCCGGCCGCCCGCCCCGCCTCTCCGACGGGCTCCCACCGGGTCGGTCGCCCACTGCCGCCGCACCGGCTCACCCCGGTCGGGCGAGGGGGTTTCACCCCGGCAGGCGACAGGATCGGTGCAGGCCGGGGTGCGTGCCGCCCCACGAACCTCAGGAGGGACAGATGGCCACCGCGACGATCACCCGTACCGACCAGGACATCCAGTCCGACGTCCTCGACGAGCTCACCTGGGAGCCACGGGTACGCCCCCACGAGATCGGGGTGACCGTCGCCGAGGGCGTCGTCACGTTGACCGGCCGGGTGGACAGCTACGCGAAGAAGTGGGCGGCCGAGCGGGCCGCGCACCGGGTGGCCATGGTCCGCGCGGTCGCCAACGACCTGACCGTCCAGCTGCCCGGCGGGGCGGAACGCGCCGATCCGGACATCGCCGCCGACGTGGGACGCGCGCTGGAGTGGGACGCGTTCGTCCCGGTCGAGCAGCTGCAGGTGACCGTCTCCGCCGGCTGGGTGACGATGCACGGCGAGGTGGAGTGGGAGTACCAGCGGCGCGCCGCCGAACGCGTGGTCAGCCGGCTGCGCGGCGTGCAGGGGGTCAGCAACGGCATCACCGTCCGCCCGGCCATCCGCCCGGACGGGCACGAACTGGTCCAGCGGATAGTCGACGCGCTCGCCCGCAACCGGGCTAGCGAGGCCGAGCGGGTCACCGTACGGGTGCACGGCGACACGGTGGTGCTGTCCGGACTGGTCCACTCGATCCCGGAACGGGCCGAGGTGGAGCGGGTGGCCTGGTCCGCGCCGGGAATCCGGGAGGTGCAGAACCAGATCGCGGTCGCCCCGGTGCTGCACTGAACCACCCGGGCCGGGTGAGCCGGCCTCACCCGCCCGGGGGCGAGCGTGGGAACCATGACTGATCCGAACGGGCTGATCAGACCGGGGCGGCCGGCGCCGGACTTCTCCCTGCCGGCCACCCCGGACGGGCAGCACACCGGACCCGGCGGATACCGCGGGCGGCCGGTGGTGCTCGCCTTCTACCCGGCCGACTGGAGCCCGGTCTGCGGCGACCAGATGGCGCTCTACCAGGCCGCCATGCCGGAGTTCGACCGCTACCGGGCGGCCGTGCTGGGCATTTCGGTGGACAGCATCTGGTCGCACCGGGCGTTCGCCGAGAGCCAGGGCATCGCGTTCCCGCTGCTGGCCGACTTCGAGCCCAAGGGCGAGGTCGCCCGCGCGTACGGCGCGTACACCCCGCGGGGCGAGGCCGCCCGGGCGCTGGTGGTGCTCGACCCGGACGGCGCCGTCGCCTGGAGCCACCTCTCCCCGCCCGACGTCAACCCGGGCGCCGACGGCATCCTGGACGCCCTGGAGCGGCTCGGCACCGATCGGCAGGTGGTGGCCGGATGACCACGCCACTGCAGGTCACCGCCCGTCTCCGGACGCCGGTGACCGAGAGCGACCATGTCCGTGGCGCGGTGGACGCGCCGGTGACCGTCGTCGAGTACGGCGACTTCCAGTGCCAGTACTGCGGCGCGGCGTACCCCAACCTGCACGATCTGCTCCGGCAGCGGGAGGGGACGGTGCGGCTGGTCTTCCGCCACTTCCCGATCGCCAACGTGCACCCGTACGCCGAGAGCGCCGCCGAGGCGGCCGAGGCCGCCGGGGCCCGGGGTCGGTTCTGGGAGATGCACGACTGGCTCTTCGAGCACCAGGATCAGCTCGACCCGGTGCACCTGTCACTCGGCGTCGAGCAGCTCGGCCTACCGCCAGAGGAGATCGGCTCCGAGGTGGAGCGGCAGGCGCACGCCGACCGGGTGCGGCGGGACTTCGTCGGCGGCATCCGCAGCGGGGTCAACGGCACCCCGACGCTCTTCGTCAACGACGTCCGCCACGACGGCGGTTACGCCCTGCCCGATCTGCTCGCCGCCGTGGACGCCGCGGCCGACACCTGAGCCTCAGATCAGCCGCAGCTCGCGCGCCCGCCGTACCGCCTCGCGGCGGCGGGTCGCGTCGAGCTTGCGGTAGATGTTGCGAACGTGGGTCTTCACCGTGTTGACCGACAGGGACAGCTCGCTGGCGATCTCCACGTTGGACAGGATGCTCTGCAGGTAGCGCAGGATGGTCAGCTCCCGCTCGGTGAGCGGCTCGTCCAGCGCCGGGCCCGGCTCCGCCGGGCCCCGCTCCGCCGGCACGTCCGCGCCGCGGACCAGGTCGCTCACCATCGGCCAGTGCGCGGTGCCGGTGTCCAGATGGGTGGCGAGCAGGTCCCGGACGGCCGGCTCGGCCCGGGTGAAGACTCGCCGGAAGCCGTCCGGACCGGCCAGGTCGAGCACCTCCTCCAGGAGCCGGCCGGCCCGACGCTCGTCCCCGCCCTGCCGAGCCAGGACCGCGTCGAGGAGCCCGGCCTGCAGACGTACCGGCAGCGGCCACTCGGCCGCCTCCGGCGCGCGCCAGTCCGGTAGCGCCCGCCCGGCGGCCCGCGGATCACCGGCCCGCAGCTCGACCCGGGCCAGCGCGACCGCGATCGGCGCCAGCGGCTCGACCCGCTCGCCGACCCGACCGGCGAGCAGCTCCCGGGCGCCCTCCAGGTCGCCCCGCCCGCCGCGCAGATCCGCCTCGGCGGCCAGCAGCCAGTGCTCCAACTCGGCGGCGGCGGGCCGGTCGGCGAGCCGGTCCCGGGCCTCGGCCAGCAGCCGCTGCCCGGCCGCCGGCTCACCCCGGTCGTGCAGCAGCTGGGCCCGGCAGAGCGCGGCCGCCGTCGCGGCGGTCAGCTCGCCCGCCGGGACCGCGCGGTCGGGTGGACGCTCGTCCGGCTCCGCGCCGCCGGTCGCGGGCGTGGCGAGCGCCAGGTTCGCGGCGGCCTCCTCGGGCTGGTCGCGGTGCAGCGCCACCACGGCGAGCGTCAGGTAGGCGTACCCGCAGTCCAGCCGGCAGGCCCACCCGTGACAGGGCGGCATGGACAGCGCGTCCCGGGCCGCCGCCTCGGCCGCGCGCAGCTCACCGCGGAGGGCGTGCAGCAGTGCCGAACGGCTGGCGCCGACCAGCTCGGTGCGCGGCCGGCCGGCCTCCCGGGCCGCCGCCAGCGCGCGGTCGAACCGCGCCGTGGGCAGCTGTCCGTCGGCCAGCTCCGCCAACCCGAGCGCCGTACCGGCGAAGGCACGCAGGTCGGCGTCGTCGGTCGCGGTTCCGCGCGGCCCGGCGCCGCTCGACGACACCGGGAGCGGCTCGGCCGCCGTCGGCTCGGCGCCCGGCGACGCCCCGGCGGGCGGGAGCGGCCGGCCCCGGACCAGTCGGGCCGCCGCGGCGCGTACCTCGGCGGAGTCACCGGCCAGCCGGGCCAGGGTCAGCTCCAGCGTGGTGGCCAGTCGCAGGAACCGGTCGCGACGCGGGGTGGGCAGCGCGTCGGCGTTCGCGGCGGCGGTGCGCAGGTACGTCTCGGCGGCCGTGGCGTCACCCGCGTACGCCCGCTCGGCGGCGCACGCGAGCGCCAGCTCCGGGTCGCGGCGCACGGCCTCGGCCGGCGGGGCTGCCGGCGCCGGCCCGCCCGCGCCGACCTGGTCGTACGGGGCCAGCTCCGGCCAGTGCGCGATGAAGAGTTCGGTGGCCCGGTCCCACCGCCCGGCGGCGAGCGCGTGCCGCAGCCCCTCGGCCGGCCGGCCGTTGTCGGCGTACCAGCCGGCGGCGCGCAGGTGCAGCTCGCGCAGCTCCTCGCCGGGGAGCCGGGCCAGTTCGGCCCGGAGCAGGTCGGTGAGCAGCGGATGGCAGCGGTACCAGGGCGGGCGGCTGTCGTCGCGGCTCAACAGACCGCCGTCGCCGGCCAGGTCGGCCAGCGTCCGCTCGGCGTCCGAACCGCCAGTGAGCGCGTCCGCCAGGTCCGCGCAGACCGTCTCGGCGAGCGCCGTCCGGCGCAGCAGCTCGCGGGCGGGCGGGTCCACCGCGGCCAGCACCTCCTCGTGGAGGTACCCGGCGATCTCCGGCTGGTCGCCGCCGTACTGCGCGACCCAGCGAGCCGGGTCCGGCTGCCGGCGCAGCGCCAACGCGGCGAACCGGAGCGCCGCCGGCCAGCCGCCGGTCCGTTCCCGCAGCCGGCGCAGCGCCGTGCCGGGCAGCTGCACCCCGTGCGCGCTCAGCAGGTCGGCCACCTCGTCGTCGGTGAAGGCGAGCTCGTCCGGGCCGATCTCGGTCAGCTCCCCGGCGAGCCGCAGCCGGTGCACGGCCAGCGGCAGACCCGCCCGGGCACCGACGATCAGGCGCAGCCGCTGGTCGGCGTGCCGGAGCAGGAACTCCAGACCGGCCAGCGCCGCCGGGTCGGTGACCCGGTGCAGGTCGTCCAGCACCAGCAGCACCGGCCGCTCGCGGGCGGCCAGCGCGGCGGCCAGCAGTTCCAGCTGGTCGGGGCGGGGCGGGCGGTCCGGCACCGGCGCCGCCGCCAGGCTCAGCGGGTCCGCCGTGGCGCGCAGCGCCGCCGCCAGGTACGACCAGAGCCGGTCGCCGTCGTCGCCGGACTCCACGGACACCCACGCCGGGGCCGGTCGCGCACGGTCGTCGACGCTGCCGTCCGGGCGCACCTCGGCCCCCTCCCCTGCGCCGGCGTCGACCAGCCGGATCCAGGAGACGAGCAGGGTGGTCTTGCCCCAGCCGGCCGGGGCGCGGACCAGGGTGACCGGCCCGGCGCTGCCGGCGTCGAGCCGGCGCAGCAGCCGGGGCCGGGCCACCACCGGCTCGGGCGGCGCGGGCGGGGTCAGCCGCGAGGCCAGCAGCGGTGGACCGGCCGGCGCCACCGTCTCCACCCGTGCTCCGCTCTGCTGTTCCGGCATGCGGCCCACCCCCACGGACGCGTTCCACCCCCGGTCGGCGGGCGGTTACCCGGCGCGGGCCGGTTCACCCCTTCGGGGCGAGCCCGCTTCACCCGCGCCGCGCCGAGGATCGGGTGCGGGGCGGGTCTGGGGCCGCGAAGGAGGCGGGAGGGACGAGGTGGGACGTTTCGGGCGGCTGGCCGGCTGGGCGCTCGCCCTCGCCGGATCGGTGGCCGCCGGGGCGGTGGCCCGGGCACCGGTCGTACCCCGGTGGCCGGGCCGCACCGGCGGGCGGCCGGAGCCGGCCCGATGGCAGGTGGTGACGGTGCACCGCCCGCCGGACGAGGTGTTGCCCGACGGCCGGTGGCCGGAGCCGCTGCGCCGGCTCGACGGGGCGGTGGAGGTGCGGGTACGCCCGGCGCCGGGCGGCCGCGGCAGCGAACTCGCGGCCCGGCCCCGGGTCGGGGCGCCCCCGCCCGCCGGGCTCGCCGCGCACCTGGTCGGAGACCATCCCGGCCTGCTGGTCGCCGGCGCCTTGCGGCAGGCCAAGCAGCTGGTCGAAACCGGCGAGGTGCTCCGCGCGGACCACTCGGCAGTGGACCGGGCGGGGCCGGGTGAGTGAGGGTGTGCCGCTCGGTGGGTCGGGTGGCAGACTCTGGGGATGGCTGGGGAGCGGGCGTACCAGGTGGTGCTCTTCGGGGCGACCGGGTTCACCGGCGGGTTGACCGCCGACTACCTGGCCCGGCACGCCCCGGCGGGGTTGCGGTGGGCGCTGGCCGGGCGCAGTCCCGCCAAGCTGGGCGCGGTGCGGGAGCGGCTCGCCGGGATCGATCCGGCGCTGGCCGAGCTGCCGCTGCTGACCGCCGACGCCACCGACGCCGACTCGCTGCGCGCGGTGGCGGAGAGCGCCCAGGTGGTCGCCAGCACCGTCGGCCCGTTCATCCACCACGGGGAGCCGCTGGTCGCCGCGTGCGCCCGGGCGGGCACCGACTACCTCGACA
The DNA here is from genome assembly GCF_044456245.1 of Micromonospora sp. NPDC051006. Taxonomy (NCBI): domain Bacteria; kingdom Bacillati; phylum Actinomycetota; class Actinomycetes; order Micromonosporales; family Micromonosporaceae; genus Micromonospora; species Micromonospora sp. NPDC051006. Next base: position 23,361 of record NZ_JBITFP010000024.1, read on the forward strand.
TCACCGGTGAGCCGGAGTTCGTCGACCTGATGTACCTGCGCCACCACGCCGAGGCGGTCCGCACCGGTGCGCGGCTGGTGCACGCCTGTGGCTTCGACTCGATCCCGCACGACCTGGGCGTCTGGTTCACGGTTCGGCAGCTCCCCACCGACGTGCCGATCACCGTCGACGGCTTCGTCCGGGCCGGCGGGCGCATCTCCGCCGGCACCTACCACTCGGCGCTGATCGCCTTCTCCCGAGCCGCGCAGGCCAGCCGGGCGGCCCGCGAGCGCCGGGCGGCCGAGCCGCGGCCGGCCGACCGGCGGGTCCGGGCGGTGCCCGGCCGGCTCGCCCGCTCGGCCGAGCTGGGCATGTGGACGGTGCCGCTGCCCACCATCGACCCGCAGGTGGTCCGCCGCTCGGCCGCGGCCCGCCCCGAGTACGGCCCGGACTTCCGCTACCGGCACTTCGCCGCGGTGCGCCGGCTGCCCACCGTGCTGGCCGGCGCGGCCGGCCTCGGTGCCCTGGCCGGCCTGGTGCGGTTGGCGCCCACCCGGCGCTGGCTGCTCGGTCGGCTCGCCTCCGGGCAGGGGCCGACCCCGCAGCAGCGGGCCACGTCGTGGTTCCGGGTCCGGTTCGTCGGCGCGGGCGGCGGCCGGCGGGTCCACACCGAGGTGGCGGGCGGCGACCCCGGCTATGACGAGACGGCGAAGATGCTCGCCGAGTCCGCGCTCTGCCTGGCCCTGGACGATTTGCCGCCGACCGCCGGTCAGGTCACCTCGGTGACCGCGATGGGCGACGCGCTGCTGGGCCGGCTCACCCGGGCCGGGATCACCTTCCGCGTGCTGGGCGCCCCGGCCGCGCCGGCGGCTTGACCCTCGACCTGGTCGAGACCACAGGATCACCGGTCGTGGAGAGCGAACTGCGCAGCATCGGCGAGCTGGCCCGGGGCAGCGGCCTCACGGTCAGCGCGCTTCGGTTCTACGACTCGGCCGGGGTGCTGGTGCCGGCCCGGGTTGATCCGACGACCGGCTACCGCTGGTACACCGACGCGCAGCTGGCGTCGGCCCGGCTGGTGGCCGGCCTGCGCCGGGTCGGCATGCCGGTCGCCGAGATCGCCGCCGCGGTACGGGCCGAGCCGGCCGACGTGCACCGGCTGCTGGACGCGCACCAACGCCGGTTGGAGGACGGCCTCGCCGATGCCCGCCGCGAGCTCTCCCGGATCCGTAGCCTGATCGGCCCCGAGGAGCTCACCATGACCACCCGCCTCATCCTGTCCCGCGTCGAGCTGGCGAACGCCGTCGACGCCGTCCGGTTCGCCGTCGGCGACGACCCCGATCTGCCGATGCTGAGCGCCGTCCTGCTGGACGTCGAGCCGGACGGGGTCCGGCTGGTCGCCACCGACCGGCACCGACTCGCGGTCGCCCGGGCCGGCGGGACGGTCGACGGCCCGCCGGTGCGCGCGCTGCTCCCCGCCGCCGTCGTCGTCGACGAGATCCGGCCGCTGCTGGCGGCCGGGCGGAGCGCGGCGGTGACGGTGACCCTGACCGGCGATCGCGTCCTGGTCGCGGTCGACGGCGGCGAGGTCACCGGGGCGACGATGCCGGACGAGTTCCCCGACTACCGGCGGCTGCTGCCCCGAGCCGGGGGTACGCCACCGGCCCACCGGTTCCCGGTCGACGCCGCCGCGCTGCGGACCGCACTGCGCGCCCCCGACGCCCCCACGATCGACCGGGAGCACGACGGGCGGACCTACGCGGTGACGGTGCTCGGCGCCGACGACCACGGGCTACGGATCCTCGGCCCGGACGAGTCGACGGCGGGGGTACGGATCGGGGTGGACGGGCGCTACCTGCTCGACGCCCTCGACGCCGCCGGCGACGGGCAGTTGGTGCTGGAGCTGGACGGCCCCATCGCCCCGCTGGCGATCCGCAGCTCCGCCGACGAGGACGCCTTCTCCATCCTGATGCCCATCCGCCTCTGACCCTGCCCGAGGCGCCGTCGCGCCCCGGCCCTGCCGGGAAGGGGCGCGACGGTAGCATCTGGGGGTCCCACCCGACTCCCAAGACGGAGGCGTACGGAGCAGCATGCTCGACATGGAGTTGATCCGGAAGGATCGCGAGGCGGTGGCGACCGCGCTGGCGAAGCGACTGGATCCCGCCGAGGTCAACCGGGCGCTGGACGAGATCCAGCGACTCGACCAGGAACGCCGCGCCCTGATCACGGAGATCGACGCCGAGCGGCAGCGCCGCAAGGCGGAGGCGCGGGCGTACGCCGAGGCGAAGCGGGCCGGCGTGGAGCCGCAGGTCACCGCGGCGGAGGCCGAGCGTAAACAGCTCGCCCAGCTGGAGTCCGAGCTGGACGAGGTGCAGGCCCGGCTGCGATCCGCGATGAGCGAGCTGCCCAACCTGCCCGCCGACGACGTCGTGCCCGGCGGCAAGGAGGCCAACCGGGTGGTGAAGACCTTCGGCGAGCCCCCGGTGATCGAGAAGGTCCGCGACCACATCGAGCTGAGCCGCGCGCTGGGCCTGGTCGACCACGAGCGGGGGGTCAAGCTCGGCGGCTCCGGCTTCTGGATGTACACCGGGGTCGGTGCCCGGCTGGAGTGGGCGCTGATCAACTGGTTCATCGACGAGCACGTCAAGGCCGGCTACGAGTTCCTGCTCCCGCCGCACCTGCTGCTCGACACCGCAGGCTTCGCCGCCGGCCAGTTCCCCAAGTTCTACGACGACGTCTACCACCTGGACCGGGAGTCGGCCCCGCGAGGGCAGTTCCTGCTGCCCACCTCGGAGACCGCGATCCTCGGGGCCTACCAGGACGAGATCCTGGAGACCCCGAAGCTGCCGCTGAAGGCGTTCGCCTACACCCCGTGCTACCGCCGGGAGGCGGCCGGCTCGCATTCCGACGAGCGCGGCACCGTCCGGGGCCACCAGTTCAACAAGGTGGAGATCTTCCAGTTCACCCTGCCCGAGCAGGCCGACGCGGCGCTCGAGGAGATGCTCAGCCACGCGGAGAGCCTGGTCGAGCGGCTGGGCCTGCACTACCAGCGCAGCCTGCTCTCCGCCGGCGACGCCAGCGCGTCGATGAAGAAGACCCTCGACATCGAAGTGTGGATGCCGAGCACCGGCAAGTACAAGGAGGTCTCGTCGGTCTCCTGGGCCGGCGACTACCAGGCGCGCCGGGCGGCCATCCGCTACCGCGAGCCGGGCGGGAAGCAGACCCGGTTCGTGCACACGCTCAACGGCTCGGCGCTGGCCACCAGCCGGCTCTTCCCGGCCATCCTGGAGCAGTTCCAGCAGCCCGACGGCTCGGTGCTGCTGCCCGAGGTCCTGCACGACCGGATGGGCACCGACCGCCTAACCCCCACCCGCTGACCCACCCCAACCCGCGCGTCGCGGTCGATCATGCAGTTGTGGTGCCCGGTAGCTACGTCTTCGTACCTTCCGTCACCCACCACGACTGCATGATCGACGCGTTGCGCGACGGGACAGGGCAGCGAGGAGGAGCAGCGCGGCGAGCGCCACGGCGAGGGTCGTCGGACCGGCCGCGTCCAGGGCGTCGGTCAGGGCGCGTTGGATCCGGGTCGCGGCGAGCACCACCGGGTCACCGAACGCGTCCCGCCGGCCGGCGGCGAGCCGCACCTCGTACCAGCCGTACCAGGCGACGTAGCCGCCAGCGGCAATCAGCACCAGACCGCTGAGCCGGGGCACCAGCGCGCCGGCGCCGCGCAGCCGGGCCACCAGCCCGTCGCGCACCAGCGCCACGCCGAGCGCGGCCACCGCGACCACCAGTCCCATCCCGATCGCGTACGCCCCGAAGAGCGCCAGGCCGCGCGGGGTCGACCCGGCCTGGAGGCTGGTCACCACGATGGCCAGGAACGGCGCGATCGCGCAGCCGAGTGAGGCGACCGCGTACGCCGCGCCGAAGAGCACCGTGGACGCCCAGGGACGGGTCAGTCGGGGGGCCCGGGTGAACCGTCCCGGCGCGGGTAGCCGCCGGCCGGCGAGCAGCCAGGCGCCGGCCGCCACCAGCAGCAGGCCGAGTGCCACGGTGACCCAGGGCAGTCGGGGTCGCAGCCACCCGGCGAGCGGGGCGAGCGCCAGGCCGAAGGCGCCGAAGACCAGCACGTACCCCAGGGTCAGGCCGGCGGCGGCGGTGAGCGCGCGGCCGACGGCGCCCCGGGTGCCCGGCGCGCCGGCCACCAGCAGCGACAGGTACGCCGGCAGCATCGCGAAGCCGCACGGGTTGACCGCGCCGAGCATGCCGGCGGTCAGCGCCAGCAGCAGGGCGGTCGTCACCGGCCGGCGGCCAGCGCGCCAAGCCGCGCCGTGAGCGCCTCGCCGTCGAGGAAGCCCTGGTGGACCACGCTCCCGTTCCGGTCGATGATCACGAACGTGCTCTGCTCGACCACTTCGAAGCGGCGCCACAGCTTCCCGGCGCGGTCGTCGAGCTGCGGCACCCCGGCCAGTTCGAACTCGGTGACGAAGTCCCGCATGGCCCGCTGCTCGCCGAGCCCGGCGACGCCGACGATCGGCACGGTGTCCCGGTAGGTCGGCGCCACCTCGGCCACGGTCCAGGCCTGGCTGGCACAGGTGGCGCACCACGGAGCCCAGAACCAGAGCACCACCGGCCGACCGGCCAACGCGGCGCCGGAGAAGGACGCGCCGTCCAGGGTGGTGCCGGTGAAGTCGAGAATGTCCGGCACCCGCGCCGCCGGGACGGCCGACGGGGTCGCGGGAACGGCGGCGCTCGGGGCCGCCGCGGCCGGGGTGGCGGCGGCTGCCTCCGGAGCCCCGCCGCCGGTGCAGGCCGAGGTGGCGGCGAGCCCGGCGAGCAGGGCGCCGGCCGCGACGACCCGCCGCACCCGGGCCATGGTCCCCTGCCCCGCCCGGGCCGCCCGGGGTGGTCGCCCGGCCTTCAGCATCCGCATCGCCCGTCTCCGTTCGTCCCGGTCGCTACTCGGCCTTGGCCAGCCGGAGGGCCAGCTCGGGGCAGACCTTGACCGCCTTCATCGCGCCCTCCCGCAGCCACGTCGGCACCGGCGTCGGCGGGAACGCGGGGTACCCGTTGCCGTCCAGCCGGATGAAGTCCGGCACCACGTGCGCGCAGAGCCCGTGCCCATCACAGCGGGACCAGTCGAGGGTCAACTTCTGCGGGTTCGGGTCGGGCGCGCCGGGCAGGCCCATCACGGCCTTGACCCGCCGGCCGCACCCCTCGCCGGTGGCGTGCAGGCGCAGGTCCTCGACGAAGACCTCGATCGCGGAGAGTGCGAAGCGGGACGTACCGTCGGGGTGGCTGCACGCGCCGCGGCCCTTCACCTCGCCCGCGGCGGCCCGGACGACGTCGGCGGGCTGGCTGCCGGCGACCGCGAGGTCCACCGCGCGGGCCAGGTCCGGCAGGCCCATCCGGCACGGGCCGCACTGGCCGGCGGATTCACCGGCCAGGTAGCGCACCACCTGGGCGGCCTCGCCGAGCGGGCAGGTGTCGGGGCCGAGCGGGATGATGATGCCCGCACCCAGCGTGCCGCCGACCGCGGCCAGCCCCTTTCGGGAGATCTCGGCCCGGTCCGCCGCCTCCGGGGTGATCCATTTGCCGTGGTAGCCACCGGTGAGGATGCCCGGGCCGTCGGGCACCTCGCAGAGGTCCAGGATGTCCCGCAGCGGGGTGCCGGCGGCGCACTCGACCACCGCCGGCCGGCCGGCCGCGCCGGTGACGGTGAGCAGCACCGTGCCGGGCTCGTCGTCGGTGCCGAGGGCGGCGTACTCGTACGGGCCGAGCCGGGCGGCGACGGCGAGCTGGGAGTAGGTCTCCGCGTTGGAGAGCAGGGTGGGCAGCCCGCTCACGCCGGAGTCGCTGGACCGCTTCTTGGTGCCGGGCGGGATGTGCGGCAGCCCGTTGATTCCGTTGACCAGCGCGCCGCCCTCGCCGGAGATGAACCGGTGCGGGACGGTGACGATGCTGGTCGGCACCGGCATCCGCCGCTCGGCGAGCGCTTCCATCAGCGACTCGCGGCCCACCCCTTCGTCGGCCATCCCGATCACGATCTCGTCGGCGTCCAGCGCGTACGCGGCCAGCGCCGCGCCGTCCAGGATCAGGTGCGGGGCCCGGGTGAGCAGCACCTTGTCCTTCCAACTGGCCGGCTCCCCCTCGGTGGCGTTGACCACCACCACCGCGCTGAGGTCCTGCCGCTCGCAGGACTCCAGCACCGCGCGCAGCTTGCGGGCGAACGGAAAGCCCGCCCCGCCCTTGCCCTTGAGCTGGATCCCGTCGACGAGCCGGAGCAGGTTGGCCGGCTCCATCGGCCCGATCGGGCCGTGCACCTCCTCGTGCGCGGCCAGGTTCAGCCGGCCGAACTCGGCGAAGCCGGCGGTCAGCCGGGGCTCGCCGACGCAGGCGACCGGGGGGACGGTGGTGCGCGTCGTCACTTCGCCTCACCCCGCAGCCCGGCCCAGTACGCCCCGTCCACCGCGTCCGCGTTGGCCCGCTTGCGGCGGCCCGACCGGCCCTCGCCGGCGGCCCGGCGGGCCCGCCGCGACGCCAGGTCGACCAGGGTCGGGGTGTCGTCCACGGGCGGCGCCACCTCCTCCGGCACGTACCGGGCCGGCGGGCGCCAGTAGTCCGGCTCCTCCGGCTGGTCGTCCTCGGCGCTGTGCCGGCCGGCGCCGCTGCGCGGCGCGGCGGAGATCGGCCCGGCGGAGATCGGCTCGCCCGAGATCGGCCCGGCGGAGATGGGCTCGGCGGAGACCGGCTCGCCCACCTCCCAGCGGCGCGGGCTGTCCCACGGCTCCTCCGGCTCGTCGGTCCGCCGCCGCGACGGGGTCTGATACCGCGTACCGGCGTCCACCTCGTCGGCCGCGCGGCGGCGCCGCCGGCTCGGCACCGGCGCCTGGGCGCCGGTGCGCTCCTCGTCGCGACGGGGCGACTCCGGCTGCTCCGCGCGGCGGCGCCGGGACCGACCCGCCGCCGGCTCCTCGTCCCGGTAGCGGGACGACTGCCGGCCGGCCGGCTCGACCTCCGCGGTCCGTCGGGCGCGGCGGGCCGCCGGCGCCGACTCCTCGTCGCGCCGTTTGCGGCTGGACCGCGCCGGCGGCTCGCCCAGGGTGCCCGGCTCGGGCACCACCGGCACGGCGAAGCGCTGCGGGTCGCGGCGCCGATCGCCGGTCGACATCGAGAACTCGGCGGTGGTCTGCGCCCACTCGGCCTCCCGGCGCTCCCGAGCGGCCTGGGCCTCGCGCTTGGCGTCGGCGCGGCGGCCCAGGCCGGCCAGCACCGATCGGCCCTTGCCGTCCTCGGCCGGCCGGCCGGCGAGGGCGCTGTTCATCGCGGCGGCCTGGTACTGCTCCCGGCTGCGCCGGCCCAGGGTCACCGAGAGCCGGACCAACAGCGCCAGCACCACCAGCAGCACGCAGGCCAGGTAGCTCAGCGTCACCCAGGACGTCGCCGGGCGGCCGGCGTTGAGCCCGTGCAGCAGGGCGAACGGCCAGGAGAGGTACGCCAGGGAGTGCAGCGCCCGCCAGAGCCACTTCGGACCGACGCCGGCGAAGCGGGCCCGGACCACGCCGGTCCAGAGCACGGAGACCATCAGCAGGGCGGCGACGGTGCCGAGCCCGACGTAGAGCCCGCGCCCACCGACGAACGGCACCACCGCGTCGGTGCTCGCCGCCCGCCCAGTCGCGATCTTGGTGAGCGCGTGGAAGACCAGCCCGACGATGCCGAGGACGCCGGTCGCCCGGTGCGCGGACTGGAGCAGCACCCGGTGCCGGATCAACAGCACCAGCCGGTCCGTGGCCAGCAGGCCCAGCATCACGGTGAGGCTCAGCGCGACCAGGGTGACCACCCCGGCGAAGAACTCGGTGAAGAAGAAGCCGTACGCGTACGCCCGCTGGCCGGCTCCCGTGAGCATGACCGCCGCCCACGCGGCGGCGAGCGCGGAGACGATCAGCGCCGCCACCGCGGACCGTGACCGGCCGCGAACCCCCCGGCTGCTCTCGCTGGTCCGGACGGTCGCCGGCTTCTGATTCTGCTTAGCCCGGGCCATCTGCTCCTCGATCGTCTAACGGCGGCGCACCGCCCGACCCTGCTCCCCCATCGAGTACGGACCGGCGGCGCGGACGGATCACCGGTGGCGGAGAAATTTCCACCGCCGGATCGAACCGGGCGGCACCGTGACACGTGTAGACGACCTCAATGCAACGACAGGCATCCATGCGTTGACAGTCGCTGCAACACGCTTGTAACCTTTCGGAAAATTTCAGCCCTCGCTGCAAGATTCCGGCAGACGTGGGCGCCCTCCCCCGCCGCGCCACCCGCCCTCCCACCCCCGTCAGGAGTCGCGATGCATCGACGCCGATGCCGATCGGCGATCCTCGCCGTCGGCATGATCGCCAGCCTGTTTGTTCCTACCGTCGTGACGGCACCCCCGGCCGTCGCGGCCCCGAGCGGCAGCAAGAAGGTCATCGTCCAGCTCTTCGAGTGGAACTGGCCGTCGGTCGCCGCCGAGTGCCAGAGCACCCTCGGCCCGAAGGGCTACGGCTACGTCCAGGTCTCCCCGCCCCAGGAGCACGTCCGCGGCTCCCAGTGGTGGCTGGCGTACCAGCCGGTTAGCTACCGGATCGAGTCCCGCAAGGGCACCCGCGCCCAGTTCCAGTCCATGGTGAACACCTGCCACGCCGCCGGGGTCAAGGTGATCGTGGACGCGGTGATCAACCACATGTCCGGCCAGGACGCCGGCGGCACCGGCTGGGCCGGCTCGTCGTACGGCCACTACGACTACCCGGGCAACTACCAGTCACAGGACTTCCACTACTGCGGCCGCAACGGCAACAACGACATCGCCAACTACGGCGACCGCTACGAGGTGCAGAACTGCGAGCTGGTCAACCTGGCCGACCTGAAGACCGAGTCCGACTACGTCCGGGGCCGGATCGCCGCCTACCTCAACGACCTGCTCTCCCTCGGCGTCGACGGGTTCCGGATGGACGCCAGCAAGCACATGCCGGCCGCCGACATCGCGGCCATCAAGGCCCGGCTGTCCCGGCCGGCGTACATCGTGCAGGAGGTCATCCACGGCGCGGGCGAGCCGATCCAGCCGACCGAGTACACCGGCAACGGCGACGTGCACGAGTTCCGCTACGGCAAGGACCTGGCCCGGGTGTTCCGCTCGGAGCGGCTGGCCTACCTGAGCAACTTCGGCACGGGCTGGGGCCACCTGCCGAGCGGCCCGGCGGCGGTGTTCGTGGACAACCACGACACCCAGCGCGACACCGGCGGGGTGCTGACCTACCGGGACCGGGGCATCTACGCGCTGGCCAACGCCTTCATGCTGGCCTGGCCGTACGGCTCCCCCACGGTGATGTCCAGCTACACGTTCAGCAACCGCGACCAGGGGCCGCCCTCGGACGGCAACAACAAGACCCTGAACACCACCTGCTATTCCGGCTGGGAGTGCGAGCACCGCTGGCCGGTGATCGCCAACATGGTCGGCTTCCGCAACGCCACCGAGGGCGCGGGCGTGAGCAACTGGTACGACAACGGCAACAACCACATCGCCTTCAGCCGGACCGGCAAGGGCTACCTCACCGTCAACGACGAGGACCAGGCGATCACCGGGCGGTCGTACTCCACCGGGCTGCCCGCGGGTCGCTACTGCGACGTCATCCACGGCACCTTCAGCAACGGCTCGTGCAGCGGCCCGCTGATCACCGTGGACGCCAACGGCTGGTTCACCGCCAACGTCCCACCCCACGACGCAATAGCCATCCACACCAACGCCCGCCTCTAACCCCCACCCCACCCCGGCCCGCCCCCGGCCCCCCCGCCGGGCCGCCACCCGGGTTGATCAAGAGGTTCGCGTCAGTTTCCGCCCGGATCCTGACGCGAACCTGTTGATCACCGGTGTTGATGGTGGGCTTTTTGGGGGGAACGGGGCTGGTGGGGGTGGTATCGGGCATAGAGTGGTTTCGTGTCGTTTGACCGAATGAAGTCCCAGCGGCGCGGTGGCTGGATCGCCGCCGGCATCGGCGTACCGGCGCTGCTGGTGGCCGCGCTGCTCACCGGCCTGGCGCTGACCCCCGATGCGGAGCCGACCGGCGGACAGGCGGCGCCGCTGGCCACCGCGCAGCCCGCGCCGAGCAGCGCCGACCAGGGCACCGACGAGAGCGTGCCGCCCGCCGCGCCGGCCCCACCCGGGCTGCCGGTGATCACCTACGATCCGGCGCCGGCCGGGTTTCCCGCCGATCCGGCCACCCTGGACACCACGCCGCTGACCGAGGGGCTGCACCCGACCCGGGAGATCGCGGCCTACAACGCGCCGGGCGGGCGACCGGTGGCGCTGCTCGCGCCGACCATCAGCGGCGTCGAGCTGACCATGCCGATCGCCGACCGCCAGTCCGGCTGGACGGCGGTGCTGCTGCCCTCGGCCAACCGCAAGCTCGCCTGGCTCCCGCCCGGCGGCTTCACCACCGTCGCGCTGCGCGACCAGATCGTGGTGGAGCGCGGCCGGCACCGGCTGACCTGGTACCGCGCCGGACGGGCGGTACGCACCTGGGAGATCAGCCTCGGGCAGCGCGGGCAGGAGACACCGCTCGGCCGTACCTTCATCCTCGGCCGCACCCCGCCACCACAGGACGTCTACGGCGGCGTGGACATCTACGCCCTCGGCTCGGTGCCCGACGACCCGGACTCGGTCCCGGAGAGCCTGCGCGGCGCGCACATCGGCCTGCACACCTGGTACCACGACGGCGAGCTGGGCGAGAACACCACCAACGGCTGCATCCGGCTGACCCGCAGCGGCCAGCGGGAACTGCTGGCCGAGGTGCGGCCCGGCAGCAGCGTGGTGGTGGTCGAGGCGCTGCCCGAGCCGCCGCCCACCGCATAGACGGGTTTCACTCGCCGAGCAGCCAGCCGTTCTGCTCGGCGATCCGAACGGCTGCGGCCCGGTTGCGCGCGCCGGTCTTGCCGATCGCCGCGGAGAGGTGGTTGCGCACCGTCCCCTCGGACAGGTGCAGCGTCGCGGCCAGGTCGGAGACGGTCCCGCCGCCCCGGGCCGCCCGCAGCACCTCGGTCTCCCGCTCGGTCAACGGGCTGGCCCCGGTGGCGAGCGTCTCCGCCGCCAGCGTCGGGTCGACCACCCGCAGGCCCGCGTGCACCCGCCGGACCGCCTCGGCCAGCTGCCGGGCCGGGGTGTCCTTCACCACGAAGCCGCTGGCGCCGGCCTCCATCGCCCGCCGCAGATAACCCGGCCGGCCGAAGGTGGTCACCACCAGCACCCGGCAGGACGGCAGCGCGGCCCGTAGCGCGGTGGCCGCGGCGATCCCGTCCATGCCAGGCATCTCCACGTCGAGCAACGCGACGTCCGGGCTGGTCCGTCGGGCCTCCGGCACCACCTCGTCGCCCCGCCCGACCTCGGCCACCACCGTCAGGTCCGGCTCGAGCGAGAGCAGCGCGGCCAGCGCACCCCGGACCAGCGCCTGGTCGTCGGCGAGCAGCAGCCGGATCGGGGCGCTCACCGGGCACCCGCCGGCAGCCCGACCCGGAGCAGGAACCCGGGGCCGTCCGGGCGGCGGCCCACCGTCACCGTCGCGTCCAGCCGCGCCGCCCGCTCACGCAGACCGACCAGCCCGTGCCCGGTGGCCACCGCGTCCGGCATGGACGGTCCGCGACCGTCGTCGCTGATCTCCACCTGGTCCGGCCGGACCCGGATCGTGCAGCACCGCGCCCCACTGTGCCGGACCACGTTCGTCACCCCTTCCCGCACCGCCCAACCGAACAGCTGGTCGCGCTCCGCCGGCAGCTCCGGCAGCTCGGTCGGCAGCTGCGCCGCGATGCCCGCGGCGGTCAGCGCCGCGCGGGCGCCGGCCAGCTCCTCGGCCAAGCGCACCCCCCGGTACGCCCCGACCGTCTGCCGCACGTCGGCGAGGGCCGCCCGGGCGAGCCGCTCCACGTCGGCGATCTCGCTCGCCGCCCGGGCCGGGTCCACCTCGATCAACCGGCCGGCCAGCTCGGCCTTGATCGCCACCACGGTGAGCGAGTGGCCCAGGATGTCGTGCAGGTCCCGCGCGGTACGGGCGCGCTCCTCGGTGACGGCGAGCCGGCCAATCTGCTGCTGTGCCGCCTGGAGTTCGCTGTTGCGCTGCGCCAGCCGGGCGAACCCGAACATCGCGAACGAGGCGAGCAGGACGGCGAAGGTGATGGTGCTCTCCGCCTCCCAACCCGGCACCAGCCCGGCCGCGACCAGCGGGGTGACGGCGGCGGCCGCCACGACGGCGAGCGCCCAGCCGCCCGGCAGCAGCAGCACGGCCGCCGCGGCGACGAAGACCAGGGTGGTCAACCAGTCCCCGTCGGTGCCGGGGATCCCGGCCACACCGAGCGCCAGCAGCGCCAGCAGCGCGGCGACCGCCCGGCCGCGCGGGATCGGCCGGCCGGCCTGCCGCAGCCCCCGCACCCACTGGAAGAGCAGCACGTACGCGATGCCGAAGGCGACCACCGTGCCGACCCCGACCACCCGGCGCCACGGTTCGGGCTGACGCAGCGCGGTGGCCACCGGCACGTTGAGGAAGAAGAGCCAGACCGCGGCGAGCAGCCAGCCGGTGACCCGCCATCGGCGGCTCACCGGCCGGGGCTGACCCGGCATGACGACGTCCATCGGGTCCACGCTAGCTGTCGGCCCGCTCAGACCCGCGCGGTGTCCCGGCGGAACAGCCGGGCGGCGCCGACCGTGAAGACCGCCGTCCAGGCGAGCAGGTTGACCAGCGCGCCGAGGCTCACCCCGTCGCCGGTCAGCGGGGCGCGGGCCACCTCGCCGAGGCCGTAGACCGGCGTGTACCGGGCCACCTCGGCGAGCACCTCGGGCAGCACCTCGACCGGGACGAAGAGCCCGCCGAACATGGCCAGCACGGCAAGGATCGGCCCGATGAACTGCATGACGTTCTCGGCCGGCACCAGGTAGCCGATGAAGAGACCGAAGGCGGCGAAGACCAGCGAGCCCAGCCAGGCCCCGAGGCCGGAGAGCAGCCAGACGTGGGCGGGCAGCCGTACGCCGGCGGCGGCGCCCACCGCGAACTCGACGCAGACGGCGAGCAGGCCGAGGGCCATCGCGGTGGCGACCTTGGTGGCCACGTACGCGGTGGGGCGCAGCGGGGTGAGCCGCAGCTGCCGGCTCCAGCCCAGCGCCCGCTCGGTGGCCACCGCGGCGCCCGCGCTGGTGGTGGCCACCATGGCCGCGTAGACGGCCAGGCTGACCATGACGTACGCGATCACCGGCCGGCCGTTGTCCAGATCCTGGCCGCGCTGGGGCAGGCCGAAGATGAGGAAGAAGACCGCCGGCATGAGCAGGGTGAACGCGAGGGTGCGCCGGTTGCGCAGCACCCGGCGCAGCTCGATGCCGAGCACGGCCGGGGAGAACCCGCCCAGGGCGGGCGGTCGGCGGGTGGCGGCGTCGGAGCGGTCGGTGGTGGCGGTCGCCGGCAGGGTGGTGGTCATCGTCAGGCTCCGGGGTGGTCGGTGGTGAGGGCGAGGAAGGCGTCCTCGAGGTTGCGGGAGGTGATCTCCACGTCCCGGGCCGTGGTCCGGGTGAGCAGGTGCCGGGCGACCCGGTCGGAGTCGCCGGTGTGCAGCAGCACGCTGTCGCCCCGGACCTCGACCCCGTCGACGCCGGGGAGCGCGGCGAGCGCGGCCTGGTCGGCGTCGGGCAGAGTGGCCCGGACCAGTCGGCCGGCGGCCAGGTTCTTGATCTCGGCGGTGGTGCCGTCGGCGACGACGCGCCCCTGCCGGACCAGCACGATCCGGTCGGCGTACGCGTCGGCCTCGTCGAGGTAGTGGGTGGCGAAGATGACCGTCCGCCCGGCCCGGGCGTCGCGCCGCAGGGCCTGCCAGAACTCGCGGCGGCCCTCGACGTCCATCCCGGTGGTCGGCTCGTCGAGCACCATCAGGTCCGGGTCGGGCAGCAGGGCCAGCGCGAAGCGCAGCCGCTGCTGCTGGCCGCCGGAGCAGCGGCCCACCACCCGGTCGGCGATGTCGGCGATCCCGGCCCGCTCCAGCACCTCCTGCGCCGGGCGGGTACGCCGGTAGAAGTTGGCGGTCATCCGGACCGTCTCGCCGACGGTCAGGTCCTTGAGCAGCCCGCCGGTCTGCAACACAGCGGCCACCCGGCCGTGCGCGATCGCGTCGACCGGGGGGCCGCCGAGGATCCGCACCCGGCCCGCGTCCGGGCGGGCCAGGCCGAGCAGCATGTCGATGGTGGTGGTCTTGCCGGCGCCGTTCGGGCCGAGGAAGGCGACCACCTCGCCGGGCTCCACCCGCAGGCTCAGCCCGTCGACCGCGGTGACCGCGCCGAAGGTCTTGGTGAGGCCGCTCAGCTCTACGGCCGGATGCGTACTGGTCATGACAGCCATGCTCCGGCGCGCCCGGTTCCGGGTCCCGGAGCGCGCGTCACCTTCCGGGCATGACATTTGTCAGGAGCCGGTTCTCCCCGTCACGGGCCGGGCCGGCAGGATTCCCGCCCCGCCAGCCGGGTAACCGCCGGTTCCGCGCACCGCGACACCTGGGGAGGGGACGCTGATGGGCAGCGCGCCGCTGGGAGATGTGGACACCGTCGTACTGGTCCACGGGCTGTGGATGACCCGGCACAGCTGGGAACGATGGGCCGACCGGTACGCCGAGCGCGGCCTGCGGGTGCTCACCCCCGCCTGGCCCGGGATGGAGGGTGAGGTCCAGCAGTTGCGCGACGACCCCACCCCGATCGCCCAGCAGCGGATGGCCGACATCGTGGATCACTACCAGCGGATCATCGCCGAGCTTCCCCGCCCGCCGATCATCATGGGGCACTCGTTCGGCGGGCTCTTCACCCAGGTCCTGGTCGACCGGGGCCTGGGCGCGGCCGCGGTGGCCATCCACCCGGCACCGATCAAGGGAGTGCTCAAGTTGCCGCTGAGCACCCTGCGCTCGGGCTTCTCCATCCTGCGCAGCCCGGCCAACCGGCACCGGGCCGTCCCGTTCACCCAGGACGACTTCCACTACGCGTTCGGCAACACGATGAGCCGGGCGGACTCCGACCGGGCCTGGGAGCGTTACGCCGTTCCCGGCGCCGGGCGGGTGCTCTTCGAGGGCGCCTTCGCCAACCTCGACCCGAACAGCACCGCCGAGGTCGACACCCGCCGGGACGACCGGCCACCGCTGCTGCTGATCGCCGGCGGAGCCGACCACGTGGTCCCGCCCGGCGTGGTACGCAGCAACGCCGCGCTCTACACGAAGTCCCGGGCGCTGACCGCGTTCCACGGCTTTCCCGGGCGATCGCACTTCACCGTCGGACAGGACGGCTGGGAGGAGGTCGCCGACTTCGCCCTCGACTGGGCGCTGCGCGCGGCCGCCCTGCCCCGCCAGGCCACCATCACGTCCGAAACCCCCCGACCCTGACCGAGGGTCGACGGCTCGACCAACCGCAACCGGTCACCGCCGCCGCTGGGCATAGCGGCACGCTTCGGGGGTATCACGGGAAGATGAGGGCGAGCTTCCGACTTGGCCGGATCGCGGGCGTACCCGTCGGGGTCAACTGGAGCGTCCTGGTCATCTTCGCGTTGATCGCCTGGGGGCTGGCGGCCAACCAGTTCCCCCGTTCCTATCCGGACCGCCCGGTGGTCCTCTACGTGCTGGCCGGGCTGGCCGCCGCGGTCGTCTTCTTCGTCGGCCTGCTGGCCCACGAGGTCTCGCACGCGGTGGTGGCCAAGCGCGAGGGGCTGGAGGTCGGCGGCATCACGCTCTGGCTCTTCGGCGGGGTGGCCGAGCTGCGGGGTGAGGCGAAGAGTCCCGGCGCGGAGCTGCGCATCGCCGGCGTGGGGCCGCTGGTGAGCCTCTGCATCGGGCTCTTCTTCGGCGCGTTCGCCATCATCTTCGCCCTGGTCGGGCCGGGCGGCCTGCTGCTCGGCGCGTTCGCCTGGCTGGCCGGCATCAACATCCTGCTGGCGGTCTTCAACGTGCTGCCGGCCGCCCCGCTGGACGGTGGGCGGCTGCTGCGCGCGGCGGTCTGGAAGTGGACCGGCGACCGGACCAAGGCCTCGGTGGTGGCCGCCCGGGCCGGTTGGGTGCTCGGCGCGCTGCTGATCGGCCTCGGCCTCTGGCAGTTCCTCTCCGGTGTCGGGTTCGGCGGGCTCTGGCTGGCCCTGATCGGCTGGTTCCTGATCGGCGCCGCCGGAATGGAGGAGCGGCAGGCCCGGATGGGCAGCGCGCTGCGCGGCATCCGGGTCACCGACGTGATGACCCCACAGCCGCAGACCGCGTCGCCGGAGATGACCGTCGCCGACTTCGTCGACCACTACCTCTTCGCGTACCGGCACTCGGCGCTGCCGCTGACCGAGAACGGGCGGCCGATCGGCCTGGTCACCCTCGACCGGGTGCGCGGCATCCCGGCGGACCAGCGGGCGACCACGACGCTGGCCGAGGTGGCCTGCCGGCCCGAGGAGCTGGCCCTGGCCGAGCCGGAGGAACCGCTGAACCACCTGCTCCCCCGGCTCAGCGAGTGCGCCGACGGGCGGGCGCTGGTGGTGAGCGACGGCCGACTGGTCGGCATCGTCTCCCCGAGCGACATCAGCCGCGCCGTACAACGCGGCACCGTCCGCGACCAACTAACCCCCACCCCCCGCTAACCCGCCCCGCCCCGCCCCGTGCCCCCGCGCCCCCGCCTCCGTCGATCAAGGAGTTGTGGTGCCGGTTCCACGCCGAATGCGCCTTTTGTCAGGCACCACAACTGCATGATCCACCGGCGGCGGGGGTGAGGTCGCGGGGGCGCGGGAGGTGCGGGAGGCGCGGGAGGGCCGGGGGGTTAGCGGGGGAAGTGGTGGTCGAGGAGGTCGGTGCGGAAGGTGCCCGTCGGGTCGAGGCGGGTCAGCAGGGCGGCGAAGTCGGCGTGGCGGGGGTAGGTCGCGGCCACCTCGGCCGGGGCGATCCCGAAGACCTTGCCCCAGTGCGGGCGCGGCCCGAACGGCGCCAGCCGCTCCTCCACGGCGGCCAGCACGGGCAGCACGGCGTCGGCGTCGTCGATCCAGGTGAAGTGGATCGCGAGGCTGTCCCGGCCGTGGTTCGGGCTGAGCCAGAGCTGGTCGGCCGCCACGGTACGCAGCTCGCAGATCTGCAGCACCGGGGCGATCAGGTGCGCCACCGGGTCCAGCGCGGCGAGCGCCTCGGCCGCCACCGCCCGCGGCACGTGGTACTCCGACTGCAGCTCGTCGCCGCTGCTCGGGGTGAAGCCGAGCCGGAAGTGCGGCAGCCGCTCGTGCCACGGCCCCGACGCGCCGAGCTGCGGGGTGCAGTTCTCCGCCGGCATGCCGGGCACCGGGTGTCGGGGGGTGTCGGCCGCCGTCGTACCGAGCCAGCCGGGCGGCGGCGCGGGCTGCTCGACCCGCTGCTTGCGCCACACCTGGCCGATGCGCGGCGAGCGCCAGTCGGTGAAGAGGCTGACGCTGTACGCCGAGCCGAGCGCGGCTGCCACCTCGGCGCGGGGCAGGTCGAGCTGGACGTACTGGCGGACGTCGAAGGCCGGCAGAACGTCGAGGGTGACCCGGGTGACCACGCCCAGCGCGCCGAGCGAGACCACCATCCCGGCGAAGGTGTCTCCGTCGGTCTCGCGGTCCACCCGGAGCAGCTCGCCGTCGGCGGTGACCAGCTCCAGCGCGGCGACGGCGGTGGCCAGGTTGCCGTTGGCCACGCCGGAGCCGTGGGTGCCGGTGGCGATCGCCCCGGCGACCGAGATGTGCGGCAGCGAGGCCAGGTTGGCCAGGGCGTAACTCTCGGCATGCAGCCGGGTGGCCACGTCGCCGTAGCGCAGGCCCGCCGCGACGGTGACCGTACGCCGGTCCCGGTCGATGGTGATCTCCGGCGGCAGCCCGGCGAGGGTGACCAGGTCGCCTCGGCTGTCCCCGAGCCGGTTGAAGGAGTGCCCGCTGCCGACGGCCCGGATCCGTTCGCTGCCGGCGACCAGCCGGCGCAGCTCGTCCACCGTCGTCGGGCGGTGGAAGCGGCGGGCGGCGTACCGGACGTTCCCGGCCCAGTTCTGTCGGGGCACATCCGCGGGCCCGCTCCCGGCGGCTTCCGGCTCGGCCATCTGGCGCTGTCCCACGTCCCTGCCCCCCCACTCCTGACCGTGGCCGCGGTGGCACCCGCGCCGACGCCCCGACGCGGCGGGCCCGGTCGACCGGACACGGTTGCCAGCGGCGTCGGAGGGAAACCCTACGCCCATGAGCAGCTACCGAGATCCCGCACCACGTGGCGACGTCTTCCCCTCGGAAGAGGAGATCGATCCGACCGGCACCGGCGTGCAACCGGCCAGCGGGCCGGCCGGGGCGTACCCGGACGCGTCGTCGCCCGGCCCCCGGCCCACCCCGGCGCCGCCGCCGGCGCCGCGACCGGTGCCGACGCCGGCCCCGCCACCGCGGGCGGCCGGACCGGGCGGGCGCTCGATCGTCACCCGGCACCTGGACGGGTCGGTCGAGGTGGTCACCGACCTCGACGGCGACGGCGTGGCCGACGTGGTGCAGGTCGACCTGACCGGCGACGGGGTGCCGGACGTCACCTACGTCGACCGGGACCGCGACGGCCGGCTGGACACGGTGCTGCGCGACCCCGGGCCGGCCCGCTGACGGGTGGGTCGCTGACGGGTCGGCCCGCTGACGCCTCGTCCCGCTGACGGGTCGGGTCAGAGCTTCGGCATCACCTCGGCCGCGACCAGCTCGATGTGGTCGAGGTCGGCCAGGTCGAGCACCTGGAGGTAGAGCCGCTGGCTGCCGATCGCCGCGTACCGGCCGATCTTGTCGACGATCTCGGCGGGCGTGCCGGCGAGGCCGTTCTCCCGCAGCTCGTCCGGTTCCCGGCCGATCGCCGCGGCCCGGCGGGCCACCTCGGCGTCGTCTCGCCCGCAGCAGAGCACCAGGGCGTTGGACCAGTGCAGCTGGGCCGGGTCGCGGCCGATCTCGGCGCAGGCCTCGCGTACGCGGTCGAACTGCGCCACCGAGTCCTCGACCGAGGCGAACGGGAGGTTGAACTCGTCGGCGTACCGGGCGGCGAGCCGGGGGGTGCGCTTCGGGCCCATGCCGCCGAGCAGGATCGGCGGGCGCGGGTCCTGCACCGGCTTGGGCAGCGCCGGCGAGTCGGTCACCGGGTAGTACCGGCCGGCGTGGTCGAAGGTCTCGCCCCGGGGCGTCGCCCAGAGCCCGGTGATGACGGCGAGCTGCTCCTCCAGCCGGTCGAAGCGCTCCGCCAGCGACGGGAACGGGATGCCGTACGCGGTGTGCTCCTCGGCGTACCAGCCGGTGCCGATGCCCAGCTCCACCCGGCCGCCACTCATCTGGTCGACCTGGGCCACGGTGATCGCCAGCGGCCCGGGCAGCCGGAAGGTGGCGGCGGTCATCAGCGTGCCGAGCCGGATCCGGCTGGTGTCCCGGGCCAGGCCGGCGAGGGTGGTCCACGCGTCGGTGGGGCCGGGGTCGCCGCTCACCGCGCCCATCTTCAGGTAGTGGTCGGAGCGGAAGAACGCGCCGTAGCCGGCGTCCTCCGTGCAGCGGGCGACGGCGAGCAACTCGTCGTAGCTGGCGCCCTGCTGGGGTTCGGTGAAGATCCGCAGTTCCATGCTCCGAGCATAGGAAGCCGCCACGGGCCCCGCCCGGGGACCGGCCCGACCGCCGGCGGAGGGTCGGGGAGCTATACATACCTTGACAGGCATATGCCGGTGGCAGCATATTGTGGTGGTGCCCGCAGTCGACGCCTTCACCGTCCTCGCCGAGCCCACCCGGCGCCGGATCCTCGACCAGCTCCGGCTCGGCGAGAGCTCCGTCGGCGAGCTGGTCGGTGCCCTGCGGGTCAGCCAACCGGCGGTCTCCAAGCACCTGCGGGTGCTCCGCGACGCCGGCTTCGTCACCTGCCGCACAGCCGCCCAGCAGCGCATCTACCGCATCGACGTGGCCCCGTTGCAGGCCGTCGACGGCTGGCTCGACCCCTACCGGCGGCTCTGGGCGCGACACCTGGACGCCCTGGAACGGCACCTCGACAGTCAGGAGCAGTGATGGACCGCGACTCGTTCCGCCCCAGCCCGCCCGGCGAGCTGGGCTGTGAGACCACCGGCGGGGGCGCCACCCTGGTCCTCGTCCGCGACCTGCGCCACCCGCCGGCCACCGTCTGGGCGGCGCTGACCGATCCGGCCCGGCTCGCCGAGTGGGCGCCGTTCCTCGCCGACCGCGACCTCGGCACGCCCGGCGCCGCCGTGCTCACCATGGTCGACGGCGCAACCCGCGAGGAGCACCCGGCGGTGGTAGGCCGGGCCGAGCCGCCGCACCTGCTCGAGTACACCTGGGGCGACGACCTGCTGCGCTGGGAGCTGGCAGCGACCGACACCGGCACCCGGCTCACGCTTCGGCACACCGTGGCCGATCGCGCCATCGTGCCGATGGTCGCCGCCGGCTGGCACCTCTGCCTCGACGTGGCCGGGCAGCTGCTCGACGGCGACCCGGTCGGCCCGATCCGGGGCGCGGAGGCGAAGGACTTCGGCTGGGCCGAGCTGCGCGACGCGTACGCCGAACAGCTCGACCTGGGCTGAGCCGCGCCGGGCTCGCCGGCCGGCCCGGCGCCTCGACGGCACTGGGCCGGCGGCGGTCAGACGTACGGGCGTTTTGCGTACGCGGACCGCAGCGCGGCCAGCCCGGCGGCCTTGGGCGACAGCGTCCCCCAGCCGGAGTTGAAGTAGTTGGTGCGCACGATCCGCGGCCCTCGCTCGGCGTTGAGCTGGGCGATCGCCGCCGGGACGGTGGCGATCCAGGCGGCCTGGTCGGGCACCTCGGCCACCCGCACCCCCCACTCGGCGATGATCACCGGGCGGGACAGCGCGACCGGGCCGAGGTCGGCCACCGCCCAGTCCTTGGTGCGCCGGAACCGGGACAGCGCGGTGTGGCTGGCGCTGGTGGCGTAGGCGTTCCACTGCAGGAAGTCGAGCTTCGCCATCAGCGCCTCCGGGTGGGTGCGCTGGAAGCAGGCCCGGTCGAACCCGCCCAGCCCCACCGAGAAGGTGGTCCCGGCCGGCAGCGACCGCGCCCGGAACCAGTTCACGATGTAGGTCATCGCCTGCACCGCCCGGGCGTCCGACTCCGCCCAGGTGTACGCCTTGCCCGCCTCGCTGGTGCCGAACTCGTGGTCGGTGTCCAGCTCCGAGGCGAGCTGGATGTTCACCCCGAAGCCGAGGGTGCGGTACTGCGACAGGGCCCGGGCGAAGAGCCCGTCGCACTGCCCGGCGATGACCTGGCCGTAGCCGTACGCCTTGGGCCAGGTCGTCCCGGGTCGCTGCTGGATGGTCATCGCGGGCTCCGGGACGGTGTACGACGTGCCGTCCACGGTGAAGGTCTGCGGCCCGGCGTTGGGCGCCCCGTAGTGCTTCAGCTCCAGCACCATGTTCATCTTCACCCCGGCCTTGCCGAGGGTGGTCAGCCAGGTTCGCTGGTAGCCGGGAAAGGTGTAGCCGTCGGCGAAGCTCCGGTACTGGGTGAGGGAACGAAAGTTCCCGCCGGCCATGTCCGCCGTCGGGTCGGCCCCTCCGGAGAGGTAGTAGCCGCCGAGCACCGGCTGGGCGATGGCGTAGTCGGCGGTGGCGGTGGCGGTGCGCCCGCCGGAGTCGCGCACCGTGACGGTGACCCGGGGCATCACGCCACCGCCCGGTAGACGGCCACCGAGCCGCTGTCCGACAGCCGGGTCCAGGTGCGACCGGAGTCGTCGGTGACGGTGACGGTGAGCGGGTCGATCACCGCGGCGACGCGGACCGGAGCGCTGCTGTTGCCCTGCGCGTCGGTGACCACGATCGTGACGGTCAACGGCTTCGTGTCGGCGTCGGAGTAGGTCACCGTCAGGGTCATCTGGTCCCCCGGTGAGTACGTCGACGCGTTGAGGGATGCGGTCGCGCTGGGAGCGGCCATGTCGGCCCCTCCTCTCTTGTTCGGTCGCCGGGGCGCACGGCGCGAAGCCGACGCCGGTCCGGTCGGGTGTCGGGATGCGGGGAGCCGGGACCGTCGGGGGCGCGTCGGCGCGCTGCCGGCCGGCGGCGGCGTCGGCTACCGGGAGGTGGGATGACGTCCTTGTCGCCGATGAGATCGGCACCGCTCCGGGCGCCCGGGACGGTGCGGGCCGCGGCCACGACCGAGCGGGTACGCGGTCGGAATCGGCGCTGCTACGCCGGGTCCGCCGCGAGCGGCCGGACGGGCTCGGGATGGCGGCGTCGGCGGCGACCATGCTGTCCCCGCCGGGCCGGAGGAGTGGGATGTGGCCCGCCATCCGTCAGCCTCTTCACCTGCTACAACAGTGCGACGCCGGAGGCCCGGACGTCTTGTCCGCTATCGGACAGTGGTCCCGGCTTGCGAAGAACATCGGCATGTGTCTGGCCGGTAGTCGCTGCCCGCCCGCCCACCGTCGCGGGCCTCCGCCGGCAGGGTGGTGACTGGCATCATGGGATCGACCCCGACGGCCGGCGACGTCAACAAGTCCCGAGTGGACGGTGTGGAGGTCCGATGCCCCCGACGGTTGCGATAGTCGGCAGCGCCGCCCCCGGCCGCAGCTACGATCCGCCCCTGCGCGACGCGGCCACGGCGTCGGCAGCGGCGGAGGAGCTGGGCCGGGAACTGGCCGCCCAGCACTGCCGGATCGTGGTCTTCTCCGGCGACGAGCAGTTCATCGAGTCGGCCGTGGTGCGCGGCTATGCCGCGATCGCCGACGCCGAATCCGGCTCGATCCAGGTCCGCGGCCCCTACGAGGACACCCGCGCCGGGTTCGCCGAGGTGGCCCGCCGGCCGGAGCTGTTCCACGTGCTGCCCGACGACTCGACCGACTGGGAGGTCAGCTTCTACCGCTCACTGCTCGCGGTGGACGCCGTCCTGCTCGTCGGCGGCGGCCGGTCCACCTTCATCGCCGGGCTCATCGCGCTCTCCCGCCGTGTGCCGCTGGTCCCGATCGCCGCGTTTGGCGGCGGGGCGGAGAAGGCCTGGCAGCGGCTGCGCGGCGAGCCGGACCAAGCCACCGAGGACGAGCTTGCGGCCACCGCCGCCGAGTGGCGGCCCGGCTTGGCCCGGACGGTGGTCGCCGCGCTGGTCGAGCAGCACCGCCGACACGAGCAGGAACTGGAGCGGCTGCGCCGGGAGTCCGCGCTGGAGGCCCGCCGGGGCACCCGCAGCCTACTGGTCGGGCTGGTGCTGCTGCTCGCGGCGCTCGCGGCGATCCCCCTGTCGTACGCCTGGCAGCCGGCGAGTTGGGGTGCGCTGACCGTCCTCGCGGCCGCCCCGGTGCTCGCCGCGATGTGCGGCGCGATCATGCGCAGCGCCTCCGACGGATCCGGTAACCGGCTGCGCGCCGCGGTGCTCGGTGCCTGCGCCGGCGCGGTCGCGTTCCTGCTCTTCGTGGCCGCCCAGTTGGCCACCAATCCGGAAGTGCTCTCCGGCGGTGGCGCCAAACGGCTCGTCTTCTTCGTCCTGGCCATCGGCTTCATCGCCGGGTTCGGCTTCGATGCGGTGTACACCAAGCTGCGCGCCACCGACGTGACCGTCACGTCTGCGGTCGAAGTGCGGTAGGTCGGGTGGCGCCGCTTCCGACCATCACGGGTTCTCGGGCCAGGGGGTGAGACCTTGTCGAAGATCTTCGTAAGCCACGTGAGCGAGGACAGGGCGACCGTGCACGGCCTCAGCGGCCAACTACGCGACTGGGGCTTCAATCCGTTCGTCTACTACGAGGCGGACGGTGGCGTCCTCGGGGGCGCACAGTGGGAGCAGACGGTGCTGGAGGCGATCCGCTCCAGCTCTGCCGTACTGCTGTGCGTGTCGCCCGAGGTCAGGAACAGTCTCTGGTGCTTCGCGGAGATCATGATCGCCCGCTACGAAGGCAAGCCGGTCATCCCGGTGATTCTGCGCGGCGATTCCAGCAACCTGTGGGCGGTCCTCCGGACGAACATCCAGTACGTCGACCTGAGTCAGGACCCGGCGAAGGGTTGGGACCGGCTGCGCAGCGCCCTGGGGCGCCTGGTGTCCGCATCGGCAGAGGCGACGAGCCGCGCCGGCATGCGGCCGCCGTACCGGGGGCTGGCCTCGTTGGCGGAGGAGGACTCGATTTTCTTCTTCGGTCGGACGCAGGATCTGAGCGCCGCGCTGGCCAGATTGCAGCGTAACCAGCTGACCAGCGGGCACCGCAGGCTCGTGCTCGTCGGGCCGTCGGGAGTGGGCAAGTCCTCGTTCGTACGTGCGGCCGTCACTCCCGCGCTGCGTCACGGCGGCGTGCCCGGGTCCGAGGACTGGAAGTACCTCTCGGTTCGGCCCGCGCCGGATCCGTTTCGCCGACTCGCCGAGCAACTGCGCCGCATCACACCCGACCTCGGTGGCGTCCGGGAAATCTTGGCCAGCCTGACGGCCGACGACGCCGGGTTGAGCATGACGCTGTCCGACGCGATGGCGGTGGCGGGCGCCGATGCCATGTGTCTATTCCTCGATCAGCTCGAGGAACTGGTATCTCAGGTTCCACCCGAGGTGTCCCGCCGCTTCCTGTCGGCCTTGCGGCAGGCGGCTCATGATCTTGGCCGGGACCGCCTCGTCCTGGTGGCGACGCTGCGGGTCGACTACCTCGAGGGCCTGCTCACCGCATACGGCGACGACGCCACCTGGCTACTCCAGGAGCCGACCCTTCTCGGCCCCCTCGCGCGCACCGAACTCGAGCAGGTCATCCGCAAGCCGGCGGAGGTCGCAGGCTTGGCCGTGGAGGCCGAGATGGTGCAGCGACTGCTGGCCGACTCGACGCAGATCGCCGATCCACTTCCGCTGACTTCGTACGTGCTGCGCACGATGTACGACGGCCTCGCCGGCCGTAACCGATTCACGCTCGCCGACTACCAGGCCACCGGGGGCCTTGAGGGGGCTCTGGCTCAGCACGCCGAGGCCATTGTCTCGGCGTTTCCCGCCGAGCGGCAGGCGCAGACGATCGACGCCATCGCCCGAAACCTGGCGACGATATCGGCGAAGGGGGTCCCGGCGAGACGACGTGCACGCCGCGACGAGTTCGACGGCGAGATGCAGTCGACCATCGAGCAGATGGTCGAGTCACGCCTTCTCTTCGCGTCAGTGGACGACGCGGGCCACGCTACCGTCGAGGTGGCGCACGAGGCGCTCTTCCGATATTGGCCACGACTTGCCTCAGCCATCGAGCTACTCAACGCCGATCCGCTCTACGCACGCAAGCTCATGCAATCGGCCACCGAATCGTGGCGGCGCAGCGGCGACCTCCCGCGGCAGTCCGAGTTCGCGCTGATGGTCGAGAACCTGGAGTGGTCGGACTTCACTGACGACACCCTCGAGGTCACGGTCGCCTACATCTGCGCGACCCAGGAACGGCTCGACTGGTTGAGTGATTTCGCCCGCGCGCATCCGCAGCGGGTAGCCGAGGCGGTGGCCGCGGTGCTCCGCCGCGGCCTGGGCCTGGTGACGTACGGGCTCCTGACTCCGACGGTTAAGGCGGTCCTTGCCAGCGTCGTGGACTTCGATGAGGTCGCCCGACAGCGCGCGGACGAGCCGGTGGAGGCCATACGCCGGTCGGCGCGCCGCCACCTGGCAGCCCGATCGGCATCTCCCTCGGTCGACCAGGATGGGCAGTTCGTCGACCTACCGGCGACCGAACTGCTCGCGGGCACGCGCGGAAGCAGCGAGCGGGTGGAGGTCTGGGCGGTCAGAATGAGCCGCTTCACGGTGACTAACCTGGAGTACGCCCGCTTTGTGGCTGCCTCCGGATACGACGCCCCCCGTCACTGGCTGGCCTCCCGGGACCCGGTCGACGCTGTCTCCTCGATCGCGGATCTCCCGGTCGTGTTCGTTAACTACTTCGACGCGCTCGCGTACTGCGAGTACCTGTCCGCGCAGCGTCAGGAGACTGTCCGGCTTCCCGCCGAGATCGAATGGGAGTACGCCTTCCGCTTTCCCGATCATCCACTCACCGATTTCCCATGGGGCGACGACTTCAGTTCGGTGCGTTGCAACACCAGCGAAAGCGGGATCGGGGTACCCACTCCCGTCGGCCTCTTCTCCCCTCACGGCGGGGACTCACCCGCCGGCCTGGCCGACATGACCGGCAACGTCTGGGAATGGACGCTGTCGCCGGGCCGGCTGGCCAAGGGAGAGCTGGTCCACTATCCGACCGGGTTCGACGGCTTCGACCCGAGCGCAGCGCACGAATTCCTGCCACGGGTCCAGCGCGGCGGGACATTCCTGGCGGGGCACGAGGACGCGATCAGGACCTCCCGGCTGATCAACCTCCCCGACCTCCGGCTGCAGGACTTCGGCTTCCGAGTCTGCATCGACCCAGCCGGAGGCGCCTGATACAGCCGCAGCGCCGACAGGACCTGAAACCCGGGTCCGGTCACACCGGCGCTACACCAGAGACCGCCCAGGCGCGGGCGGTGAGCCGGATCGAACCGTCGGGTTCGACCGGCAGCCGGGCGGCGAGCAGGTCGCGCAGCCGGTTGCGCTGCGGCTCGGGCAGCGACCTGACGTAGCCCGGGATCGTGCCCTGCCCGCCGAGGAACGGGGTCCAGTAGTCGTCGAAGCCGGCGAAGACGGTCGGCACCTCGATGGCCTGCGTCGTCACGGCCCGCAGCCCGGCGTCGGCCCAGAGCCCGCGCAGGGCCTCCGGGTCGCAGACCCCGCGACGGCGGCCCTCGTCCCGCTCGGCCGCCGACGGGTCGAGCGTGGCGGCGGCGTCCCAGAAGTGACGCATCATCGCCATGCCTTCGGCGTAGTCCTAGACGTACGCGGCGGCCACCCCGCCGGGCGCGAGCACCCGGGCGATCTCGGCCACCGCCCGCGTCGGCTCGGGCACGAAGTTGAGCATCAGCCCGCTGACCACGACGTCGACGTCGCCGTCCGACACCGGCAGGGACCGGGCGTCACCGATGAGGAACTCGGCGCGCCCGTCCTCGATCAGCGCCCGGGCACGGACCACGAACCCCGCTGACGGGTCGACGCCGGTCACCCCGCTCGGGTCGGCCATCGCCAGCACCGTCGACGTGAGCGCGCCGGTCCCGCAGCCGACGTCCAGCCAGCGCCGGCCGGGCGGCTGGTCCAGCCAGCTCAGGAACTCCATCGCGACGCGACGGCTACACCGCCCGACGTACGCCTCGTACGCCACACCGTCCACCCAGACCGGGCCCGTCATGGGGGCACGATACGCGCCCTCGCGCGTGGAAGACGCGGGCCGTTCGCGCGTACCCGATGACGTCGGCGACCCGGTCCGCGGTGGCCGAGCCCAGCTCCCGATCGGTGATCCAGAGGCCCAGATCCAGCCCGGCGCTCAGGGCGCCCGCGGTGATCCGGTCACCGTCGTCGACGACCCGTTCGGCGACGACCTCCACCCCGTAGGCCCGCAGCTCCTCGTACGCGTTCTGATTGGTGGTGGCCTGCCGGTCGGCCAGCAGACCGGCAGCCGCCAGCAGCAGGCCGCCGGTGCACACCGAGGCCACCCAACGGGTCGACGGCGCCAGCGCGGCCAGCCGGGCCGGCAGAACGCCGAGTTGCGCCTGAGCCCAGGCACCCGCCGGGGCGCGGTTCAACCAGCCACCGCCGGGCACGACCAGACCGTCGGGCTGGCCCAACACCGTCGGTACGTCGAGCCTGACACCACGCATGCTGGTCACCGGGCCAGGTCGCTCCACAGCGACCAGCTCGACGCTGAACCCGGCCATGGACAACACCTCGAACGGCCCGAACACGTCCAGTTCGTCGACGCCGTCGAACACCACGATCTCGATTCGCACCCGGCCAGCATCCCGTCGGGGCATCGTGGGCACCAGTGGCATGCTTGCCATCATGCGTAAGGAAACTGCCACGCATCGGGTGGCCGTACTCGCACTGCCGTCCACGGTGGCGTTCGACCTCACGATCGCGACTCATGTGTTCGGCCATGACGGCCAGGGCCGATACGCGCTCACCATCTGTTCGCTGGAGAGCGGCGCGGTCTCCACCACCACTGCGGGCCTCGGCCTGACCGTCGAGTGCGGCCTCGACGCGCTCGCCGACGCCGACACCGTCGTCGTGCCCGGGTTCGCCCGCGGGCGGGCGCCGGTGCAGGCCCTCGCCGCCCTGGCCCTCGCGTACCGTCGCGGCGCGCGGATCGCGTCGATCTGCACCGGCGCGTTCGCCCTGGCCCAGGCCGGCCTGCTCGACGGCCGACGCGCCACGACCCACTGGCTGCACGCCGACGCGCTCGCCCGCGAGCACCCCCAGGTCACGGTCGACGCGAACGCCCTGTACATCGACGAAGGCCAGGTGCTGACCAGCGCCGGGCTCGCCGCCGGCCTCGACCTCTGCCTCTATCTGGTCGGCCGCGACCACGGCCAGTCCGCGGCCATCCACCGCGCCCGCCGCATGGTCACGCCTCTGCACCGGGCCGGTGGCCAGGCACAGTTCATTCCGTCGAGCGCCGCGGTCGAAGCCGTGGAACTGGCCGACGTCACCGCCTGGGCGACTGCCAACCTGCACCTGCCCATCACCGTCAGCGACCTTGCCCGCAGAGGCACGCAGTCCACCCGCAGCCTGCACCGCGCCTTCCAGGCCCGATTCGGCCTGAGCCCGCGAGCCTGGCTCGTCCAGCAACGGCTGCGCGCCGCCTGCACGCTGTTGGAGGACGGCGACCTGAGCGTCGACGAGGTGGCTCGACGCACCGGCCTGGGCACCGCCACCAACCTGCGGACACATTTCCGCCGGGCATTCGCCGCGACCCCCACGGCCTACCGGCGAGCCTTCACCCCCGGACACCCGGACCGCTGACGGTTCCTGTGGTCAGAGGCGTTGGACGATCTGGATCGGGTTCCCGTCCGGGTCGGCGGTCCAGGCGATCAGCAGGCGACCGAGCCACTCGTGGGGTGACGCCAGGGCCGGAGCCCCCATCGCGATGAGTTCCGTGTACGCGGTGGCCGTGTCGTCGGTCCAGAGGATGACGGCCGCCCGCTGTCCCGTGGGCACCGGATCCAGCCCGTGATCGTCACGGGTGGATTCGACCGAGGCGACGCCGATCTTGTAGCCGTCGAGCACGAGGTCGACGTGAATGGGCTCGCCCTCGGTCGGCACCCGGAAGGTCTCGATGAACCCGAGCCGCGAGTAGAACGCGACGGCGCGAGGGACGTCCTCACTGAACAGGATGATCTGCGGAGTGCGAAACATCGACACGGCGGGAGGCTATCGCGGCGGGTGCGCGGCGGCGAGCCTTCAGCGTGGCAGGCGTACGTTCACCGTCGCCGGCCGCTCTTGTGCTTGGAGCGGCTCGTGAACCCGGCACCGCCCGCACCCGGGGTGGCAGAGCGCCGCGATGGCGTACGTCGAGGAAACCAGCGCCGGAACGGGATGCGCGACAGCAGCAGCGGCACCGCGCCGACCAGGATCGCGAACCCGGCCGCGCCCAGCAACCCCTGCATCCGGCCACGATGGCCGCTGAGCTGGTCGAAGTCGGTGACGAAGTCGGTCGGGTCGGCACGGTTCACCCAGATCGGCACCTCGTCACCGATCGACCGGCACACCTCGAAGCAGGCGACCTCCTGCTCGTACGTCCGGCCGGCCAGCTCGTACCGGAAATACATCGTGGTCGAGGTGCCACCACGCTTCGTCACCCGGTCGTAGATGGACGCCCGCGCGGGTGCACCGTTCGCCCGCAGTTCGGCCTTCCAGTCATCGAGCGCGTACTGGGTATGGGCCGGCAGCCAGAGCAGCGCACCGCCGACCACCACCAACAACGCGCAGCCGAGGGTCACCAGGGCCGGAGACCGTCGCATCATGATCAGGACTCGCACCCGGCCATCGTGCCGCCGCGACGCAACCCCGTTCCGCACGGCTCGGGCTGCCCGGCCGAACGCTCAGTCCCACCAGAACGACCAGTGGTCCGCCGGAGCCTGCCGCCGCGCCACGGTGTGCACATCGCCGAGGATCTGTTCCAGGTCGTCGCAGTAGGACCACTGCTCGATCGCGCAGGTCGCGGCGGCCAGCGGGTCGCGTGGCGGCCGGGTTACCGAGAGTTCCAGGCTGTCGAAGCCGGGGTGGTACAACTCCGCGCCCCAGGCGGTCTCCCAGTGCCGCAGCACGAACACGTGGTCGGCGTAGAGCAGCTCCGGGTGCGAGGGGCCGCCATTCCAGTTGTTCATGATCGCCATGAGTCCCGGCACCAGGGCGAGCACCTCGTGGCCCGCCGCCGCCGGCACGAGTAGCACGCTGTTCGGCGGATAGGACCGGGTGTGCCGCGCGATACCGGGCGGGGGCTCCCCCAGCGGGCCGACGCCGGCGGCGACCCGTGCCGGGTCGAAGGCGGCCCGATCCTCCTCCTGCCAGGCCGCGACCTGTGGGTCGGAGGGGTCGCCCGGGCAGGTGGTCCACTCCAGCTTGGACCCGACGACGAGCGCCATCCGCTCGGCCGGATCGATCTCTCGCAGGGTCGCCAGCCACGCCGGGCCCTGCTGCTCACGGCACCACTGGTAGGTGCCCTCCGCCGCCTCGTCGCCAGTCCAGCCCAGCACCGGCCAGAGCCCCGTGCGAGGCTGCTCGGCCCGCAGCGCGCACCAGACCCGATCGTGCTCGCCCGCCGGAAAGGTCCCGCTGATCAACGGCACGCCGGCCGCCGTCTCGGCACGCTCGATCCCGTCCAGCCGACTGAGCAAGGTCTCCACGATTTGATCATCACAGCCCGCGGGCGCGCCGGCCCACCGGTTTACCCGTCGCTGACCAAGGCCCGGGCCGATCACTGCCTTGCATGCTCTTCGTCGAACGATGCCGGCTTGTCAGCAGCTGCGCGCCGCCCTCAGTCCTCGCCGCCCTCAGTCCTCGTCGCCCTCAGTCCTCGTCGACCGCGAGTACGGCGACGACGACCCCATCACCCATTCCCACGACCAGCGCGTCGAAGGTGTGCTGGGTGACGGGATTCCAGGAGCCGAGAGTGGTGTTCGTCCACCATCTGGAGTCGTACCCGAGCAGCTTGCGGAGCCGCCCGAAGACGTCATGGGCCTTCTCGACCGGGTAGCGACCCGCGACGTGGTACGCCAAGGTCCGCGACGCCAGGCCGGCGAGCAACTCGACCGCGTCAGCAGCGTCGACCTGCCGCAGGAGTGAAGCGAGTTCGGCATCGTTCTGCGGTGCCTGCGGCGGATCTCCGAACCGGCTGACCCCGTCGATCACCGCGCAGTCGCGCAGGAACTCAAACACGCTGGTGAACACGACCTCGCGACCGGCGAACCAGGCCGATGCCCAGAGGTACTCGTTGCCGTACGGGCCGGGCAGGCCGGCCAGGAGCTGCCGGACCCGCGCCAGACGCTCGGACGCGTCCATCACCTACCCACCGTCACCAGTCATCCCTGGGATACCTGACCGCTGTCAACGGCCGTCGCACGCTGTTGAGCCTTGCCCGCCTACTCGGGCTCATCGCCATCAGCGAAGAAGTCGTTGCTGTCCGAGGCCATCAGCCATTCGCCGGGCAGCCGATCCCGTACGGCCTGCACGGCCGCCGGGGCCCGGCCATGGACCCACAGCCATGTTCCGCCGTCGTCTCGCAGCAGTACGTCTGCACCCGCGAACCAGCGCACCGGAGGCCCATCCATCCCTGCCCAGAACGGGAGGTCCGGCAACGGCAGACGCTCGAAGGTGGTGTCCAGGGCTGCGCTGGCTGTGCCGTCCAATTCCCGGTTGTCGACGTTGCCCTCATCGGCGGAGAACATCGCCTCCGACAGCACCATCTCGACCAGCGCAACCGACAGCCGATCCGAGTAGGGCACCCAGCCGTCGCCGGTCTCCATCACAACCGCTGGGTCGTCCTGGCCGACGGGCTCGGCCGCCACGCCCCACGACGCGCAATGCTGGGCCTCAACACGGAACACCAGAACGCCGTCGGCATCTCTGCGAAGCTGGTCGGGCATCACCAAGCGGTCCTGAGCGGCGGTCAGGTCCCGCCGGCGGCCGAACAACAGGTACGCCTCACGCAGTGCGGCTGGCAGGGCCATGCCCATCCGTTCCTCGGCCGCCTGCAGTTGCCTGGCCTCGACACCGTCACCCCTGATCACTGGACGGCCGAGCCTCGCGGTCAAGGCACGGACGAACTCCCATCCCCGGCGATGGTCCCACCCCTCGCTACGCAGCGCGTCCAGTGCGTCGAGACCAGCGAGCATGTCCCAAACTGTCTGGCTTCGTGCAGGAGGATCGATAATCACTGATCGAAACGCTCTACTCGTCCTTGCTTCGCCGGTCCGTCCGGCACCGTTGCTTTCATCCGTTGCTGTCATCGTGGTGGCGGTGTAGTAGTCGGTTCGTTCAGCAACGCCGTAAGAGGCCTGTGGCAGTAGTGGTCGTGGTACTTGGGCCAATAGTCGACCCGGACGCTGTAGTAGCCGGGCCGGTGAGCGTGGTCGCGTAAGACGTTCAACCACAGGCATCTATCCCGCACCATCTTCCTGGCGAACAGCAGCCGGAGGTCTGAGACTTCGGACCTCCACCCCGACTCGCGGGCGACCATGTCGTAGTGGCTCCGGATCTCTTTGTCCGACAGTCCGCTGCGATACTCGACGGTCACCTCGCCATAGATCTGGCTCTCACTGCCCGGACCAGTTTCGGTGCACGGCTGTAGTGTGGCCGGCTCGCCAACCGGCGACGCGCCTGCCGGCAGCTGCTGAAAGGCTGCCTCGCGAGCCAACTTCGCTGGCTCGTCCGGTGCGGCGAAGCAGCCACGGTTGAAGAATGAGCGAACCAGATAGACCGGCTCGGCCAAGGCAGGCCACGCGAGGTAGCCACCGGCAGCGCAGACGACGAGCATGATTGCGAACCCCGCCCCAACCCTGGCCAACCCTGCTCGCCGACCGGCATCAGCCTCGTCGTTCACGGCGCCACCGTACGGATTCGTGGCCGCGCTGTGAAGATCTCTAGCGGATCTCCATCGGGCGGATGGAGAAGG
The DNA here is from genome assembly GCF_044456245.1 of Micromonospora sp. NPDC051006. Classification (NCBI taxonomy): domain Bacteria; kingdom Bacillati; phylum Actinomycetota; class Actinomycetes; order Micromonosporales; family Micromonosporaceae; genus Micromonospora; species Micromonospora sp. NPDC051006. The sequence goes on from NZ_JBITFP010000024.1 coordinate 56,295, forward strand.
TGTTTCTGACACGCTTGGTGGGGCGGGCGGGACCCGAACCCGCGGCAACCCGGCCGAAAGGGCGTGCAATGGGCAGGCCGGGCTCGCGGGGCACCAGGCATGGATCTTGAGGGCTACTCTCTGCCGCACCATGACAAGGGGAGGGTCGGTGCGACATCGACTGCGGGGCGTCGCAATGCTGCTGCTCGGCGCGGTGCTACTAGGCACGGCCGGCCTGAGTATCGGCTCCTGGTATGGCGGTCGCGGCACCGTACCGCTCAGCTCCGACCGGGCTCAGGACGTGGCAGCAGAGCTGCTGCCCGGGGCCGAGCCAACCGGCAGCAACATGCTCGTACGCGCCTTTCGGTACGGCGTCTTCCTGGCCACTGATGATTTCGGTTCCGCTCACGCTGACTTCCACTACGGCGACCGCGCCGACTGCGCGCTCTCAGACCAGCTACGGCACAACGCCGCATCGCGGGGGTGGCAGAACCTTCATCGCGTTCCGGGCGACCCGTGCGACGGCTGGCGAGCCGAGGCGGACGGCCTGATGGTCACCCTCACCCACCGTGCGACCGGGTCGACGCTGAACGTCACGCCGGCCGCACCGGACGGGTTCCTCGCCTCCACGCTCCTTGGCACCCTCCTCGGCGCTGCCGCCGGTGCTGCGCTGTTCTGGCTGGTGGCGCGGCAACGTCCGCCCGTACCCTGGCTGGTCCGCACGCTGGTGATGGTCGCGCTACTCCCGGGCGCCGCCCTTACCTGGGCGGACCTGATCACGGACGGGCTCGCCGAGCCGGTGTGGCCCATCTGGCGGTCACTCGCTCCTCTGCTGGTGCCGCTGTGGCTCGTGCTTCTGCTGGCCGGATTGATCGTTCTCGTAAGGCGATCGAACCCGACCGGCCCCGCCGCCGAGGCGACGACTGCGGTGCCCGGAACTAGCCCAAGTGCCAGCAGGCGTGGCTAGCAGACCGCGCGCCGTCGAGCCGGGCGCGGAATGGAATCTCGCATCCTGAAGGACTGTGGGATCTCCTCGTCGGGCAGTCGTAGACAGTCCAGCCTCCCGGGACGGGGACAAGGTGGAGCGCCCACCCGGACGTACGACCTTGGCCCCGTCCGGGGAGGCTGGTAGCCCTTGTGGTGCCCGGCGAGGTGATCTGCAGCGGCATCTCTGAGGAGGGTCGGGTCCGGGGCGGAGCCCCGAGGTCTTCAAGCCCTGGTCGTCCGTCAGCGTGGCCGCCGTCCGGCCCGGCCGATGCCGGCCGGAGGTCGCCAGCAGGCCGGGGCCGGGCCCGCGTTTCGGACCGCCTTGATGCGGTGCGTCCGGGTCGCCGGAAGCATGGCTGACCAGGGAAAACGGCTGGTGGGGCGGGCGGGACTCGAACCCGCGACCGAGGGATTATGAGTTGATCGTGTGACCCTGCACTGACCTGCCCGGATGCCCTCTGACCTCGTAACGGCGCGTGCGTTCAGCACGGCCCGTGACGGCCAAACACGGGGCTAGCCTTGCCGTCTGTCCCCATGGGGACGATGATCTGTCCCCGTGGCGAGCATCGAACGACGAGGGGACTCCTGGCGGGTCGTCTGGCGGTACGACGGCCGGAAGCAGTACACCACCTGGCCAGCCGAAACGTACGCCAAAGAGGCCAAGTCCATCGTCGACGGCCACCGCGGGCGCATCACCGCCGAACGCGTCTATTCAGATATGGGCATAGACATGGGGGATACCGATTCCCCCGACCACGGAATAACGCTCCGGGAATGGTGCGCGGAATGGCTTCCGTCAAAAACGCGAATCACACCTGGCACCCGTGAACGGTATGAGCAACAACTCCGCGACAGAATACACCCCGCCTTTGGCGACACTCCCCTGACGCAGATCACCCCGGTAATGGTCGGCCGCTGGCTCAACGAACTGCGCGACGTGATGGGGCCGAAGACGGTCACCCGCTACTACTCGCTGCTGCACACCGCCCTCGGAGCGGCCGTCCGCCACGGCCACATTCCCCTCAACCCGTGCCACGGGACCGACTTCGTCCGGGACCAGGTCGCCGACGACGACGACACCGGCGGCCACCGCGCCGTCTACCTGACCCCCCGCCAGTTCGAGATCCTCCGCGCCCAGTTCGCCGACCGGTGGCATCCGCTGCTGGACTGCATCGTCGAGACGGGCACCCGCTGGTCGGAGGTGACCGCGCTCGCCGCCCAGCACCTCGTGCCCGCCGCCGGCGGCAGCGGGCCGCGGATCAGAGTGTGGAGGGCGTGGAAGGAAGCGAACGGCCGGCGGTACCTCGGCACGACGAAGGGCCGCGCGAAGCGGGTCCTACCGATTGGGTCCGATCTGTACGTGACGCTTGCCGAGCTGGTCGACGGGAAGCCACCGGAGGCGCTGCTCTTCCGCGACGACGACGGCCAGGCCCTCGACTACGACCACATGTACGACCGGGTGTGGAAGCCGGCGCTGTTGCGTGCCCGGCGCTGCGCTGCCCATCCCCCGCTCGGTGAGGGTGAGCAGCTGGACGGGGCGCGGGGTCGGTGCCGGGACTACGGCGGCACGACCTGGACGGGCCAGCCCTGCGGCGCCCGAGTCGTCACCGGCACCACCCGCTGCGCCGCCCACTACGGTCCCCCGCCCGGCGCGGTCTCGGACTGCGACTGCCCGGGGGTGCTGCAGGCCGCCCCGTCGTGGCACGACCTGCGCCACACGTACGCGGCCTGGCTGTTCAGTGACCCGAGGATGACGCCGCTGGCGGTGTCCCGGCTCCTCGGCCACCAGCAGCTGGCCACCACTAGCGAGATTTACGGGGACCTGATGCCGCAGGCGATCGACGCTGCTGTGGACGCGGTGGCGGATGCCCGCCGGGCTGGCCGGGAGGGCTAGCCGGCCTGGCGCTCTTCGCCGCCCCGGTTGGCCCGCTCGAAGATGTCGAGGAGTTGGAGCATGGCCTGCCGCTGCTCCTCGGTGTAGACCGGGTCGGCCTTCACTGCGTCACGGACGCTGACCTGTCCGGCGCCCTCGGTCGGAGCGAAGGGGCGGAGGCCGGCGAGCTGCTCTGCGCGCTCGCGGTCGATGTTGACGCCGAGCTTGGCGAGTCCGTCGGCGACCTTGTGCACCGTGGGCGGGGTTGGCTTGTGCGGCGAGGTCCGCAGGTTGCTGATCGTGTTGCGGGCGACGCCGAGAGACTTGGCCATCTCGACAGCGGACCAACTCCGGTTCAGCCGTTCGTTCTCGACTTCTGCCCAGAGTTGGTAGGCCACTCCCCGATCAGTCACGTGCAGGTTGTAGCACGGCGTGCGGTAGTGGACATAGCCCATGTCCGTATGGCTACTTTTTCTGGCTCAGCCCTGCCCAGCCTTGCCCAGAGTTGACCAGTGCTGCTAAGACTTGTAGCGTGTTGAACGCACCAAGCCAGCGCAGCTCTGAACAGCCCGGAGGCAACGACGTGGAAGAGCTCTACCTGACCGTCAAGGAGGTCGGCGGCCGGCTGCGGGTCTCGCGGTGGAGCGTCGGCCGACTCATCAAGTCGGGGCAGCTCGAAGCGGTCGAGGTCGGCGGGGTGATCCGCATTCCGGAGAGCGGGCTGCGCGCCTTCATCCAGCGCCACACCGTCACCGCGAGGGAGACGCGATGACCACCGCAACCCCCCTGCCCAAGCTCCACCCGTTCCCGGAGGTCGCCAAGCGGCTCGGGATTCCGCTGCGCACGCTGCGCGAGCGGTCCTGGGCCCGCCAGTTCGATCACGTCCGGATCGGGCGGGAGCGCTACCTCACCGATGACCAGCTGACCGCGCTGATCAAGGCGTACACGGTCACCAGCGAGAGCGCGAGCACGCGGGCAGACGACCTGGCGAAGACCGCCGAACGAGTCGGCCGCCGGGCGCCGCGCCAGCGCCGCGCTGCGGCCTGAACGAACGAAGCCCCCGCCGCGGACACGGCGAGGGCTTCCCACCCGGACAACCAAGCGCACATCAAGGAGTCCAGATGCAAGACCAGACCCTACCGGAGCAGTACCGGATCGCTTTCGACGTCAACGCCGGCGTCGAGCCGATGACGTTCCCGGCCGGAACCACTCTCGCCGAGGTCACCACCCGGCTCCACCACAAGTTCCTCCTCGCCGATGTCATCGACGACGGCAACGACTTCGCCGTCACCATCGACTACGACGCCGGCACGGTGGTCGTCTCGGTCGACGGTGACGTGATCGAGCACGGATCGATCTACCGCGAGGAGACGAAGCCGGACTACTGGCTGACCCTCGCCGACGACCTGCGCCAGGTCGCCGACCGGATCGCCGCCCTCGCCGGCACGCCCGGCAAGCCCAGCTACGTCACCTTCACCGTCTGCGCCGGCCTGCTGCGGTCGGAGGAGACCAGTGCGGTCCCGATGGTCGACGCCATCGCCGAGGCGCTCAGCGTCAAAGCCACCACCGGGGACCACAACCGGCGCGGCTCCTGGGACCACCGGGCGACGGCAACGATCGGCGCGGTCGACGTCACGGCCTACGCGAACGTGACGAAGCCGGCCGAAGCTGAGGACCACCTCCGCGCCCGCATCGCCGAGCTGGAGGCGCAGCTCGCCAAGGGCGGTACCCGGTGACGGCCCCGACCGGCCCGCACAGCGGCAACCGGCCCGGCCCGCAGACCTTCCCCGCCACCGCCCCCATCGTGGTCATCGCCGACGCCTGCGGGCACCTGCCCGGCGACCGCCACGACAGCACCTGCGACTACTGGCGGGGTGTCGCCGCCGGCATCTACCAGTCGCCGGACGCGTACGCCGAGGTGGTGACCCTGCCCGGTCACGCGGCCGACCTGAAGCCGCTGACCGACCCGGCCCTGCGCGGTGCGGCGTGATCGCCCCCATCGCCATCGGCGTCCTGCTCTGGCTGTGCCTCGTCCTCGTCGTCCTGCTCATCGGCCGGGACCGCGCCGCCAACAAGGCCGAGGCCCGCCTCCACCGCATCGCGGACGACCTGGCCGAGCAGCTGGCCACCGAGCAGGTCAAGGCCCGCCACCTCCAGGAGCGCAACGCCGAGCTGCGAGACGAGCTGAACGAGCAGACGGGCGAGCCGTCCATGACCGAGGCCGTCTACGCCGACCTCGCCGAGCTGCCCATCACCTACCCGGGAGACGCCCGATGACCACCACCATGCCGGCGTACCGGATCACCACGCTCCAGTACCTACGCGCCAGCCTCGCCGAGCGCCTCGGCCTGGAGCCGGAGCACGAGGGCGCCACCCCCGAGTGGGCGTCCCTGCTCCGCGCCGGCCTGACCGACGCGCCGGCCACCAGCCGCGCCGACGACACCCCCACCGCCGTCATCCCGGCCGTCCGGCGGGAGCTGCCGGCCCTGGCCGCCGTCCCCTACCGCGAGGTCCACGACGAGCACCTCGGGGTCCTCCTGGTCGGCCCGATCACCCCGCCGCACCTCTTCAACACCCTCGCCAGAGGTGCCCGGTGAAGCACGCCCACCTGCAGGTGATCCGGGGCACCGACGAGGCGCTCACCGTCGCCGACCTGCTCGGCACCCAGCCCGGCTGGCGCGAGCGGGCCCTCTGCAACCAGACCGACCCGGAGGCCTTCTTCCCGGAGAAGGGCGGCAGCACCCGCGAAGCGAAGCGCATCTGCTCCCGCTGCGACGTCAGGACCGAGTGCCTGGAGTACGCCCTGGGCCACGACGAGCGGTTCGGCGTTTGGGGCGGCATGTCCGAGCGCGAGCGCCGCGCCATGAAGAGGAGAGCAGCGTGACCGCCCTGAAGACCCGCAAGCCGACCGGCCGCGTCCCGTGGCCGCTCATCCTCATCGAGGGCGGCGAGAAGTCCGGCAAGAGCTGGGCCTGCGCACAGTTCAGCACCAGCCCCCGCATCGGCCAGATGTACTGGATCGACCTCGGCGAGGGCGCGGCCGACGAGTACGGCGCCATCCCCGGCGCGAACTACCTGGTCGTCGAGCACGACGGAACCTGGGCGCAGATCCAGGGCGCCGTCGACGCCGTCAAGGCTGAGGCCGCCCGCGCGGCCGCCGCCAGTGAGCCGCCCGTGGTGCTCGTCATCGACTCGATGACCGCGGAGTGGGACCTCCTCAAGGACTGGGCGTCCGACAAGGCCCGCCAGCGGTACAACGCCAAGGCCCGCAAGTACAAGCGGGCGGAGCTGGCCGCCGACGAAGAGCCGACCATCTCGATGGACCTCTGGAACGAGGCCGGCGCCCGCCACCGCAAGCTGATGACCACGCTGATGACCTTCCCGGGCATCGTTCTGCTGACGGCCCGCGGCAAGGAGGTCGCCGCGCTCGACGACGCCGGGAAGCCGATCGAGCGGCAGCGGGACTACAAGGTCGAGGGTCACAAGACGCTGGGCTTCGACGTGTCCTGCTGGATCCGTCTCGACCGGGCCAAGCCGGGAACGGTGGTCGGTGTCCGGTCGGTGCACGTCGGTATCCGGCCTGGCTACGACCCGGCGATCGAGCTGGCCCGCGACTGGTCGATCGAGAACATCGTCTTCGACACGCTGCGATGCGCGCCGGCCGAGGCGCACACCCGGGACCTGGTCGCGTTGCAGCCGTCCGAGCCGGACGACGAGCGGCCGGTGTCGGCCCCGCCCGCCGCCCGCCCGGTCTCAGGGCCGCCCGCCGCCCTGTCTGCCGCCGCCACCGGCCTGCTCCACGACCTGGCCGAGGCCACCGACGAGACCGGCCTCCGCCGCGTGTGGAAGGCCGCCGGCGAGGCCGCCAACGAGGGCCGCGTCAGCGACGCCGAGGCCGAGCACTTCCGCAACCAGTGGAAGGCCCGCAAGGAGCACCTCATCCCGTCCAACCCGGCCACCGAGGCCATGCACAAGAAGATCCACGTCCTGTGCAAGGACGCCGGCCTCGACGACCGCGACACCCGGCTCCTCTTCCTCTCCGACGTCACCGGCCGGGAGATCGACACCCAGCGGCGGCTCAGCTTCGACGAGGCCAAGAAGGTCATCGACCGCCTGGAGGCCGCCGCCGCGCAGAACACCCCGCCCGCCACCGACGAGGAAGGCCAGGCCGCCGCATGAGCCACACGCCGACCCCGGAGCAGGCCGCCATCATCGACGCGGCCCGCACCGGCGACGACCTCACCATCGAGGCCGGCGCCGGCACCGGGAAGACCAGCACCCTGAAGATGCTGTCCCGCGAGGCCGGCCGCAAGCGCGGCGCCTACCTCGCCTACAACAAGAGCATCGCCACCGACGCGGCGAAGGAGTTCCCGTCCAGCGTCACCTGCAAGACGGCGCACTCCTTCGCCTACGGGGCGGTCGGCCGGCAGTTCGCCCACCGGCTCAACGGGCCGCGGGTGCCCGCCCGACAGGCCGCCATCATCCTCGGCCTCAACGAGCCGGTGAAGCTCGGCGAGACGATGCTCGCCCCGCAGCAGCTCGCCCGGCTGGTCACCGAGACCATCCAGCGGTTCTGCTACTCCGACGACCGCCAGGTGCAGCGGATGCACGTCCCGCTGGTCAACGGCCTCGACCAGCCGGGCCAGGCCGAGCTGGCGAAGTACCTGATGCCGATCGCGCAGAAGGCGTGGGACGGCGACCTGACCCAGCTCAACGGCCAGCTGCGGTTCACCCACGACATGTACCTGAAGATGTGGATCCTCACCGACCCGGTGATCCACGCGGACTTCGTCCTCCTCGACGAGGCGCAGGACTCCAACCCGGCCGTCGCGGGGCTCGTGTCGCGGCAGCCGGCGCAGCGGATCCTCGTCGGCGACCGGGCGCAGGCCATCTACGGCTGGCGCGGGGCAACCGACGCCATGGCCTCGTTCGACGGCCGCCGCTTCCAGTTGAGCCAGAGCTTCCGGTTCGGGCCGGCCGTCGCCGACGAGGCCAACAAGTGGCTGTCGCTGCTCGACAACACCGACCTGAGGCTGACCGGCTACGAGCGGATCCAGTCCCGCGTGGAGCCGGTCGCCGAGCCGGACGCCGTGCTCTGCCGGTCCAACGCCGGCGCCATCATCCGCGTCATTGACGCCCTCGGGCGGGGACGCCGGGCGGCGCTGGTCGGCGGCGGCAACGAGATCCGCCGCATGGCCGAAGCCGCCGAGCGGCTCCAGGCCGGCATCCCCACGGACCACCCGGACCTGTTCGCCTTCACCAGCTGGCGGGAGGTTCAGGAGTACGTCGAGATGGACGCGGGCGGCTCCGACCTGCGCGTGTTCGTCAGGCTCATCGACAAGCACGGTGCCCGCGAGGTCATGCGGGTGTGCGACGCCCTGGTCGACGAGCGGTACGCCGACACCATCGTGTCGACGGCGCACAAGGCGAAGGGCCGCGAGTGGGGCCGGGTGCTGATCGCCGACGACTTCCCGGAGCCGAAGCAGCGGGAGGACGGTTCGTTCCGGATCGCCCGGGACGAGGTGATGTTGGCCTACGTCGCGGTGACCCGGGCGCAGCAGGTGCTCGACCGGTACGGGCTGGCCTGGGTGGACCGGTACGCGACCGGGGCGGCGGCGGTGGTGCCGAAGCAGCACCCGGAGTGGGCGATCCTGCCGGACGCCCCGGACCCGCTGACGGACGACCCCACGCCGGCGGGCGGTGCGCGCTGTTCGGGAAAGCGGCCGTGTTTCCTCTGCGACCCCACGGTCCGCCAGACCTGGCCGGCACCCGTCACCGCCGGAGCGAGCCGTGGCTGACGTCATCCAGTTCCCCGGGGCCGGCGCTCTGCCGGCCCCGGCCGGGCCGCCGCCCGCCATGGCCGACCTCGACGCTATCGGCGAGCGTTACGTGGCGTACGCCGAGGCCGTCGAGACCGACGACTGGACGCTGCCGCTGCTCGCCCGGGCGTGCGCCGACGACATCCCCGCGCTCCGCGACGAGATCCACCGCCTGGAGCTGCTCCGCCGGGAGCTGGCCGCCGAACTCGAGCGCCGCAGCGGCGGTGCGTGATGGGCGACCAGCGACCCGGGCACATCGGCTACTGCGACACCCACCAGAAGCGGCTCTACAGCTCCCGGAAGCAGGCCAAGCAGCAGATCCGCAAGTTCCACGCCAACACCGGAATGCGCGAGTACCGCTGCGATCTGGTCAAGGGCCACTGGCACATCGGCCACCTTCCGCTGGCCGTCGTGGAGGGCCGCAAGACCGCCCGCCAGATCTACGGGGGAGCCCGGTGAAGGCGCGCCGCGGGCGCCGGACGGTCCGGCCCCACCGGTACGCCGCGTCGACGACCGTCCCCGCCGACCACAACGGGCTCCGGCCGTGCATCTGCGGCCGGGCCAAGGGCAACGCCGCCCACAACGCGGAGGCGGTCGCGCAGGTCGACGCGGCGCAGGCCGAGCACCTCCGCCGGATCGGAGACGACCAGTGAGCGACCTCCAACAGGGCCCCGACTGCCTGTGCAGCCACCGGCAGTTCGCCCACCGGCTTGGACGCCGCGGCTGTCGCGCCCTCGACTGCGGGTGCGACCGGTACGAGCCCGTCGACGAGCCGCAGCCCGCACCGGCGATGGCCGACCCGGAGCCGGAGCCCGAGCTGGACCCGGCCGACCAGTACGCCGCCCACCTCGCCGACCTTGGCCGGCAGCTCGCCGTCCGGGTCCGCGACAACCACCCGGCCGACAACCAGCAGTGGCTCCACGAGGTGCTGCCGGACCTGGCCGACCGGGAGGCCCTGCTGTACGTCCTGGCCGCCGCAGTGCCGCTCAACCGGTCGATGCAGTCCCTGACCGCGTGGGCGGAGCAGGACCGCGAGTCGCGGCTCCAGCCGCACGGCACGCACGCCGCCGCCGAGCGGCACCGGTACCGCAAGGAGCCGCTGTGCGACGAGTGCCGGCAGGCCGAGCGGGAGCGGGACCGGGACCGCAAGAAGACCGCCTACTGGGCCGCTAAGGGCGAGCCCGCCACCACGACAGAGGAGACCCGAGCCGCATGACCACCGAGGCCATCGTGACCGACCTGGACCTGGACGCCATCGAGATGCGCGCTGCCGGCGCCACCCCCGGCCCGTGGGCCACCGACCCGGACAGCGCGTGGCGCCGCTGCCACGAGGCCCACGAGTACGTCTACGCCACCGACCCCACCGACCGGGCCGGGATCGTCGCCCTGACCGGCATCAAGGGCGAGCACGTCCGCAACGCCCGAGACGCCGCGTTCATCGCCCACGCCCGCACCGATGTGCCCGCGTTGGTCGCCGAGGTCCGCCGGCTCCGCGCCGAGCTGGCCGAGGTCAACGGCCGGTGCGACCAGACCGCTGCCGCCCGCGACCGCTACAAGCGCGAGCGCGACACCGAGCGGGCCGTCGCCGACCAGTTGCGCCAGGACCTCCGCGAGGCCGACGACAACTACGGCGCCCTCCAGCAGCACATCGCCGACATCCGCAACGGCGACGCCTGACCGGGCTGGCCGGGCCCCACTTCCCCGGGGCCCCGCCAGCCACCCCGACCACACCGCCAGAAGACCAAGGAGCCACCGGGTGAGCTACCAGGCCGTGCAGTGGGCCCTCGACGAGGCCCCCATGCTCCGCACGCCCAAGGGCCTGCCGGACAGCACCGCCCGCGGCGTCCTCGTCGCACGGGCCGAACGCGCCGACGAGTTCGGCCGCGACACCCACGCCGCGATCACCGACGTCATCTGGCGCACCGGGTACGACGCCCGCACCATCCAGCGGGCCCAGGAGCGCCTCGAAGCGGCCGGCCTACTGATCCCGGACGGCGTCACCCGGTGGGGCACCCCGCGCTGGAACCTCGACATGACCAAGAAGCGCGACCCGGACGAGTGGGCTCAGCTTGAGGCCGAGATCGATGGGAAGAAGGCGGCCGAGGCGGCCCGGGTGCGGGAGTACCGGCGCAAGCAGAAGCGGGAGCGTACGGACGCAGAGTCGGTACGTACGGATCCTGCGTACGTACGTACCGACAGAGAATCCGTACGTACGGATTCTGGCGACGTACGTACGGACGCAGCGCCGCCCAAACCACCCGTGAACCGTCCGGGAACCACCCACCAACCATCCGAGGAACCTCCCCTTGGGGGCACGCTGCCCCCAAACCCCCTGCGCCCCCAAGATCCCAAAACCGGGGATCTTGGGAACGAGATTGAAAACTCACTCTCTTCGGGCGGAGATCAACCACCTCAGCCTGACACCGCAACTCACGACCGCGCGCGCGAGCAAACGCCCCGGCTCCGGCTCGTCCCCACCCCGGGCCGCGGATTCGGCTTCTGCCTCGCCTGCCACGCCGAGGGCAAGACCACGCTCGCCGTCGACACGGCCACCGGCGACGCCTGCGCCCTCCATCTCCGGACCGCGTCATGACCACCGCCCCGTACCGGCACCGCACCCCCGGCGAACGCCGCGCCCAACAGTCCGCACAAGCCGCCATCGCCCGAGCCCTCGCCCATGCCACCCCACCGCCGGCGCCAGACGCCGACGAAGAGCTCGGCCGCCAGTACCCGTACGTCGACCACGCCCGCGCCCGACAGATCCGCCACGAAATCGAGGAGAGCCACCATGCCCAGCACTGAGCACCCCTTCATCCACATCGAGCAGCGCCCCGACCCGGACGACCCCGGCGGCTTCCAACTCGACGTCAAGGCCGGGAACGGCCTCGTCAGCGAAGACCAGCTCGTCACGCTGCTGCTGCTCATCGTCGAGCGCATCACCGGCGTCAGCCCCGACCTGTACGCCAAGGAGATCGACATCGTGCGGCGCGTCGCGCGAGGCGGGCCGCTGTTCCCGGCAGACCTCGACCACGAGGAGGGCTGACCGCCGTGACCGACCTGATCCCCGCACCGCGCCCCGTGCCCACCCGGGAGGACCGCATGCGCGACGCCCGCACCGACTTCGCCACCTACCTCACCAGCAGCGAACGCGACCAGCTCGACGCCCGAGCCGCCTGCGCCGAACAGGAACGCGACGACGCCCTCGACGACCGCGACCAAGCCCGCCGCGAACGCGACCAGAACGCCGCCGACCTCCAGGCCATCGCCAACACCAACGACCGGCTACGCACGGACCTCGCCGCCGCCCAGGCCCACCACACCGAACTCCACAACAAAATCGCCGGACTCGAGAACGACCTCCGCAGCTCCCGCCGCGCCGTCCGCGAACTCCTCGCCGACCTCACCGACGCCGGCAACACCATCGACGCCGCCCAGGCCGCCCTCCACCGCGCCGGCCACACCGACCCCACCGCCAACCCCGCCGACCTCATCGACCGAATCGCCGCCGAACGCGACGACGCCCGCGACACCGCCCGCCGCCAACGCGACGACCTCCACCACGAACTCACCCAGACCCGAGACGCCCTCACCCACGCCGGCCTCCAGCCGAACACCACCGCCAGCACCCCAGAGCTGGTCAACCGGCTCGCCGACGACCTCGACTCCACCCGGCAAGTCGCCATCTACCGTCAGACCGTCATCAACTCCCAGGCGGCTGAACTCCAGCACGTCGGCCAAGTGCTCACTGCCTGGCGCAACAGCTTCCAAGGCGAGCCCGCCCAGGAATGCGACCGGGTCCTCGTCGACCTCATCGACGCGCAGCTCGTACCCACCGCAGAACGTCCGCTGCCGCCGGGCCTCGGTTCCCCGTCACGCGCGCAGGAGCAGCCGGCCGAGTTGCCCGCCTGGGTGCTGCAGCTGGTGCGCGGCCTCGACCGGTACGAGCTGGAGCACCCCACGCTCTACCGCCAGAACGGTGACGGCACGTACAGCCGGTGGCCGTGCCCAGGGACGCTGCTGGCGCGGGTGCCGGCCGAGGTCCGCCGCCTGGCCGAGGAGCGGCAGATCCGCAGCGAGCACGGCCCGGAGCTGGTGGACCTGCCCGCCGGCGCCACCGTCCGGCCCGAGCGGGAGGGCTGACCGGTGCCGAAGCGGATCCAGCGCATGCGCACCAAGGGATGGCGGATGCCCGAGAACACCGTCTACGTCGGCCGCCCCACCGTGTACGGCAACCCGTTCCGCGCCGGACAGAGCTTCTGCGGTCCGACCATCCGCTGCTTCTACGACCCCGAGCGGTTGGTCGCGCAGTTCCGCTTCTGGATCTCGCTGGACTCGCTCCCCCACCTCTTCTGGGACCACGACCTGATCGTCGCCCACGTCCACCTCAAGGCGGCGCTCGACCGCGGCGACCTGGCCGGGAAGAACCTGGCCTGCTGGTGCAAGCCGGGCGACCCGTGCCACGCCGACGTCCTCCTGGAGATCGCCAACAGCCCGGAGGTCGTCACCGTCGAGGTACCCGGAGTGTCATCGTGATCCGCCGTCTGCTGGTCGCCCTCGCCGCCGCACTGGTGGCGGGGGTGGCCGCCACCCTCGCCATCTCCGCCGCCCTCGACATCCACTGGGACCCGCAGATGGCCGTCGCCCAGGCCGTCTTCGCCGTGTTCCTCGGCCAGTACCTGCTCCTCGCGTTCCTGCTCAGCCGGAGGTCGAAGTGACCCGCGGCGAGATGTACACCATCACCGCGCACGTCCTCCCGCACGGCGAGCCGAACCCCGGCGGCTGGCACTGCCGCATCACCGGCGACGAGCGAGACGGCAAGGTCGTCGTCCAGCAGATGCGCCTCGACGGCACCCGCTGGACGCCGGGGATGAGCACCAGCGTCTACGTCACCGCTCTGCGGCCGCTCGCCGTGCAAGTCGACCTGTTCGGCGACCCGGCGCCGCCCGCCGGCGCCCGCCGTCCCACCAACCGCATCGCCGCCTGAGGAGCACCGTGACGCCGCACCACCTCCACGCCACCGCCGCCGCCTGGTCCCTCCACACCGCCCGGCTCCGGCTCGCCGACCTCGCCCGCGACGAGGCCGCTCAGATCGCCGCAGAGGCGATGGAAGCCCCGTCTCTGCTCCGCTCCCCGATCTGGGGCAGCCGGCACGCCCACGGCGGCCACGGCGACCCCACGCCCGGCATGGTGGCCGTCGACGACCGGCCGCCGCGACGGAACCGGTGGGCGGAGATGGTCGAGCGCGTCGACGCCAAGCTGGACTGGCTCGCCTGCCAGCTCGGCGACACCGTCGGCTTCGACCCGCTCAGCCGGGTCCTCACCGCCATCGTCCGCCTTCAGCCCGGCACCGTCCGCCTCGTCGCCCAGCACCTGGCCGACGAGGACACGTGGATCCGCAACGCCGTCGGCCTCGCCCCGGCCCGCGAACTCCTGCCCGGCGTGGACTGCCCGCACTGCGGGGAGCGGCAGCTGTACGTCCAAACCGCCGGCCCCATCGAGCGCTGGACCGTCATCTGCGCCACCGGCCGGCTCTGCATGGGTCAGGGCTGCCCGTGCGGCATGCCCGGTGCGGTCGAAGGCGTCGCCCACATCTGGCCGCGCGCCGCCGTGCTCGTGCCGAGCAAGGCGAAGCCGGAGGCGGCGTAGTGCGGCCTCCGGCTGTAAGAGCCCTCAGCGTACCTCTCGGTGCGGTCGCGGGGGCCGCACCGACCCAACCCGCCCACTGACCGAAGGAGAGCGCCACCGTGAAGACCATCGAAATCAAGGGCGTCTGGCTCACCAAGAGCACTGCCCACAACGGCAACGGCATCGAAGTCCTCGTCGAGCTGGCCGACGGTACCCACCACGTCGCCATCTCCGAGACCGCCGACGACGGACCAATCAGCCACTACGTCCACCCGAGCGGCATCCTCAAGGCTCCGGTGCGCGAGTTCACCGAGTAGGCGGAGTGTGGCCCGGGACGCGTTCGCACCTCGCGTCCCGGGCCACGTTGCTCGCTATTCTCGACCACCATGAAGCCAGACCCCGAACTGGTCGAGCATTACCGCCAGGACCTCGCCGCCAAGCCGTCGTACATGGTCGACTCGTACGCGATGGGCTTCACCATCGCGACCGTCCGCAGCATGGCTGCAGACCACGACCGCTACTGCGCCGGGTGCGCGACCTGCCGGCAGCTCCGCCACCTGCTCGCGTTCATCCTGGCGTACGAGCTGAACGAGGCCCCTCCGGACGTGCTGCGCCGGATTCACGGGATAGACCGCGAGGAGTAAGAAGCGTCCGGTTTGGACCGAATTTGCGCACACCATAATTACCCTTATGTGCGAACGAGGCTCACGAAGGCGAGTGGCCTAGGAAGATACGATGAGGACCGTGAGCGATGAATTCCTGACCGAAGACGAGGGACGCATCGCCTCCCTCGGCCTCGCCGCCCTAACCGCCTACGTCCACGAGGACGACAGGAGCGCAGCCCAAGTCATCAACGACCACGTCAACGCCGCGCGGTCGCCCATGGCTGGCGCGCAGGACGTCTTCAACGGCCTGCTCGTCGCCGCCGGGGTGCTCCTGCACAAGCTGAGCAAGGCGACCGGCAAGTCTCAGGACACGATCCTCCAGGAGCTGGGCGTCGCGTACGCCGAACGAGACCCGGACGACCAGGCGTGATCTGGCGGGACGGCACCTACTGGGGCACGGCGGACCAGCTCGCCGCCGCCCTCGGCCCCGACGTAACCGTGCACATGATCCGCAACTGGCGTCGCCGCGACGGCCTCACCACCATCGCCGGCTACTCGCCCCTCGACCAGGCCGCCGAGATCGAAGCCGCCAAGCGACACGCGACACGCGGACGACCCCGCCAACTTGACCCGGCCCTGGTCGGAGCCGGATGATTTGATCACACGCCGAACAGGCGGAGTGTGCCCGCAGCCCGGTAGAGCTCAAGCTCCCGGGTTGTTCTGCGTCCGGGGACGGGACGCACAGGGCGCGGGGATGGCGGGCAGGCCGCTGTGGTGGCCGGCCTGCCCGCACACCCGACCGTCCCACCACCGATCCCTGACCGGCCAGGCGCCGGGACGGAGTGAACCATGGCCCCCTTCACCGACCGCGAACGCGAACAGGTCACCGAGCTCCACGCCCAGGGCCACGGCCGCAACGAGATCAGCCGGCGCACCGGCATCCACCAGAAGCGTGTCTCCGCCATCGCCGCCGAGCTGGGCCTCAGCTTCCGCCGTGGTGGTGCTCGCACCGCGGCCGCCACCGAAGCCCGCAAGGCCGACGCCGCCACCCGGCGGGCCCGGATCGAGGAAACCGCACTGGCCGCCACCGAGAAGCTGCTCAGCCAGATGTTCGCCCCCGCCAAGGTCTTCAACTTCGGCGGCAAGGAGAACGACTACAACGAGCAGACCCACGACGAACCGCCGTTCGCCGACAAGCGCGCCATCGCCACCAGCGTCCAGGCGCTCATGCAGACCGCGCTGAAGATCGCCGAGCACGACCGCGCCGACGCAGCGACCTCCGGGGTGGACGCCTGGCTGGAGCACATGACCGACGACGGCGACGACTGATGGCCTACAAGCCCCTGACCGGGAAAGCCAAGCGCAGCGTCCAGCTCTCCACCGCCCGCTTCAACATCTGGGAAGGCGCCGTCCGGTCCTCCAAGACCGTGGCCAGCATCTTCCGGTGGATGAAGTACGCGCGCACCGGGCCCGGCGGCAACCTCGCCATGATCGGCAAGACCGAACGGTCCCTCAAGCGCAACGTTATCGACCCCATGATCGAGATGGTCGGCGACAAGCGCTGCCGCTACCTGGCCGGGGCCGGTGAGCTGCACCTGTTCGGCCGGCGCATCTACACCGCCGGAGCCAACGACGCCCGCGCAGTCCAGAAGATCCAGGGCCTCACCCTGGCCGGAGCGTACGGCGACGAGATCGCCACCTGGCCCGAGGAGTTCTGGGACATGCTGGGCACCCGCCTCAGCGTCCCCGGCGCCCAGTTCTTCGGCACCTGCAACCCCGCCGGCCCCACGGCCTGGCTCAAGCGGAACTGGCTCGACCGGTCCGCCCTCTGGCTCGGCCACGACGGCACGATCTCCACCAGCCACGCCTCAGACCCGGTCGACCTCCACCGGTTCAGCTTCACCCTCGACGACAACCCGCACCTCTCCCCGGACTTCGTCGCCGCGTTGAAGCGCCAGTACGTGGGCCTGTTCTTCAAGCGGTACATCCAGGGCCTCTGGGTGCCGGCTGAGGGCGCCATCTTCGACATGTTCGATGAAAAGCGCCACGTCACGGCCACCCTGCCTGCCATCAGCCGCTGGATCTCGATGGGCATCGACCACGGCACCCGAAACCCGTTCCATGCCGTCATCCTCGGCCTGGGCGCGGATCGGAAGCTGCACATCACCCGCGAGTGGCGGTGGGACTCCGCGGCCAAGCGCCGGCAGCTCTCCGACGCCGAGTACTCCCGCGAGGTCCGGCACTGGCTCACCACCGTGCCCGTGCCCCAAACCGACCTGCTCGGGGTCACACCCGAGTACACGATCGTTGACCCGTCAGCCACCGGCTTCCGCGTCCAGCTTCACCAGGACGGACTCTTCTCGAAGCCCGCCGACAACAACGTCCTGCCCGGCATCCGGACCCTGTCGTCGCTGTTCGCTCTGGACCTGCTCGACATCCACGAGTCCTGCAAGGAGCTGCTCCTGGAGATTCCCGGCTACTGCTGGGACGACAAGGCGGCCGAGCGGGACGGCACCGACCAGCCGATCAAGCTGGCCGATCACGGCGTCGATGCCGGCCGATACGCCACGCACACCACCCGCTCGATCTGGCGCTCGGCCCTGAGGTCGGGCGTCCACGTAGCCGCCTGAAAGGGAGGCCCGCCGTGCCGCTGCCGACCTCCCCCGACGCCGCCTGGCCGCCCCGCAGCCTCGCCCCTGTGTACGCGAAGCTCGACGAGTGGTCCGCGTGGTACGCCGGCGACGTCGCCCGGCTCACCAAGGTCTACCAGGGCACCGACCTGACCCGCCCCTACAACCGGCCATCGCAGTACCGCGGTGGCCTCGTCGGCTGGGTCGCCCGCCGCTTCTGGGGGGAGCCGACCGTCGACGGCGAGCAGCGCGCGAAGCTGCACGTCCCGCTCGCCGCGGACATCGCCCAGACGTCGGCGCGGCTCCTCTTCAGCGAGCCGCCCACGCTCACCGCAGCGGATGAGCGGACTCAGGCCCGCCTTGACGAGCTGGTCGACGACGGCGCACACGCCACACTCCTCGCCGCCGCCGAAACTGGCGCCGCGAAGGGCGGCACCTACCTCCGGGTCGTTTGGGACAAGGGCGTACGGGATCGGCCCTGGCTGTCCCGCGTCGACGCCACGGCCGCCGTACCCGAGTGGCGGTGGGACACCCTCAACGCGGTCACCTTCTGGCGGGTCCTGGAGGACGACGGCTCCCGGGTGCTGCGGCACCTGGAGCGCCACGAGCGCGGCGCGATCCTCCACGGCCTCTACGAGGGCACCCGCGACCAGCTCGGCCGGCAGGTCGACTTCGGCGCCCACCCCGACATGGCGTGGCTGGCCGACGTCGCCCCCACCGGGGAGATCGCCACCGGCCTGAACGACCGGCTAACCGCCGTGTACGTCCCGAACGTCACCCCGTCGCGGATCTGGGCCGACCTGCCCGCAGCGGCGAACCTGGGCCGCTCCGACTACGACGGCGTAGAGCCGCTCTTCGACGCACTCGACGAAACGTGGACGTCGCTGATGCGGGACCTGCGGCTGGCCCGCGCCCGCCTCGTCGTCCCCGAGGAGTACCTGACGTCG
This sequence comes from Micromonospora sp. NPDC051006, assembly GCF_044456245.1. Taxonomy (NCBI): domain Bacteria; kingdom Bacillati; phylum Actinomycetota; class Actinomycetes; order Micromonosporales; family Micromonosporaceae; genus Micromonospora; species Micromonospora sp. NPDC051006. The sequence goes on from NZ_JBITFP010000024.1 coordinate 74,760, forward strand.
CTAGGCCCCGGTCAGGGCGCGACCTTCGACATGGCCCGGGAGTTGTTCACCCCGATCAAGACCATGGCCGACGACTCGACCGGCCTGAACATCGAGCTGATCCAGCCGCTCATCCGCGTCGAAGAGCACCTGCGCATCTCCGCCGAGCAGGCCCGCCTGATCGTGGAGACCGCCGGCTACAGCGCGCAGTCGTTCGGCATGGCCGACGGGGTGGCGGTCACCGCGACGGAGGTCACCGCCCGCGAGCGGGAGAGCTTCATCGGGCGCGACGCGAAGATCATGCACTGGCGGCCGGCGCTCCAGGAGATCCTGGAGACCCTCCTCGCCGTCGACGCCGCGCTCTTCGGCTCGGGCGTCACGGTTGAGACGCCGCAGGTCGACTTCGGCGACACCGTGTCCCAGGACCCGGAGTCGCAGGCCCGCACCCTCCAGTACCTCGACGCGGCGGGCGCCATCTCGACCTACCTGAAGGTCAAGGCGCTTCACCCCGACTGGGAGAAGACGGAGATTGAGGAGGAGGTCGACCGGATCAAGGCCGACACCGGCCGCTCCGTCGAGGATCCCGACCAGCCGCCGACCGGGGAGTGATGAGCGATGCCAGTCAGCCGGCCCCTTGCCGCGGATCTGGCCCGCACGATCGTGGATCTGTTCACCGCGGCGGAGACCCGCCTCGCCGCTGACCTGGCGCGGATGCTCGCCGCCGAACTGGAAGCCCCGGACTGGGCCACCCGGAAGCTCCTCGCTATCGGCGGGGTGCGGGAACTGGCCGAGCGGATCGTCCGCCGCCTCGACACCGCCACAGGGGCCGAGGTTGAGCAGCTGCTGGTCCTCGCCTACGCCCGAGGCGGACAGGCCGCCCTGGACGAGCTGGGCCGGCTCGGCAGCGCCGTCCCGTCGCAGATGACCGCGATCCGCCGGGACCTTCCCGGCGCGGAGGCCATCCAGCGGCTGGTCTTCTCGCTCGTCTCAACTCTGCGGGGCACGCATCTGCGGATCACACGTTGGGCCCTCGACGCCTACCGGACCGTGGTCGCCCGGGCCAGCGTCGGCACCCTGCTCGGCGTGGAGACGCGGCGCCGCACCGCGCAACGGGCCTGGGAGCAGCTGCTCTCGGACGGCATCACCGGGTTCACAGACCGCAGCGGCCGCAACTGGCAGCTCGCCTCGTACGTCGAGATGGCCACCCGCACCACCGTGGCGCAGGCCGCCGTCGAGGGGCACCTCGACCGGCTCGGCTCGGCCGGCCTGGACCTGGTCATCGTGTCCAACGCCCCGCAGGAATGCGTCCTGTGTCGGCCGTGGGAGGGCAAGGTCCTCACCCGCACCGGGGATGGCGGAAGCCGGGAGCTCCAGCTGCCGCACACCACCCGCCGCGCCCAGCTGGTCACCGTCGACCTGGCCGGGTCAGTCGCCGAGGCCATCACGGCGGGGCTGATGCACCCCAACTGCCGGCACAGCCTCAGCGCCTACCTGCCCGGCATCACGAAGGCGCCCACCAACACGGAAGACCCGGAGGGCGACAAGGCGCGGCAGCAGCTGCGCTACCTGGAGCGACAGGTCCGCTCCTGGAAGCTGCGCCAGGCCGCCGCCATCGACCCCGCCGCCGCGAAGGCCGCCGGCGCGAAGGTCCGCGCGTACCAGGCGCGGATCCGCGCCCACGTCGCCGCGACCGGACTGCACCGGCAGTCGGCCCGCGAGCAGATCGGCACCGCCCGCTGACCCCTGCCGCCAGGTGCGGCAGGTCATCCACGGCCAGGCCAGGCGCCCGGCCGTCGACACCCAGGAGACACCCACCGTGGACACCACCACCGCCCCCGCCGGCAGCGACACCACCAGCCCGAGCAGCACAGAGCAGCCGGGAGATGCCGGGCAGCAGACCATCCAGCCCACCCAGCAGGCCGGCCAGGAGCCGACCGGCGAGCGGCTGGAGGAGCTGCCCGCGTGGGCGCAGAAGGTCGTCCGCGACGCCCGCGAGGGCGAAGCGAAGGCCCGCACCAACGCCAAGGCTCAGGCCGCTACCGAGGCCGCCGAGCAGGCCCGCCAGGAGCTGGCCCAGAAGATCGGCAAGGCCATCGGCCTCGTCAAGGACGGCGACGCCGAGCAGGCAGACCCGGCGCAGCTCACCCAGCAGCTCACCCAGATGGCCGACAGCAACAAGGCCCTCGCCGTCGAGCTGGCCATCTGGAAGGGTGCGAAGCCCGCCGGAGCCAACCCGCAGTCCCTCACCGACAGCCGTTCCTTCATGGACCGGGTGCACAAGCTCGACCCGACCGCCGACGACTTCCCCGCGAAGCTCCGCGACGCGATGAAGAAGGCGATCGACGACAACCCCCAGTACCGCGAGGCAGGCCAGGCGCCCGCGCGCAGCGGAGGCGAGTTCACCGGCGGGCCCGGTGGCGACGCCGTCACCTCGGAGCAGTTCAAGCGCATGACCGTCGCTCAGCGCGCCGAACTGCACCGCACCAATCCTGACCTGTACCGCAAGCTCGCGGGCCGCTAGCCCGCACACCCATCCAGGAGCCCAACGTGGCACTCACTGACTCCCCGAAGCTGTACGCGCCCGAAGTCTGGGAGGACATGGCGCAGGCCGAATTCGTCGGCCGCGTCGTCGTCGCCAACGCCGCCCTCTCCGATGACATCCTCGTCGGCAGCCCCGGCGATGAGGTCGACTTCCCCAAGTGGGACGCGCTCACCGAGCTGGCCGACCTCACCGAGGGCGTCGCCATGGTCCCCGAGGCCATGACCCAGTCCGCCAGCAAGGCCACCATCAAGGAGGCCGGCAAGGCGGTCGAGATCACCGACAAGGCCATGCTGACCGGCCTCGGTGACCCGCAGGGCGAGGCGATCCGCCAGTTCGGCATCCTCGCCGCCCGGAAGGTCGACGCCGACCTCATCGCTGCCGCCGGCGCCACCGTCACCGGCGGCATCACCCGCCCGGACGGCACCATCGTCGGCGACTCCGCGCCGCTGGCCAACGCCCTCGCCACCGGCAACACCAAGCTGACCTGGCCGATCATCGTCGACTCGATCGCCAAGTTCGGCGACGACTTCGACCTGGACGACGTGTACGGCATGTTTGTCCGCTCGGACGCCATCGCCGACCTGCACAAGGACAGCCAGTTCATCTCGGCCGCCCAGACGCAGGCCGGCAACGAGATCGTCCGCCGCGGCTTCCTCGGCCAGATCGGCGGCATGCCGGTGTTCGTCACCAACCGGCTCGCGGCCCGCACCTCCCTGATCGTCAAGCGGAACTCGCTCGGCGTTCTGTGGAAGCGGCGCCCGATCGTCGAGCAGGACCGAGACATCCTCAAGCGCACCAACGTGGTGACCACGAACCTCCACTACGCGGTGAAGCGCCTCAACGACAAGGGCGTGGTCGTGGTGACCACGTCGGCGACCTGATGGGCGTCGGCATGCTCCGCCGGTACCACCCGGATCCGGAGGGGCAGAACAACGGGACCACCGGGGTCACCACGGCGCAGACGAAGCAGGACGGCGACGGTTCGCCGTCGCCGGTCGAGCCGCCCGCCGGCAACGCCTCCCAGGCGGACTGGGCGGACTGGGTCATCGCCAACGTCGAGGGCGTCGACGAGGCCGAGGTGCGGGCGATGAAGCGCGACGACCTGCGCGAGAAGTACGGGCCCCGGCCCGAGTGATCGTGGGGGCGGCCGGACCACGGCCGGCCGCCCCCTCCTACCCGCTGAGGGGGAACGGTGGCGTACGCGACCATCGAGCAGCTCAACGAGAAGTTGGGCCGGACACCGGTCAACGCCCAGCAGCTGCTCGACCGCGCGTCGCGGGACGTGGACCGGGCGCTGCTGTGCGCGATCTACGACCCCGACGACCAGGACGTGACCGACGCCCGCCGGGAGGCCACGCTCGAGCAGGTCGCCGCGAACCTCGACGCCGGCAACGTCACCGGAAACGGCGGCGGGCGCGCTGGGGGCTTCACCATCGGCCGCCTGTCCGTCCAGGCCAGCAGCGACCCGCAGGACCGGCCGGTGAAGATCGGCTCCCTGTGGGAGCAGGCCTGGACGATTCTCCAGGGCGCCGGGCTGACCGGGCACGGCCCGCAGAGCAGGTGACCGATGACGTGGGAAGAGTTCATCGAGCTGCACATTCCCGAGCCCCGGACGATCAGCGTTCAGGCGCTCACCGGCTCCGGCGCGTACGGCGACGTGTACGCCGACCCCGCCGACGTGGGCCCGTGCGTCGTCGACGACACAACCCGCCGGGTCGTCGTGCAAACCCAGGACGCCGAGGGCGCGGAGGGCGTCTCCTCGACCACCGTCTTCGCCCCGATGGCCACCGTCGCGCCGCCCGGGTCGCTGGTCACCCTGCCCTGGGCCGGCCGCACCGCCAAGGTGCTCGCCGTCAGCGTGATGGAAGACCACGGTCTTGGCCTACCCGAGCACGTCGAGCTGTCCCTGGAGTGACCTCAGGGGCGACGCCAGCGCAGGTCACCGGGGCCCTTGCACACCATCGCAGTGCCGCCCTTGGTGACGCCGGTCTGCCCGGCGGTGTCGCAGAACGCACCCGCCGTCACCAACCGCGGAGCCGACGACGTGGCAGACGTAGCGGGTGCCTTCGTGCGGGTTGGAGTCGCCGCCGGCGCCGACGTCTCCACCACGGACGAGGGCGGCGTCGGGCTGTCCGGGGAGTCCTCCATCGCGGTCATGACGATCCCTGGCACGCAGCAGCACAGCGCCAACACGGCGATACCGGCGACGGACGCCGTGGTCACCGGCTTTGTGAACTGGATCGGACCGAGGCGGAAATTCCAGCGGGCAGGCATGAGCCGCACCGTAGCGGCCCGAGTCAATCCCCGGGGGGGTGCACGGTGGCGGACGTCGAATGGAACGGCCCCGAACTCGAAGCCATCATCGAAGGCGCCTCAGGTGCTGGCCTGCTCCTAGCTGCAGAGCACCTGCTCCAGGTGTCCCGCACCGAAGTGCCCATCGAGGAAGCCACCCTGGAGCGCTCCGGCGTCGCCGAGGTAGACGACGCCGACATGATCGCCGCCGTCTCCTACGACACCCCGTACGCGGTCAGGCAGCACGAAGAGATGACCTGGCGTCACGACGAGGGCCGCAAGGCGAAGTACCTGGAAGACCCGATGAACGCGGAGCGGGAAACGTTGCTTGAGCTGGTTGCCGCGCCGATCCAGGACGCGCTGGGAGGCTGACATGGCAGTAGGCGACGGCTGGACATCCCGACTCCTCGCTGGCTGTGCCGAGGACCTGGCCGCCGCAGGCATCGGCGAGTGGCGACTGGACGGCCCCGCCTACACCTCCACAGAGGTCGGCATCGTCATCCGCTCCATCCCCGCCAGCCCGGACCGGATCATCACCCTCGCCCCCTATGTGGTCGCCTCCCCGCCTGGGCTGGCCGACTTCACCCAGGGCGTACAGATCCGCGTGCGGGGCACCCAGGATCCCCGCGTCGCCGAGGACCTGGGCGACGCCATCTTCGAACTGCTCGACTCCGCTACCGGCCTCCGCTGGGGCGGGATCCCGATCGTGCAGGTGTACCGGCAGTCGTACGCGGCGCTCGGCGCCGACGCGAACGGCCGGTGGGAGATGTCGCACAACTACTACGTCGAGGCCATGAGGCCCACGGCAAACCGGACCGACTGAGGAGAGGACCGTCATGGCGACGACCCCCACCACCCGCGTGACCGCCCTCGCCCGGCGGACCCGCGTCGACATCGACACGGCCACCTTCCCCGCCTCCCAGTACCAGGAGCTGATGGGAAAGCAGGAGGTCAAGCTCGTCGAGGAGCTGCGCACGGAGTCCGACGAGTCGTACGAGGACGACGGCGCGGCGCGCGAGTCGGTCACCGGCTACAGCTGGCGGCTGGAAATCAAGCTGCTGCACTCGACGAACGCCGCCGGCACTGCCCTGGACCCCGTCCACGCGTTCCTCCGCTCGATGTTTGAAGCGGCGAAGAGCGGCGTGCAGAACGGCGAGTTCGGCGTCCGCTGGTACGACCGCAACGGCCTGTCCGGTGACCCGTCGAAGGAGGGCCGCGCGTACGTGAAGGCGTTCCCGCCGGACGGCGGCAACCCCGGAGCCCTGGACGTCATCAGCCTGGTCATCCAGGGTCAGGGCCCGCTGGCGGAGATCACCAACCCGGCCGCCAGCGCCGTCCCTGCGGTGACCGGCTTGGCCCCGGCGGGCGGCGCGCTCGCTGGCGGGAACCTGGTCAACATCTACGGCTCGAAGTTCACGGGCGCGACCGGTGCCACCGCGGTCAAGTTCGGGGCCACCAACGCCACGAACTACACGGTGGTGTCCGACTCGCACATCGTTGCGACCGCGCCGGCGGCCACGGCGGGGGCGAAGGACGTCACCGTCACCACGCCGGGCGGCATCTCGCCGAACACCTCGGCCGACGACTACACGTACGCCTGATGGCCCGTTTCTCCGACCTCGACGAGTACTTCAGCCCGGGGCTGACGCTGACGGTGCTCGGCAAGGAGTACACGCTGCCGCTGCCGTCGGCGGAGCTCGGCCTGTGGTGCCGGCGTCTCGCGGAGACAGCGGGTGAGATTCACGGCGCGTCGACCGACGAGGACATGCAGGACGCCGTCAAGCGGGCCAACGCCCGCGTCGAGGCCCTACCCCGCCTGTCCGGGGACCTCAGCTTCGAGGAGCGGCTCCTCGGGGCGGCGTACGCCGAGATGGCGGCCAGCCAGGTGCCGGACCCGTACGTGCAGTTCTGCGCGCAGACCGCCTACGTGTGGATCGTCGCCGGTGAGGAAGCCGCCGAGCGGTACTGGACATCCGGTGGCCGCCCGGAAGCATGGCGCCCGGCGAACAGGCAGGAACGCCGGGCGCAGCGCACTGGTCGGAGCAGTACGGCAGAGGCCGCCGCGACGCCCGCACCGGGCTCTTCGAGTGGTACGAGATCCCAGACGACGTCCTCCAGGAGAAGGAGCGGACGGGGCAGAGGGTCGGCTGGTCGGACATCCTGACCCGCTGGTCGCTCGTCGAAGCCGACCTCCACGACGTGTACGGCGTCGACGTCGAGGACCGGGACCTGATGCGGGCCCGGTCGTGGCGGTGGCTGGAGACCCGAATAACCGGGCTGCTGTTCGCTGACAGTCGCCTGCGCCGCGCCCTCGCCCCGGATCCCGAAACACCGTCGTAGCCCTGGAGGTGGCCCGTGGCGCTCAAACTCGGCGAGCTGGTCGCCTACCTCAAGACCGACAACAGCCAGCTCGACAAGGGCCTCGACAAGGCCGAGAAAGACTTCAAGGACACCGGTCGGGAGCTGGAGCGGCAGGCCGTAACCGCCGGCGAGGCGATGGGCAGCGGCATTTGGCGCGGCGCCGATGGGAAGCTGCGTGACGGTCGCGGCCGGTTTGTTAAGGCCGTCGGCGAGGCCGGGGACAGCAGCGCGCTCGGCTTCCTCGACAAGTTCCGCGGCGGGATGGCCGGGCTGCCGGGCATCGTGTCCGGCGGCTTCTCGGGGCTGCCACCCCAGGTTCAGGGCGTAGTCGTTGCGGCCGCTGCCGCGGTCGGCGCCGTGTTCGCCGCCGGCCTCGCCGCCGCAGTCCTCCTGGGCCTCGGCGGCGGGGTACTCGCCGCCGGCATCATGCTCGCCGTCAAGGACCCGGCCGTCGCCGCAGCGTGGAAGCAGTTTGGCGATCGGGCCAAAGCGTCCCTGACCGGCTTCACGGACGCCTTCAAGGGGCCGGTGTCCCGGGCCGCGAAGACCTTCGGTGACGCCATGGAGCGGATGGAGCCCAGCTTCACCCGCATCGGGAATTCCATGGCCCCGATCATCGACAAACTCGCTCCGGCGTTCACGTCGCTGGCGGAAAAGGCCATGCCCGGCATCGAGAAGGCGCTGAAGGAGTCGAAGCCGCTTTTCGACAAGCTCGCCGAGCACCTGCCGAAGATCGGCGACTCGCTGAACTCGTTCTTCGACTCCATCGCCGACTCCGGCCCCGGCGCCGTGATCTTCCTCGACCTGATCCTGAGCACCTTCGAGGGCCTGATCCGCTTCTGGGGCAACGGCATCGAATTCTGGTCCAACACCCTGGAAGTGCTGAACACCTTCTTCACGGAGAAGGTGCCGGCGGCGTGGAACTGGTTGGTCGACAAGCTCAAGGCCGGCGTCGACAAGATCGGCGGGTTCTTCACCGGAGTGAAGGACTGGATCGTCAAGAAATGGGACCAGGTGGTCGGCTTCGTGGGTGGCCTTCCGAAGCGGATCGGTAAGGCCGCGTCGGGAATGTGGGACGGCATCAAGAACAGCTTCAAGAGCGCCGTCAACTGGATCGTCCGCAAGTGGAACGACCTCAGTTTCCGGCTGCCCGCCGTGTCGGTGCCGGGCCTCGGGCAGGTGTTCGGCGGGATGACGCTGAACACGCCGAACATCCCCCAGCTGGCCGACGGCGGGATCGTCCGGGCCACCCCGGGTGGCCGCCTCGTCAACGTGGGCGAGGGCGGCGAGGACGAGGCAGTGGTGCCGCTGTCGAAGCTCGGTGGCGGTGCAGGCGGCACGCTGCGCGTCATCCTCCAGTGGCCCGACGGGCGAGTTATCCGCGACCAGCTGGTCGACGCCGCCAGCCTGCGCGGCCAGAACGTGGGTCGATACCTCAACGTCAGCACCAGCTAGGAGAGGGCGGGCGTGGACCCTGACATCCGGGCGCGAGTCGCCCTCGACAGCGACCCCGCCGACCCCGCCCCTGCCTGGACCGACATCACCGACCGCGTGCACTACGGCGACGGCGGCCAGGAGGTCAAGGTCAGCATCGGCCGGCAGAACGAGACCGCAGACATCCAGCCCACCGAGATGAGCTGGGCGCTGCGCAACGGCGACAACCTCTTCACCCCGAACAACGCGGCCAGCCCGTACGCCGGGAAGTGGGAGCAGGGCCGGCGGGTGCAGATCGCCGAGGTGATCGACGGCGAGGAGTTCCTCCTCGGCACCGGGTTCCTGGAAATACCGGACATGCAGATCGTCGACTCGCGTAGCACCCAGCCGGTCATTGTGTCGGCGGTGGACTGGATGGGGCGGCTGGAGTCGGCACCGCCCTTCGAGGGCACCCTCGCCGAGCACGTCCGCGCCCACGGTGGGCCGCTGGTGACGCATTTCCCGCTCACCGACCCGACCATTCCGATGATGTCCTCCATCACGGCCTCGCAGCTGGAGCTCTCGATCGGCCAGGTCGGCGCTTTCCCCGCGCTGCCCGACGTGGACCCGGAAGAGTTGATCCGGCCCGCCGGGCAGGCCGGCCCGCCAGGAGACGACCAGTCGTATCCGCAATGGCTGCAGTCGATGTCGGAGGACGGGTTGACCTTCCTCGGCAACCCGGCCCTCGTCAGCCGGAACCTCGACTTGCAGGTCACGTCGGGGCAGACGATCGCCGTGTCCTTCTGGACCTACCTGGAGTCTCACACGCTGAACGCGGGGATTTCCCCGCCGAACAGCGCGGCGATCTGGTTGGCCAGCGCCAACCGCGCCAACCAGATCCTGATCGGTGGGGACGCCGACAACACCTGGCAGGTAGGTGTCCAGGCTGGCGGTGGGATGGTCTTCGCCGACATCAACCGTCCACTGGAATTGGATGCGTGGCGGTTGGTGACGGTGCGGATCACGTTGCCGTCCGGGGCGGTCAACCTTTGGGTCGGCAACGAGGCTCTGGCGTCGGCCGTGGTGCCGTCGCCGCCCGCCTCGGTGGCGTTCCACGAAATCCACATCGGGTACTTCCTGTGGAAGGGAAGCATCGGCCAGGTTCAGGTGCGGGTCGGGCCGAGCGCGTCGACGATGGCTTTCGCGGACCATCTAGCTCAGCATCAGCACGGCTACCGGGGTCTGCACCGGCAGACGGCCGCCGAGCGGATCGTCACCCTCGCCGGCTACGCCGGGGTGCCTGCCACTGAGGTGGTTGTGCCGGCCGCCTGTTCCACGCCAATGCAGGTGGCCCGGCTGTCCGGTGTTGGGCCCGCTGACGGCCTGCGCCGGGCTGCCGTCACCGGACAGGATCTCCTCATCACGGACGGGGCGGGCCGGATCACCGCAGTGCCGCGAGGCCAGCGGTACAACCAGCCCGTCAAGATGGCCATCCCGTTCGGGTGGATCGGATACCGGGGGCTCCGCTACCGGCCTGACCGGCCGGTCACCGACGTAACCGTGAACCGCACGGGGGGCGGCAGCGTCCGCCGGTCCGACCGGGCGAGGGCGCAACGGTACGGGGTGACCGGGCAGCAGTACGAGCTGGACACGGCGGTCGACGCAGACCTGGTCAACCTGGCGTCGTGGGCGCTCGCCGCGCACGGCCAGTCCCGGACGCGGGCCCCGAGTATCCGCATCAACATGCTTCGCCGCAGCCTTGCGGAGCGGAAGTCGCTGCTGCGGTTGAAGGTGGGCGACCGGATCCAGATCACTGGCCTCCCGGCGGGCAGCCCGGCGGACGTGGGGCACCTGATCGTTCAGGGCATCGACCACACGATCGGACCTGGCCGCCGCAGGTTCATCGAGTTCAACACGTCGCCGCTGCTCGGACCCGCGCCGGGTGTGCCGCCGGCCGGCCCGATCGTCGGCGCTGCGGGCGCGGGACTTAACCCCAACCGCGGTTTCGAGGACGGCACGGTAGCCGGCTGGTCGGCGGACGGCGGCGCCACCGTGGATCCGAGCAACGTGCGCGCCCACGATGGCTCCTGGAGTATGCGGGTCACGCCGCCCGGCGGAGTGGCCGTTGTGGGTGCCCGCACGCTCAGCCTCCCGGTGACCGCGTCCGGCTGGTACCTCGCTTCTGGGTGGATGAACGCCCCAGCCGGCTGGTCTGACGTGAGCATCGCCGTCGACTGGCGCTCAGCGGCGGGGACGTCGATCTCCAACTCGTTCGGGGCGGCAACGGCCGTGCCCGCCGGGCAATGGGTGTACCTGTCGCTGGTGGCGCAGGCGCCGGCCACGGCGGCGTTCGCTCAGCTGCGCCTGCGGATCGGCGGCACCGCCCCAGCCTCCGCCCAGGTGTGGGCGGACGAGGTCGATCTTGCCCCGGCCACCATGGTCGGCGCATCCACCGTCATCGCCTACTGAGGAGGGCGCGTGCCTGCGGTACCCGAGACCAAGGCCACCTGGACCGACAACACCGACGCGCTCAACAGCACCAACCTGAACGCCTACCTGCGGGACCCGATCCGCTTCTTGATGAATCCGCCGCGGGCCAAGCTGCGGCAGGCCGTCGCCCAGACGCTGACGACGGGGGTGTTGACGGCGCTGACGTTCACCGCGGAGACCGTCGACACCGACCTCGACGGGATCGGCGGGCACTCCACCAGCAGCAACACGAGCCGCTACACGGCCCGCTACCCGGGCTGGTATCAGATCAGCGGCGGGTGCACCTTCGCCAGCAGCGCGACCGGGATTCGGTTGCTGCGCTGGGCGGTGAACGGCACGAACATCCTCGGCAACGACGTGCTCGTCGGTGCGGTCAGCGGAAACACCACCCGGATCTCCGCTCGGACCGAGCTGGTGCCCCTCGATATCGGCGACTACGTGGAGCTGTTCGCGCAGCACACCGCAGGGGCCAACCTCAACACCAACGTGTCCGCGGAGGAGCAGTCGACCATGAACGTGATCTGGAAGGGGCTGCTGTGACCGATCCGACCGAGCCGGAGCCGATCGACTGGTGGCTGATCGTCCGCATCCCCGACGAGATGCACCTGTACCAGCTGGGCATGGTCACGGTGGATGAACTCCCGCCGCTGATCAAGGCGCGGTCCGACGAGCACGGGGTGCCGGAGAACTGGTGGGACGACCCGGGTTCCGGCTTCGAGGTGGCGTTGGCGCAGGGCGAGCCGCACCCGAAGCTGATCGCCCAGGCCACCACCGTCACCCGCCTGGAAGGGGCCAGCTGATGGGCGCGAGTGACCGGCTCCGCTGGATCGACCGGGGCTCCCCGTTCACGCTGATGCGTCCTGCCCGGGATCTGCGCGACGTGCTGCGCAGGCACGGCTACACCGTCTACGACATCGGCAACCAGTCCCACCTCGAGCACGAGCCGCCCGAGGACCACACCCCGTACTCGGAGACTGGCTACCCGGGCCAGGCCAAGTACGGGGTCGGCTACGCGATCGACATCATGCCGGCCGCTGCGGGCGCCCGGTCGAAGGTCGACGGGCTTCCGCTGCCATCGCTGCAGCAGCTGGGCGCGCGGCTCCTGGCCGACCGCAACGCGGGCGTGCCCGGGATCCGGTGGCTGAAGTACATGAACTGGGAGCCCGACCGGAACAACGGCGGACGGTGCTTCAAGGAGGCCTGGCGGCCCACATACAAGCGCACCACCAGCACCGACCGCGGTCACATCCACATGTCCGGGCTGACCGGTTACGAGACCAGCACCGTCGGGGCCGGCTACGACCCGGTAACCCGGATCCGAGGAAAGGACGACGACATGTCGGAGCGAGCCAGCCGCGTCATCGAGGCCTGGGCGTCGGGGATGCCCGCCACCTCGGCGAAGGAGAACGTCGAGCCGGTGAAGTGGCGCATCCGCGACGAGGCGTGGCAGAAGCGCGTCGACGGGCTCCTGGTCGCGCTGGCCGCGTCCGTCGAGGGCCTGGACATGGACGCGGTCCTGCGGCGCCTCGACGAGCACGCCGCTGCCGAGGCCGAGCGGGATGCCGAGCTGGCCGACCTGGTCCGGCAGGCCAAGTCCGGGGAGCTGGACGCCGCCGAGTTCGTCCGGCTCGTCGGCGAGAAGCTCGCCGCACCGGCCGCCTGACGTCGTGTGGACTTTGCGGCACTCCTCCCACCGGGAGGACTCGGGGCGGTCGGTGTCGGCGGCACCCTGCTCGGCGTCGTCATCTACCTGCTCAACGCCAACCGCGTTGACCGGCGGGAGTACCAGGACGCGATTGACCGGGCGGAGAAGCGGGCCGACGAGGCGGAGGCTCGCCGCCGAGAAGCCGAGGCCAAGGCTGAAGGCCTTCAGGAGGTGGTCGACGAGGCGCGGAAAGCTCGCCGTGCGGCCGAGGACCAGGCGGCGGCGCTCAGTCGGCAGCTTCCCCCGAGTGGTGGTGTGCCGTGACGGATGAGACTGTCCGGCTTCGCCGGCGGATGGACCGGCGCGGGAAGCGGCGGGCAATCGTCGCGGTCCTGGCGACCGCGTTGATCGCGGCGGCGATCGGCTGGGGGGCGGCGTCGCTCGGCCGGCAGGCCACCGCTGAGCAGCAGCGGGCGGACACCGCCGTGTCCGGGGCGGAGCAGCTGTGTCAGCAGGTTCGGCAGCTGGGCGGGTCTTGCATCGTCGACCCGTCGGAGCTGAAGGGCGACCGCGGTGACCCGGGTCCGGCTGGCCCGCCTGGCCCTCCCGGTCTGCCTGGGCTGGACGGCGACGACGGCATTGACGGTGCGCCGGGGGCGACCGGCCCGCCTGGGTCGCGTGGTGAGAACGGCGAGCAGGGCGCGACCGGTCCTGTCGGTGCCGCCGGGCCCGCTGGCGCTACCGGCCCGGTTGGCCCTTCGGGGCCCCCTGGTCCTCGTGGCGAGCAGGGGCCACAAGGCCCGCAGGGTGAGGCTGGCCCCGCCGGCGGCCAGTGCCCGACCGGGACCCACGCCGATACGGTCACCGTGGTGACGACCGAGGGCGCGCAGCAGATCGCCGCCTGCGTCGAGGACTAGCTTGGCCGCTTCGTGATCCGCCACTCGCCGTCGGCTTGGCCCTCGCGGTAGATGCGCTCGAGCTCGGCTCTGGCGGCGTCCTCAGTGTCGTATCGGACGTGCTGGCTGGGCGCGCGCGCCGGGTCGGACAGATACAGATCCCAGCCTGTGCCGTCGGCCCGCTCCTCTAGGCGCACGTGCGCGAGGGGGATGTCGGGGTCGGTTCCGTACAGCCAGGCGGCCTCACGTAGTCGCGGCTGACCTGGCATCCCCCGACCGTACCCAGGAGGAACACTATGCAGAACCTCTACGAGCCCAACGAGTCGTCGACAGAGCCGCTCCTCAACGTCGGCAGCCTCACCGCGGCGGTCACCGCCGTCATCGGCCTGCTCGTCGCGTTCGGCCTGCCGATCAGCGATGACCAGAAGACGGCGATCCTCGGCGTGGCCGCGGTCGCCGCGCCGCTGGTGGTGACGGCGCTGTCCCGTGGTCGGGTGTACTCCCCGGCGACGGTCGCCAAGCTGCTGCGCCGGTAGTCCCAGGTCCTCCCCGCAAGACGAAGCGCCCCGCTCGGCTCCGGCCGGGTGGGGCGCTTCTTGCTGTCCAGGGTCAGGACACGTCCACGATCTTGCAGGTGATCGACGAGCCGGGCGACGCGTTCAGCACCGTCGACTCCTCGCCCCGCACCGTGTCGCCCGCCGGCACACTGCCCACGTACGCGGTGTCGGTGTCCAGCCGGGCGCCAGAGGAGTCCCGGTACTCCACCTTCAAGGTGACCCGGCGGTCCTCGTTGCCGTTGTTCTTCACCGTGTAGCCGATCGTCGCGACCGAGCTCGTACCGGTGCACGAGGTGACCTGCACGTCGAGCTGCTTGACGGCGTTGTTGTCGCTGACCCGGCCGACCGTGACCAGCCCGACGCAGATGGCGCCCATCAGCGCGACGGTCCCGAACACCACGAGGAAGATGCCGCCCGGGGTGGCGAGGAAGTGCTTCTTCTGCGGCGGCCGGGGCGGCGGGTAGAAGCCGGGCGGCGGGCCTCCGGGTGCGTACTGCGGCGGCGGGTAGTGGCCGGCCTGCGGCGGATAGCCACCTTGGGGCGGCATCTGCTGTGGCGGCTGCGGCGGCGTGGTCATGCACGGCAGGCTACCGACCGGCAGCAACGGGTGAGCCCCGCCAACCGGGCTGGTCAGCGGGGCCCTTCGGACGTCTCGCAGTGGCCTACCGTGTCGGGAGGTCGAGCCGGCCGGTCCGCCACCGCGGCTGCCTGTCCACAAGCGTCGTCGTGCACGCCAGCGACCGCCCGGCGTCGTCGACCACGAGCTGCCCGACCTGGTCACACGGCTCACCCAAGCGGTCGCTGGTGTTCGCGTCGGGCCCGGCCAGCAGCGCGACCAGGCCGGCCACGACGGCCACGACCACGGCCCCCACGATAGTTGCCCGGCTCACTGCTCGTTCACCCCCGTTCTAACGAGTGAGGACCCTGGTGCGATATCGCCGTGCTTCTGCCTGTCGCTGGCGTGTGGCATGGTGGACGCATGGACACTGACGCCGCTCGCTGGACTCGCCGCGCTGGTGACGCCGCGACCGAGGCCGTCCTCGCCGGCGCCGACCCGGAGGCGATCCTCGCCGCTGTCCAAGCCGGCATCGCCGAGGGCGAGCGCGTCCACGCCCTCCGCCAGCCGACCCAGACGCCGCCGGCCAGCCGGGGCGACTTCACCCCGCCGCCCGGCAGCGCCGTCGAGCAGCTGCTCCGCGCCACCAACGCCGCCTGACCTACTCGGGCAGCCCATACGCGGTGCCAACCTGACGCACCTCCCCCTTGCCCGCCATCGCGGTGAGCAGCTGGTGCACGCGCTGCGGTGACACCTCGTACCCCGACTCGACGACCCGGGCGTGCACCTGCGCGTTGATGAGCAGATCCGGTCGGGCGTCGCGGAGCACCAGCAGGATCGCCTCCCGCGCGGTGGCCGGCGCGAGCTGCTCGGTGCGGCCCGGCGTGCCGTCGATAGCGAGGTGTTCGGGCGACAGCAGCGCCTCCGCCTCGGCCATCACGTCCCGCTCGCTGGTGTGCTCCGGCTCGGGTGACGGGCGGGGCGCCGGGATCGGAGTCGGCTCGTCGACGACCACACCGGTGCCGAGCAGCAGCCGCTCTGCCGCGCTGCCCGGAGCGGCCACGGTGGGCCGGTCCGGGACCGACGCCGGCCGGGGCGGCTCGTCGTCCTCGGGGAGGTCCTCGCCGCGCAGCTCGGCCAGCATCGCGGCCTGCCGCTCCCACCGGCCCTCGTACGCCCGGCCGGCTTCCACATCCCGCATGACGGCCAGGCGGGCGATGTCGACGTGGTCGCGCGGGTCCCGGCCGTCGAGAACGTCCTGCACGGTCACCTTCGCCGCGACCATGCGGCCCCGCTCGTCGAGCTGAGGGCGCAGGTGGGCGGTGGCGATGGCGTGACGCTCGATGCTTTCCAAGTCCACGTCCACGGTCCGGGCGAGGACCGGCCGGTAGTCGGTGTCGGTGCGGTAGACGTACGCCGAACCGATGTGCAGCAGCCGGGCACGGCCGGGGTTCACGCCCAGGACGTGGTCGTACTCGCCCTCTTCCTCCATGCGCAGGCATACCCGGATGCCGGCGACGGAGCGCAGGCCCTTTCCGAGCAGGTCGGAGGTGCCGCGCAGGATGCTCATGACGACCCGGCCACCCTCGGCGCGGGCGATCTGCGCGAGCCGGGCCACGCCCTCGTCGACGAGGCGGGCGAGCAGGCCGGCGGCCTGCCGGACCTCGCCGCCCTCGTCGGTGAGGATCACGAACGCGGGCAGTTGGGCGTCCACCGGCAGCACCGTGGTGTTGGCCTCCCGCTTCCGGCGGATCGCCTCCCGGCTGGTCTTCCGGTCCTTGGCGATGGCCCGGCCGACCGCGACCATGACGGCGGCCTCCGCCTCGTTGTCGGCGATCCAGTCGATCGTCCGCTCCTTCGCGGCGCCCACCGCCCACGGCCGGGTCCACGGGGCGGCCACGCCGCCGCCGTTGAGGTCGATGATCCAGATGAGGGTGTCGGTGCAGCGGGCCAGCCGGAAGATGATCCGGTGCAGCAGGGTGGTCTTCCCCGAGCCGACGGTGCCGCCGACCACGGCGGACTTCTGCCGCAGGCACACCTCGAGCTTCTCGCCGCGGGCGGTGGTGGCGATGTCGAACGGGTCGTAGATCGAGGCGGGGGTGGTCGGCTCGGCGATGACCCGGCTGTCGCCAGCGAGGCAGTCCCGGAGCATCACGTCGAGCACGGCGGACCCCTGGTGCGCGCCGTCGAGGGCTTGCACGACGCAGCCTTGCAGCAGGTGCCGCGCGCCGGCCATCTCGTCGCAGATCGCCGCCAGGTGCTTCACCGTCATTCCCACGGGCAGGTCAACGGCGACCCGCTCGCCGTCGCCAGTCCGCTCCCACGGGGTGACGGACGTGACGACGACGGGCTTGCGGGTGAGTTCCCGCAGCAGACTTTCCCACTCGCGGACCGGGGCGGGTCGCCGGTCCGGCGTCTCTCCCGCCGAACCGGTCCACCCGACCGGTCCGGTCCGCGGTCCGGGGATGAACAGCTCGAGTGCGGCGACGAGGACGGCCCCGCCGAGCAACGCCATGGTGCGGACCTCGGTCCACCCGGACCGGGCGACCAGCGCCGCCCATAGGCAGGCGCCCGCAACGGCGACCACGCGGTGCGGCACGGCGAGGGGCCGGTCCATGGCGAAGGTGACGAGCACCGCCGCCGGGACACCGACCACGGCCGCGCCGAGCGGCAGCCACCACGACAGGGTCGTAATGCCGCTGCCCAGCGCATGGGCTACCAGCACAGTGGCAACCGTCCAGGCCGGCACCCACGCGGCGCCGTTGCGGGCTCCCTGCTGCATCGTCGTGCTCCTTCCGGGAGGGGGGATCAGGTGTCCTGCTCGGCCTGGCCGACGTCGGCGCGCTTCTCCTTGTGCCGTCCGCCGCGCTCACCGGCGAGCCGGGCCTCGTCGACCTCGTGGTTGCGCTGGTACGACGCACCGAGTGCGTCCGCCCGGCCCATGAGCGCGCGGAGCTTCTGCGCGGCGGCGGCCTGCTCCGCCTCGATCTGCTTCAGCTCGGCGGCGATCGCCTGCGTCTCTGCGACCACCGTCTTCGCTGCGGGCAGCTCGTCGTCGCCCTGGGTGGCCAGCTTGTTGACGGCCACGGAGACGGCCCCGGCGAGCTCGCCCTGGGCGTCGGCCTGCTTCGCCAACTCCTCGATGGCGGGGCTGACGGAGGTGAGGTTGCGACCCCAACGCTGGAGGCTGACGTCGTCCTGGTGCTGAACCATGGTGCGGCTCTCCTTCGGTACGGCCCGCGGCTGCGGGCTCGGCTTGCGCTCCGCCTGCTGGCGGGGCGTGGTCTTCTCGGCCGCCGCCGGCTCGGGCTTGTCCGGCTCGGCCTTCTTCGCTGCAGTCGGTCCGGGTGACGGCTTCCGCTTCGCCGCCTCGGCGCCCTGCCGGACGCCCTTGAAGAACCCGGCGAGACCGGCCGGCCCCTTCCGGGGCGCGCTCGTGCGGCGAGGGCTGCCGGTGGGGGTTGCCCGCTTGGTGCTCGACGGCCGGCCGCTGGCCCGGCCGAGTAGACCCCGGCCGGCGGACCGCATCCGGCCGACCGCCCCGCTGCGCCGGCTGCCGCCAGCCGCTCCGGTCCGCCCCGCCGTACCGCCGGACCGGCTGGCACCGCCGGTGGCCCTCCGTCCGCCGAGCAGACTCCGCAGACCGCCGCCGGACCGGCCGGTGTTGGACCGCCGTCCGGACCTGGAGAGCACACCGCGCAGACCGGACCGCCCGGACCCGGACCGGCCGGACCCCGGACCGGACCGCTCGGCCGTACCGGACCCGGTCCGACGGCCACTGGAGAGCAGCCGACCCAGACCGCCGCGTCGACCGGACCCGGCCGCCCCGCCGGACCGGCCCGAGCCGCCCGACTTCCCAGACCCGCCGAAGAGCCGGCCGAGGCGACCCCCGCTCGACCCGGACCGGCTTCCGCTCGGGCCGCCGGACTTGCTGCCGGCGAGTCGGCCGAGCGGCCCCCGGGTCGGCGTGCTGCTGCCACCTGCCGCCGCAGCCTGGGCAGCGCGCCGCCACCAGCGGACGAACCACGCCACCGGCGCGGTCAGCATCGCCAGCACCAGCAGGTTGATGGCCAGCCACCAGAGCGGCCCGACGGCCACCCACAGCACCAGCTGCAAAAGCAGCACCACCAGCGCGGCCGTGACGAGGACGGGCGGCGAGAGCAGTGGGTGCCGCTTCTTCGCCCGCGCCCCGGTGGCTCGCGGGGCCTTGTCGGTCACGGTGCGTGACGGATCAAGGGGTTGAGGTGTCAAGGGGTTGATGCCGCTGGCCGGAGCCGGGTTCGGGGAGACGTCCCCGGCGGTCGGCGGCGTCTCAACCCCTTGACGGGGTTGACGCTTCAAGGCGTTGAGGTCACGCACCGTGACCGCCAACCTCGGGGGCCCGGTGGTCCTCCCGGTACTGCATCACGAGCGCGAACACGACCACGGCCACGAGCGCGCAGAAGGCGAAGCACGAGCCGACGAGGAGCCCCCGCCGGCCGGTCACATCGGCCCACATTGCGCCGAACGTGGGCAGGAGCAGCGACAGGAGCGCTGCGTTGAAGAGTCGAGTCCAGACGCTGGCCTCGTAGACCAGCTCGGGCTCGCGGTCGTCGAGGGCCAGGTCGATCTCGCTGTCGGTGTGCTGCATCATGGTGCTCTCCTCTGTTGGAGGCGGGGGCCCGGCCTGGCTCGGAAGGTGAGACCGGGTCCCCGCGGCTTGAGGTCAGACCGCCGCGCGGTCTGCGTCTTCGGCGGCGAGGCGGTCACGCAACCGGATCGCCTTGGACCGGCCACAGTCGAGGACCTTTTCGATCTGGCCGAGGCTGAGGGTCTGGCCCTCGTTGTCGTCCTGCCACTGGCGCAGCTTCGCCAGGTCCGCCGCGTCCTGGTCTGTGCCACCGACCCGGGCGGTGACCGGTGGCCGGACCAGGCCGGCCCTCGCTGCGGCGGGCCGGCGGACCGGTCGGGGGGTCCGCTCGACGGCGGGGGTCTGGGGGTCCGTCGAGGCTGGCCGGTCCGCGATTGCCTGCCGAATCGGACCGGACCCCACCGGAGCCGGGTCCGGCATCCGCGCCGCAACGGTGGCCCGCACCCGGACCGCCGGACGTACGCCTACGAACGCGGCCGCCGGGTCCGTCGCCTCCAACACCAGACGCCTCCAGGCGACGAACGTCGGCCATGGGGCGAGCACCAGCCGGATCAACCGCGGGTACGTGATTGCTACCGGTCCGGGCTGGCCGCGGCGGCGCAGGACCCGGCGGCGGATCTCTGCCAACAGCACCTCGAACGCGAGCATGGCGAACACCGGCACACCGGCCGCGACCACCACGGTCACCACGTCGGCCGCCGACCGCTCCCACGCAGCCGTGGCGTTGCTCGCCGAGCTGGCCGCGATCGCCACCCCCGTGCCGAGGCGGGCGAGGACGGCGGGCCGCGCGTCGAGGCTGGCTGCCCACGCGACGGCGGCCATCGCGACGGCCATGCCGTCGAGGACCAGGGGCAGCAGCTCCGGCAGGTCGAAGCCGAGGGAGTCGGCGAAGCGGGTCTGCTCTTCGAAGGACCAGACCGCGCCGGCGACCCAGACCCCGGCGATGAGGGTGAGTGCCATGCCGATGGGCAGTGCGGACGCGACCCGCTGCCGCCAGGTCTGCGGCGGTGTCGGGGTCTGGTCCGACTCGTGGGGCTGCGCGGTGGCGTCGGTCATGCCGACCATCATGACGCGTCTGTCGTATCTGGCGCAACTGTCGCCACCCGGTTAACCTGACCGCGTGGTTATGACTGGCGCGAGCGTCGTGCGATCATCCGGGTGCAAGCACCGTCGGACCTGGGAGCGCACGTTGAGCGGCGAATGGATGAGCGTCACCGAGGCAGCCGAGGCCCTCGAAGTGTCCGCCCGCACCGTGCAGCGGTCCCTCGCCGACGTGCAGCAGCGCGCCGCCGAGTGGGGCGACGAAGGGGAGGGCTGGCGGCACAAGCCGCTATCGACCCGAGGCATCTACCAGCTCCGCCGCTCGTGGGTGCAGCGGAAGGCCGGCCAGCCCGAGTCGTGACCCAGACGCAGAGCCGCCCCCGACCGCGATGGTCGGGGGCGGCTCCGTCGTACGGGGTCAGAGCGGCTGGCCAGCGCGGACGCTGTCCACGAACGCGGTCCACTCGCGCTGGCTGAACCGGATCTGCGTCTCCGGCTGCTGCGAGTTCCGAACGACGCGGCTGCCGTCGACGTCGATCGCGACCTCGACGCAGTTCGGGCCGCTGTTGTCGCACCGCTCGGGCCGGACAAAGGTGAGCTGCTGCACGGGTGTCTCCTTCTGATCGCCGGCCACACCGTGCGGCCGGTCGTCGAGCGGGGCGGTTCGGGTGGCCAGGCCCAGGGTCTCCAGTGCCCACGCGTCCTGCGCGCAGCCCTCGCCGGGGCAGTCCACGCAGCAGCGTCGGCCATGATCGTGAGCGTCCGCGGTGAGGCGCGCCGAGTAGGTGACGCTGGCCCGGTCGACGGGCTCGTCGAGGCGGCTCACCGGGTCAGCCCGATGACGACAACGGCCAGGACGACGGCCACGACGAGGGCGGCGAGCAGGAGGGCTCGGCGAAGGGCGCTCGGGGGGAGCGGCGCCGGCGGCTGTGGGATGCCCAGGCCGTCAGGGAGGGGCGGCCGGCCGCCGGGTACGGGGTGTGCGGGTGGGAGCGGCTCACCCTGGTAGCGCTCGACCATCGCCGGGCCTCCTCAGCAGTAGGAGGTAGGGCCGGGCGGGGGCGGTGAGTCCGGGGGGACCAGCCAGTCCCCCGCCCGGCAGGGAGCTCCGCTGCTGACGAGAGTCCCTGCGGGCGAACTTAGAGTGCACAGTATGCAGAGTCAACACAGCATGCACAGAGTGCTACGTGGGGTGCCACGATCGGGGTGCTGACGAGAGGTGGCCCCGCCATGCCCCGACGACCCGTGTACGAACAGGTGATCGATGACGTGACGGCGTCGATCCGGGCCGGCACCCTAAAGCCGGGCGACAAGCTGCCGTCGATCGTCGAGCTGTGCGCCCAGTACGGCGCCAGCGCGACGCCGATCCGGTACGCACTGCGGATCCTCGACGAGCGGGGCTGGATCGAGACACATCAGGGCAAGGGGAGTTTCGTGGCGGCGACGCCGCCCGCGTAACCGGCGAACGTTCGAACGTTGCGCCCGGGGAACGTCCGTCCGGCCGCCCATACCGTCCGCGACGTGATCGACCCGCACTCTGGTGTGCCGCGGCACCGGCAGCTCGCCGACGAGCTGCGCGCCCGCGTTGAGGCCGGGGACTACGCGCCTGGCGCGCTGCTGCCCAGCGAGACGCGGTTGAGCCAGGAGTGCGGGGTGGGCCGCGGCACGGTCCGCCGGGCGATCGGGATCCTGCGCAGTGAGGGCCTGGTGGATGTTGCGTCGGGCCGGGGGACGCGGGTGCGGGAGGCTGGCGCGCCAGAGTTGGTGAAGGTACCTCGGGGCGCGCGGGTCCGGTCGCGGATGCCGACGCCTCAGGAGAGGGCCGAGCTGGACATGCCGGAGGGCGTGCCGCTGCTGCTGGTGTTGTACGGCGGGAAGACGAAGCGGTACGCGGCGGATCGGACGGAGCTGTCGCACAGCTAGGCAAGATCGGCGATCTTGACCGGTTCGAACATGTGTTCGATGCCTTACTGACTGGTTCGTCCGGTGGGCGTTGCAGATCGCATCTTGCAAATGACGCAGCGTGAATGCGTAGGAATCCACACAGATCGACCCCCCGCAGACCCCCGCTCCAGTGTGGATAGATGCGAGCGTTGCTCTATTACGCAACCATGTGCACCTGCCGCTGTCCGGTCCCGGCGGCGGGACCAGGGCGGACCGTCACCGGGGGGAGGCTGCGTGCACCATCGACTCGTCATCCGCGCAGCACTGGTGTGCGGCCTCGCCGGAGTCGCATGGTGCGCCTGGTCCACCATCGACCAGGACGCCGCGCACGCCCGTCCCGGACACAAGCCGCACGCCGTCGAGCAGCCGGGGGGGCTGCTCGCCCGCGCGGTGGACCTCCCCGAACAGGCCGCAAGCCAGGCCGGCGAGGCCGCCGAGGAAGTCCTCGACCCGCCCGCCGGCGAGGACACCGCCAGCGACGCCGGCAGCAGCGAGCCGGCCGAGCCGGAGCAGGGCGACGAGGACGCGCCCACGGCCGACTACCCCACCGAGCACGCGCCGGAGAGCGGCAAGGAGCCGACCGGCAGCGAACCGCCGGTCACGCCCATCGGCGACATCATCGACGAGGTCAAGGACGAACTTGACCAGGTCAGCGAGCAGCTCCCCACACCGCCGATCCTGCCCCTGCCGCCGGCGGCGCCCGCAGACGAGACACCGCAGCAGGAAGAGCAGCCGGAGAAGCCCTACACCCCCGTCATCGTGCTGCCTGTACCGCCGATCCTGGCGCCCACACCGCCGGCCGTGCCGCTGCTCGACGAGCTGCCCGTACCCATCGGCCCGCTCCTCGTCAACGTCGACCTCGAGGAGCATGCGCCGCTCGGTGTCGACCCGCTGCGCGACGTCGGCCGCACCACGCCGCTGTGCGCCGACGAACGACCCGCCGACGTCGCCCATGGCCCCGGCGCGGTATGGATCATCACCGACAAGCGCAGCGTCCTACCCGTGCTGCGGAAGGGCGCGCCAGCGAAGCCATGCCCCGGGTTGCCTGGCCTACCTGACGCCGCCATCCCCGGGGTCGCGGCCGTGCACCACGCTGGGCACGATGCCCTGTCCCTCTTTGCCGCCACCGTGCCGGCGGGAGCCAGGCAGCTGGCGCTCCAGCGCCTCCACACTCTGCGCGCCCGCTCCGAGGTGCCCACCGGCTGGACGACACACCCGGAGCCCGGACCCGCCTGAGCCGACCGCCCCACCACTCTGATGGTGGGACAGGCGCCGGCCGTACCGAGTGGCCCGGCTGGAGGCGTCCCCGACCTCCGATACCCCCCACCACCCCTTTCGTCGGAGGAGCTGACTTAGTGGAACCCAGCACGTGCAAGAAGGTCGGTTACGTGGCCGGAGCTCTCGCCCTGCTCCTGCTCGCCAGCCTCGCCGGATACGCCGTTGGCACCGCCCGGCCGATGACCGCGGAGCTGATGGTGATCGGCGTTGTCGACCTGTTCCTTGGCATGTCGGCGATCAAGCTGATCGGCGACGCCGTGACGATCGAGAGCATGGAAAAGCGTGTCGAGGAGCGGGCCACCCGCTACGTCCAGGGGGTTGGGGACACGGTTGACCGGCTGGCGTCGGTGCTGCCGCAGAAGGACAACGTGCGCCGTATCGGATAGTCCGCTGTCCCCTCTACGTCCCCATGCAATGCGTAACGCCCCGCCGGATGACCTCCGGCGGGGCGTTTCAGCAGGTAAACCGTGGTGGGGCGGGCGGGACTCGAACCCGCGACCGAGGGATTATGAGTCCCCTGCTCTAACCGGCTGAGCTACCGCCCCGGCACCGCGCCGGATCTTATCCCGCTCGGTCGATCACCGGCCAGCACTGGGGCCGGTGCGCATCATCGGCGCCGCCGTTGTCGCAGCAGCACGATGGGCAACGCGAGGATAACAGTGAGCAGCCAGCTCACCACGACGATGCCCCACAGCCAGCCGTCGCGCTCG
Organism: Micromonospora sp. NPDC051006; assembly: GCF_044456245.1. Taxonomy (NCBI): domain Bacteria; kingdom Bacillati; phylum Actinomycetota; class Actinomycetes; order Micromonosporales; family Micromonosporaceae; genus Micromonospora; species Micromonospora sp. NPDC051006. The sequence goes on from NZ_JBITFP010000024.1 coordinate 99,094, forward strand.
GCCGGCGCGGTGGCGAACGTGCCGATCGTCATCAGCAGGGCGAGCCCACCGACGCACAGCACGGCCAGCCAGCTGAGCACCAGCACCGGGATCTCCCACCAGGAGCGCGCGCCTTCGCGGGCCGGCCGGGCGGGGTTGCGCGGCTGCGGAACGCGTTCCGGGTCGCGGGCGGGCATCAGGACGTGCCGGTCGGGCGGCACCAGGGCGTCGATGGTCCGGACGGTGTCGGGGTGCAGCGCGAACAGGGTCGGCTCGATCCGCAGCGTGATGGCGTCGGCGCCGATCAACTGGCGGGCGCCGTCCGGCCAGGCCAGCATCACCGCGCACTCGGCGTACCGGACGGTGATCGGGCCGTGCGGTCCGACGTAGCTCGCCCCTTCCAGGCCGACCCGCAGCTCGCCCTCGCCGTCCCGCTCCCGGTAGGCGGTGCCGGTGACGACACCGGCCGAGCGGGTGGGCGCCGCGACGAAGCCGGCCCAGTCCGCGGTGTGCCCGTCCGGCACCATGAGCAGCGCGGACGCGGTCACCTCCCGGGCCACCTCGTGCAGGTCGGCGACCGTCACGGCCTTCAGCTCGGCCCGGTGCTCGTCGGTGCTGAGGTTGGGCTCACCGGTCAGCAGGTTCAGGGCGTACGACGGCAGCCGGGCGGCGTCCACCTCGCCGGTGGCGAGGAACTCCTCCCGCTTGGCGACGGTCGCGTCCAGGTCGGCCTGCTCGATCCGGCCCACCCGCAGCTTGGCCAGTACGTCGATGAAGCCACCGAGCACCGCGTCCTGCTTCTCGGGCAGCGCGTCGGCCAGCGCGCGGAGCGTGGCGTGCCCGTCGCCCCGGGGCTCGTAGCCGGCCTGGATGGCGTAGGAGAGGCCGCCCTCCTGCCGCAGCGAGCGGAACAGCTCGCGCTCCAGCACCCCGGCGAAGGCGCTCGCCGCGGTGCTCCGCCGCACCACCGCGTCGAGCACCACCGCCCGGGAGCCGTTGACGAAGTACGCCGGGGTCTGCGGCAGCGCCGACGACACCGCCGGAACGGGCTGGCGGACACCGGCGGGCAGCGGCAGCCGCAGCCCGGCGGGGATCCGGTCGCCGGCGATCCAGAGCACCGCGTTCTCCCGGGTGAACCAGCGGGCGGCCCACTGCCGCAGGTCCTCGGCGGTCAGCGCGGAGAGGCCGAACTCGGGATAGCTGCTCAGGCCGTGGTCGCGGGCGCCGTGCCGCCACAGCGGCAGGTCGCCGACCGCCGAGGCCCCTCGGCTGCTCCACTCGGTGCGCAGGATCTCCTTCTCCACCTCGATCCGGGCCACCGGGAGGTCGTGCAGGTGCTGGCAGACCGCGGTGAGGAAGGAGGCGATGTCCTGCTCGGAGCCCTGCAGGTGAAAGCTGGTGGCGACGGGCGCGGTGGCGCCGTTGAAGTGGTAGTCGGCGAGCCCGAGCGGGGCGAGCGCGAGGTGTTCCACCAGGTGGGTGATGCCGCTGCGGGCCAGCGTCTCGTCGGCGGTGCCGACTCGGAAGGTCAGCCCGGCCCGCATCGGGCCCGCCGTCGGCGCGAGCAGGGTGGGGACCCCGTCCACGTCCAGCTCCTGGATCATGCGACACCGCCCTTCTCGTACGCCTCGGCGCGGAACCGCTGGAACAGCTTGCTCGCGTCCCCGTCGATGTAGCCGAACATCGCCTTGTCGCCGAGCGGCCCCATGGCCACGAACTGCTGGGCCGCCGGGCCGTACTCCTGCATCAGCACGAACGCCATGGCGAAGATGCTGCGCACCCAGACCCAGCCGTGCTCGTGGCGGAAGTCGGGGTGCCGGACCGAGCGGTGCGCGGCCGCGTGGATCTCCTGGCTGACCTGCGGGCTGCGCAGGTAGGCCTGGGCCTGCCCGAGGTTCCCGTCCAGGGCCTGCTCCAGGTGCGCCTCGACGACCAGCACCGCGTTCGGCGCGCCGGGCGGCGCGGCCTCGGCGCACTCCCGGGCGAAGCCGTGCGCCCGCTCCCAGGTGCCGCTCCACTTCGGGCAGAACTGCTGCAGCAGCGAGGCCTGCGCCGGCAGGTGGTGCGGGTGGTGCTGGGCGAGCCGGTCGTAGCGTCGGCGCGCCTCGGCCTGGCCGAGTTCCAACCCGCGGCAGTTGGTGATCCGCTGAGTCCAGGCGGCCGCGTCGGCCGGGTGCCGGGCGGTCACGTCGATGAGCACCTGCTCGGCGCGGCGCAGGTAGTCGTGGAACTGGGCGAACTGCTCACGGCTGACGTACTGGGCGCGGTAGGACGAGCGGATCCGCCAGCCGGCCTGGATCAGGTGCGCGCCGAGCAGGGTGCCGGCCAGCGCGTCGTCCGGGTCGTCGGCGACCACCTTGCGCAGGAACGGTTCGGCGGCCTCGGCCTCGGCGGCCACTCCGATCAGGAAGGTCCGGGCGCCGGCGTCGAGCCCTTCGAGGAGCGCGCGCAGGGCCGGCCAGTCGTTCGCGGCGAGCGCGTCACGGACCGGTGCGACCTCCGGGTACGCCGCGGCGGGGTCGAAGTTCGGCGGAGCGAGGGGTGCGGACACGGCGGAGAGCATAAGTGATCATCAACGGGCCGCAACTCCCCCGTTCAGCCGGCACGCAGCTCGGCCAGCACCTCGCCGGCCGCCCGCCAGCCGCTGGCCAGGGCGCCCTGGATGGACGGGCTGGCCCGGTGGTCCCCGGCGACGAAGAGCCCGTCACCGAGCGCCACCGGCTTGCGCAGCCGGCCCTGAGGCGGCGGCGCGGCGGGCAGCGCGTCGGGTACGCGGACGGTGGTCAGGTGGGTCCAGTCGGCGGTGGACCGGCCGTAGAGCCGGGCCAGTTCGGCGCGTACGGCCGGCTCGGGTGGGGGTTTCGGGCCGACCACCGAGGTGGCCACCAGGTGCCGGCCGGTCGGGGCGTAGGTCGGCGCGGCGTTGCTGACCACCACCGTGTTCGCGAGGATCTCCCGCCGCTCGCCGTCGAGCAGCAGGATCGGCTCGTCCAGCGGTGCCGCCTCGGTGCTGTGGTAGTAGGTCGCGTAGCTGTGCATGCGTACCGTCGCCACGGCCGGCAGCAGCGTGGGTGCCGCCGGCGGGTCCACGGCGACCACGACGGCCCGGCAGCGGAGGTCGCCGGCCTGGGTGCGCACCCGGCCGGGCGCGACCTCGGCGACCGGGGTGTTCAGCTCGATCAGGTCGGCCGGCAGCGGGTCGGCGATCGCCCGGGGCAGGGCGGCCATCCCCTCGGCCGGCAGGCCGATCCGCCCGCGGGCGAACGACCGCAGCACCATCGCCAGCACCCGGCTGGAGGTCTCCAGCTCGCGGTCGATGAGGACGCCGGAGAGGAACGGGCGGATCAGCTCCTCGATGATCGTGTCGGAGAGGCCGGCCCGTCGCAGCGCCACCTCGCTGGTGGTCTCCGGCGCGCTGAGCAGCCGTCCGGCCGGCAGCGTGGCGCAGCCGGCGGCGAGCCCGGCGAAACGGATCCGGTCGAGCAGGGAGCCGATCCCGGCGAGCGCGGTGCCCGGGGCGCCGGTCGGCTCGCGCAGCGGGTTGACCAGCCGGACCAGCCGGTCTCCGCGGCGCACCAGCACCCCGGAGGTGAACAGGCCCGGCCGCAGCCGGTCGACGTCGAGCAGCGTGCCGAGCCGGGGGTAGGCGGTGTTGAGCACCTGGAAACCCCGGTCCAGCAGGTAGCCGTCGACCGCGTCGGTGGCCACCCGGCCGCCGAGCCGGTCGCTCGCCTCCAGCAGCAGCCAGGGCACACCGGCGCGATGCAGCCGGCGGGCGGCGGCGAGCCCGGCCAGGCCGCCGCCGACGATGACCACGTCCGTCTCAACCAGCATTCAGCCGGCCCTCCTCACGGTTGCGGCGGGCCAGCCGGCCCGGCCACCAGATCGTCGGCCCGATGTCGTACGCGACCGCGGGCACCAGCAGCGAGCGGACCACGATGGTGTCGATCAGTACGCCGACCGCGACCGCGGTGCCCAGCTCGACCAGCACCACCAGCGGCAGCACGGCGAGCGCGGAGAAGGTCGCGGCGAGCACGACGCCGGCCGAGGTGATCACGCCGCCGGTGACCGCGAGGCCGGCCAGCACGCCGGCCCGGGTGCCGCGTCGGGTGGACTCCTCCCGGACCCGGCTCATCAGGAAGATGTTGTAGTCGATGCCGAGGGCGACCAGGAACACGAAGGCGAAGAGCGGGAAGGACGCGTCCACGCCGGGGAAGTCGAAGACGTACCGGAACAGCAGCGCGCAGAGCCCGAGGGTGGCCGCGAAGGAGAGCAGCACGGTCACGATCAGCAGGACGGGGGCCACGATCGCGCGCAGCAGCAGGGCCAGGATGACCGCGATGACCGCCAGCACCACCGGGATGATCACGTTCTGGTCGCGTTCGGCCGCGTCGGTGGTGTCCACGTTGATCGCGGTGAAGCCACCGACCACCGCGCCGGCCTCCGGCACCCGGTGCACGGCCGCACGCAGCTCGCGGATGGTCCGCTCGGCCCCGTCGCTGTCCGGCGGGTCGGCGAGCGTCGCCTCCAGCTGGACCCGGCCGTCGACCACGAGCGGCGGCGTCCCCGACGCGGCGGCGCCGGCCAGTTCGGCGGTCACCGGTCGCACGGCGGCCACCCCACGGACGCCCTGGGCCGTCTCGGTGACCTGCCGGGCGGTCTGCTGACTGGTGAAGATGCTCGCCGGGCTGCCGGTGCCGGCCGGGTAGTGCCGGGCGATCACCTCCTGGCCGGCCACCGAGTCGGTGCGCTGGGTGAACAGGTCGGACTGGCCGAGCGTGGTGGTGCCGAGCTGGGTGAGGCCGACGGCGAGGACGGCCAGCAGGAGCGCGGTGACCACCCAGACCCGCCGGGCGCGCCGGGCCACGAAGCCGGCGATCCGGGCCCAGATCCCGTGCTCGGCCTGCGGGTCGGCCCGGTCGTTGCGGGGCCGACGCGGCCAGAACACCCAACGTCCGCCGAGCACCAGCAGCGCGGGCAGGAAGGTGAGCATCACCAGCAGGGTGGCGGCGATGCCGATCGCGGCGACCGGCCCGAGCGCCCGGTTGGAGTTCAGGCTGGACAGCAGCAGGCAGAGCAGGCTGACGATGACGGTGCCACCGGAGGCGATGATGGCCGGGGCCGCGCCCCGCCAGGCGGTGCGCATGGCCGCCCAGGGCGTCTCGTGCCGGTGCAGCTCCTCGCGGTAGCGGGCGACCAGCAGCAGCGCGTAGTCGGTGCCGGCGCCGAAGACCAGCACGGTGAGGATGCCCTGCGCCTGCCCGTTGAGGGTGACCAGGTCCGCGTCGGCGAGCAGGTAGACGAAGAGCGACGCCACGGCGTACGACATCCCGGCGGCGAGCAGCGGGAAGGCCCAGAGCACCGGGCTGCGGTAGACGATCAGCAGGATGACCAGCACCACGCAGAGGGTGACCAGCAGCAGCGCGCCGTCGATCGCGGAGAAGACCTCGATCAGGTCGGCGAGCAGGCCGGCCGGACCGGCGACGTCCACGGTCAGCCCGCCGGCACCGCCGCCGGCGATTCCCCGGATCCGCTCGACGACGCTGCCGATCCGCTCCCCCTCGGCGTCGTCGATCGGGACCACCACCTGGAGCGCCTGCCCGTCGGCGCTCGGGATCGGCGGGGGCAGCGGCCCGACCACCCCGGGCAGCTGCGCGAACCGGGCGGCGTCCCCGGCCACCCGCTGCTTGTCGGCCTCGGTGAGGCCGGAGCGCCGTTCGTAGACCACGAGGGCGGGGGTGCTCTGCCGGTCCACGAAGCCGCCGGCCAGTTCCTGCGCGCGGGTGGCCTCGGCGTCGGCGGGGAGGAAGGCGGCATTGTCGTTGGTCGCCACGTCGCCGAGGCGCCCCGAGTAGGGTCCGGCGACCGCGCCGATGACCAGCCACGCCAGCACCACGACGACCGCGATCAGCGTGGCCCGGCTGCGGCCTACCGGTCCGGACATCCGCCCCCACCCGTGATTCGACGCACAAAACGACGCAACCGAAGCCTAAGCCGACATCGTCCATCCTGCCCGGGAGGCGAACCAGGAGGGGGCGAAACGGCACCTATGCCCCGATTGCGCCGTGGCGGAACCGGCGCGCCGGCGGACTGCCACACCGGGAGCGGGGCAGGGAGGGCGGAAACGACGAACGCCCGGCGGCGAGGGCCGACGGGCGTTTCGTGGAGCGGCTCCCCCGATTGGACTCGAACCAATAACCTGCCGGTTAACAGCCGGCTGCTCTGCCAATTGAGCTACAGGGGACTGCATCGGCTGGCGTGCGGATCTCTCCGGCGCCGTGCGACGGGGACAAGAATACAGGACTCCGGGGGGTGTGAGTCCAGGGGGTTACCGAGCCCATCCCGGCCCGGACAGTGGCCGGCCACCCGGGGCGCTCGGGATCGGCAATTCGGATAAATCGTCATCACGGCACAAGCAGGTATGAGTACGGAGCAGGATGGGTAGTTAGCTGCGGACGACAGGACGCAGGCGCGAGGTGGTCGTACGCCGGGGTGACCCGACGCGACCGACGGCGCGTCAGGTACGGAAGGAGCCGCCATGCGCGGAAAGATCATGTTTCTTGGCGGGCTGGCTGCGGGATTCGTCCTGGGCGCCCGTGCCGGCCGGGAGAAGTACGAGGAGTTGGTGGTCCGGGGCCGCAAGGTGCTCGACCACCCGACCGTCCAGGAGGCGGCCGGGGTGGCTCAGGCCCAGGCGACCCGGCTCTACAGCGAGGGCAAGGACAAGCTCGGCCAGACCAAGCTGGGCGAGAAGCTGGGCACCGGCAACGGCCACAAGCAGGAGCTGACGGCGGCGGACGACGCGTTCGCCGGCACGCCGGCCACGGTCGGCGCGAAGCACAGCACCGGTGCGTCGAGTGGCGGGTCGACGTCGTCGGCCAGCACCACGCCGCGGACCAAGCCGTCCGGCTCGGGCACCAACAGCAACACCCTCTAGTCGCACCTGGGTACGGGCCCGACCGCCAGTTCGGCGGTCGGGCCCGTACCGTGTCTGCGCACGTCACGGCCGCACGGTCAACGGCTGGGGAGACTTTCTCCGATTTGGAACGAAAGTTCGACCGTATCGACAAAAACTTCTGCCGGTTACCCCTTCTCTTTAGTGTCACCCGCAAATATCGTCCTGCGTAGAACCTGGCCAGGCTCTTGGTACTCCCCCGGCGACCTCCTCAGCGACGTACCGGCGCTGGGGCGGACCCGCCCGACCAGAGCGAGGTTCGATGCGCAGACCCATCGGCCGAAGAGCCGTCACCTACCTCAGCCTTCTCACCCTCGTCGGCGCGACGCTCGTCGCGACCGAACCCCACCAGCCGGCGCCGGCGCAGGCCGCCCCGGCCGAGCAGAGCAACGGCATCCAGTACAAGGTCCTCGTCTTCACCCGATCGGCCGGCGGCAGCCACGCCGCCACCGACGCCGGGGTCGCCGCGATCCGGGAACTCGGCAACGACCGGCGGTTCACCGTCGAGGTCACCGACGACTCCCGCAAGTTCGACGAGCCGCACCTCAAGCAGTTCCGCGCGGTGGTGTTCCTGAACACCTCCGGCGACGTGCTGACCGACGCCCAGCAGGCGGCGTTCGAGCAGTACTACCGCGACGGCGGCGGTTTCGTCGGCGTGCACTCGGCGATCGAGGCGGAGCCGGGCTGGTCCTTCCTCGACCAGGTGCTCGGCACCCGCGCCGCCGGGCCCGCGGCACCGGCCAGCCCGGCCACGGTCACCGTCGCCGACCGGGTGCACCCGGCGTCCGCCCCGCTGCCCGAGCGGTGGACCACGACCGACCGGTGGTACAACTTCGCGGCCAACGTCCGGGGCTTCTCACACGTCCTGGCCACGGTGGACGAGAAGACGTACGCCGGCGGCAGCATGGGCTTCGACCACCCGGTCACCTGGTGCAAGGACTACCAGGGTGGCCGCTCCTTCTACACCGGACTCGGCGCCACCCCGGAGAGCTACTCCGGCGCCGACCTGCGGGCCCACCTCGCCGGAGCGATCCAGTGGGCGGCCCGCACCACCGACGGCGACTGTGGCGCGACCGTGCTGGCCAACTACCAGATGGAGGTCGTCGGCGCGCAGCCGAACGTCAACGAGCCGATCGGTTTCGACGTGCTGCCCGACGGCCGGGTCATCCAGACCGACCGTCGCGGTGGCGTACGGCTGCACGACCCGAAGAGCAACCAGACCACCGTGCTCGCCCAAATCCCGGTCTACACCCACAGCGAGGACGGGATGTACGGGCCGGCGATCGACCGGGACTTCGCCACCAACAGGTGGGTGTACCTGTACTACGCGCCACCACTGGACACCCCCACCGGCGGCGCGCCGACCACCAGCACCGACCCGGCGGCCTGGGACCAGTGGAAGGGCTACTTCCAGCTGTCCCGCTTCAAGTTCGTCGACGGCGAGTCCCCGTCGCTGGACGTCGCATCGGAGCAGAAGATCCTCCAGGTGCCGGTCGACCGGGGCGCCTGCTGCCACGTCGCCGGTGACATCGCCTTCGACTCGGCGAACAACCTCTGGCTGGTGACCGGGGACGACACCCCGGCCGGCGGCGGCGGCTCGGGCGGCTTCTCGCCGCACAACGACTCGGTCAGCGCCACCGGGGTCTACCAGGCGCCGTTCGTGGACGCCCGGCGCAGCTCGGCCAACACCAACGACCTGCGCGGCAAGATCCTGCGGGTCTCGGTCCAGCCGGACGGCAGCTACACCGTGCCGGCGGGCAACATGTTCCCCGAGGCGCAGGACCCGGGCGACAAGACCCGGCCGGAGATCTACGCGATGGGCTTCCGGAACCCGTTCCGGATCACCCTCGACTCCGACGACGTCGCCTACATCACCGACTACTCCCCCGACTCCTCGACCGCCGCCGTGGGCCGGGGTCCGGCGGGCACCGGCCGGATGATGGTGGTCGACAAGCCGGCGAACTACGGCTGGCCAATGTGCGTGCAGCCGAACCTGCCGTACATCGAGATGAACTGGACTACCAACCCGATCTCGCCGGTGGCGCCGTTCGACTGCGCGGCGCCGCGCAACACCTCCCGGCACAACACCGGCCTGACCGACCTGCCGGCGGTGCAGAAGTCGGAGCTCTGGTACTCGTTCCAGGCCCCGACTCCCTGCCCGGAGTCCTACCTGTCCACCCCGACGCAGACCTGCCCGGTGCTCTTCCCGGAGCTGGGCACCGGCGGCGTCGGTCCGCACGGCGCGGCGCGCTACGACTACGACCCGGAGCTGAGGTCGGAGACGAAGTTCCCCGCGTACTTCGATGGCGCGATCTTCTTCGGCGAGTTCACCCGGGACACGCTCAAGGAGATCCGGCTCGACGGTCAGGGCGACATCCTGAAGATCAACAATGTGTTGAACTGCGGGCAGGCGCCCACCACGCCGACGAAGCCGTTCCTCTGCGACAACCCGATGGACATGAAGTGGGGCCCGGACGGGAACTTCTACCTGCTGACGTACGGCGACGGGTTCTTCAACGTCAACCCGGACGCGGCGATGCTGAAGTTCAGCTACGTCAAGGGGCTGCGGGCGCCGAACGCGGTGCTCACCGCCGACCGGACCAACGGCACCGCACCGCTGACCGTCGCGTTCAGCAGCGAGGGGTCGAAGGACCCGGACCCGGCGGACTCCATCTCGTTCGCCTGGGACTTCGACGGCAACGGCACGACCGACTCGGTCGACCCGAACCCGACGCACACCTACACCGCCAACGGCGTCTACACCGCCCGGCTGACGGTGACCGACTCCAGCGGCAAGACCGCGTCGGCCAACACCACCATCACGGTCGGCAACACCGCGCCGACGGTCACCGTCAACACCCCGCCGGAGGGCGGCTTCTTCAGCTGGGGTGACGGCATCCCCTGGTCGGTGACGGTCACCGACCCCGAGGACGGGCCGGTCGACTGCGGCAAGGTCGAGGTGACCTTCGTCCTGGGCCACGACAGCCACGGGCACGGCGAGGCCAACCAGTTCGGCTGCTCAGGGGTGCTGCCCACCGACCCGGATGACGCCTCGCACGGCGGCTACATCTACGGCGTGGTGAGCGCCTCCTACACCGACCAGGGGGCCAACGGGCAGCCGGCGCTGACCACGGTGGACCAGCAGGTCATCCAGGACAAGCGGCAGGAGGTCGAGTTCGCCGTCGACCAGTCCGGCACCACCGTCGGCGCCAGCGCCGACACCGGTGGCGGGCAGCAGCGCGGCAGCCTCGACCCGGGTGACTGGATCGCGGTCAACAACACGGTGGACCTGCGGAACATGCAGTCGGTCACGCTGCGCACCTCGGGCGGCAGCGCGGCCACCGCCGGGCAGCCCCGGTTCGGCGTCCAGCTGCGGCTGGACTCCCCCACCGGCCCGCTGCTGGGCACCACGGTGGTCAACGCCACCACCGGCAACAACGCCTTCACCAGCACCACCCTGCCGATCACCGACCCGGGCGGCCCGCACCGGCTCTACCTCGTCTTCAACACCGTCCCCGGCGGTCCGACCAGCGGTTTCGGAAACCTGAACTGGATCGAGTTCGCCGGACAGGGCATCGGCGTCACGTCCTGACGACGCCGTGGCCGGGGCCGCCGCGGCGGCCCCGGCCAACCGCTCCACCCACCAACCGCACCAGGAAAGGCAGCAGATGAACGACAGTCAGCACGGAATGAGCCGGCGCCGGATGCTCGGCGCCCTGGCCGGCGCCGCCGGCGTGGCCGCCGTCGGCGCCACCGGCCTGGCCTCCCCGGCCTTCGCCGGCAACGGCCTGCTCGTCCCCACCGGCAAGCGCGGCATCATCCTCTACAGCGTTCGGGACCGGATCAGCGCCGCCCCGGACACCAGCGGCGTGCCGTACGGCTTCGAGCGGGTCCTCGGCCGGCTGGCCGAGATCGGCTACAAGGAGGTGGAGTTCGCCGGGTACACCCAGAACACGTCGATCCTGGGCCGGCAGATCACCGCCGAGGAGATCCGCAAGATCCTCGACGACAACGGGCTGCGGGCCAACGGATCGCACGCCTCCATCCCCAGCACCATCAACCCGACCACCCTCGCCGCGTTCGAGCAGCAGCTCGACATCGCCGAGACGCTGGGGATGACCCACATCGGCACCGGCAACGACCCGACCGGCAGCAACTACAAGGCCGACTGGGACGCCGCCGTCGACCGGTGGAACACCCTCGGCGAGATCGCCGCCGCCCGTGGGCTCAAGCTCTACACCCACAACCACGACGCGGCGTACAACTTCCTACTCGACAGCGGGCCGCTGGACGCCCAGGGGCGGCCCACCCGGTCCTCCGGCGTACGCAAGCTGGAGTACTTCATCGGGCTGACCAACCCGGAGTGGGTCTGGTTCGAGATGGACATCTACTGGGCCCACGTGGCCCAGCACCGGTTCCGCAGCTACACCGACCCGGACGGGGTGACCCAGACCAGCATCTTCGACCCGCTGGCCGTGGTCGCCGCGCAGACCATCCGGTTCCCGCTGTTCCACGCCAAGGACGGCACCTACGACCCGGCCAGCGCGGCCGGCTACGCGATGGTGCCGCTCGGTGAGGGCGACATCGACTACGGCAACTTCTTCGCCAACATGGGCGCGAAGGGTTACCACAACCCGATGTGGGAGCAGGACAACGCGCCGGGCGGGTCCGCCGACCCGGGCCGCTCGCTGCGGTACGCGGAGGTCAGCTACCAGCACATGTCGGGTCTGCGGGGCTGACAGACTCGACAGGTGACGCCAGGGGTCGCATCCGTCATCGGATGCGACCCCTGGTCGCTACAAGGCGGTAACACCGTCGTGGAAGACTCCAGCCGGAGGTGATGGCGATGGTGCTCGTCCGGCCGGAGAACACGCAGCAGGCACGTCTCGTCCGGTTGCTCCGCGACGACGGCCCCCGCTCCCGGGTGGAGCTGGGCGACGCGCTGGGCCTGTCCCGTTCGACGCTGACCACGGAGCTGGAGCGGCTGGTCGCCGGGGGCCTGGTCGAGACCGCCGGGCCGGCGGCCTCCCGCGGCGGGCGTCGCTCCTCGCTGCTGCGCCTCGCCGGTGGGGTGCGCTTCGCCAGCGTGGTCGTCGCCGCCGACCAGGCCAGGGTGGCGATCACCGACGGCGAGCTGAACGTCCTGGCCGAGGCCGACGACGCGGTCGACGTCCGCATCGGGCCGGAACCGGTGATCGCTCGGGCCGTCGAGCTGGTCGAGAAGCTCCGCGCCGAGCTGGGCGTCGCCCAGCTGGCCGGGGTCGGCATCGGCCTGCCCGGGCCGGTCGGCGCCGAGGCCGGCACCTCCGTCGCGCCCGCGGTCCTGCCCGGCTGGCAGCGGTTCGGAGTCCGGGACGCGTTCGCCACCGAGCTGGGCTGCCCGGCGCTGGTGGACAACGACGCCAACCTGCTCGCCCTCGGCGAGCAGCACACCGGCATCGGCCGTACCTTCGACGACTTCCTCTACCTCAAGCTCGGCACGGCGATCGGCTGTGGCCTGGTGCTCGGCGGGACGCTCTACCGGGGCGCGACCAGCAGCGCCGGGGACATCGCGCACCTGCCGCTGGGCGAGGACGGGCCGCCCTGCGTCTGCGGCGAGAGCGGCTGCGTGGAGGCCTACTGCGGCGACGCCGGGCTGGTCGGGGCGGCGTTGACCGCCGCGCGGTCCGGCCCGCCCGGTGCGCTGGCCGCCCGGCTCGCCGCCACGGGCACGCTGACCGTGCGGGACGTGGCCGCCGCTGCGACCGCCGGCGACCCCGCCGCCCAGACCGTGGTACGCGACGCGGGGCGGCGCCTCGGCCGGGTGCTGGTCGGGCTGGTCAGCTTCTTCAACCCCGGCATCGTCGTGATCGGTGGCGCGCCGGACGGGGCGGGGCACCTCCTGCTGGCCGAGATCCGCAGCGTGGTCTACCGCCGGTCGGCCCCGCTGGCCACCGGCGCCATGCCGGTCGTGCTGACCGACCTGGCCGACCGGGCCGCGCTGGTGGGCGCGGCGCGGCTGGTCAGCGAGCACGTCTTCGCCACGCACTGACCGGGCCGGGGGCCGACCGGCGGCCGACCCCCGGGCCGGGTGGTTTCAGTCCTTGCTGCTGAACGCCGCGTCGAAGGCGGCGGTCGGGGCGTCGAAGGCGAGCCGGCGGACGAACTGGAGCGCCTCCGGGGCGCCGACCAGGCGGTCCATCCCGGCGTCCTCCCACTCGATCGAGATCGGCCCGGAGTAGCCGATCGCGTTCAACGCCCGGAAGCAGTCCTCCCACGGCACGTCACCGTGCCCGGTGGAGACGAAGTCCCAGCCGCGGCGCAGATCGGCCCAGGGCAGGTGCGAGGCGAGCCGGCCACGCCGCCCGTCCCCGGTGCGCACCTTGGCGTCCTTGCAGTCCACGTGGTAGATCCGGTCGGCGAAGTCGAAGATGAAGTTCACCGGGTCCAGCTCCTGCCAGACGAAGTGCGACGGGTCCCAGTTCAGCCCGAAGGCGGGCCGGTTGCCGATCGCCTCCAGCGCCCGCTTCGTCGTCCAGTAGTCGTACGCGATCTCGCTCGGGTGCACCTCGTGGGCGAACCGAACCCCGACCTCGTCGAAGACGTCGAGGATCGGGTTCCACCGGTCGGCGAAGTCCTGGTAGCCCTTCTCGATCATCGACGGCGGCACCGGCGGGAACATCGCCAGGGTGTGCCAGATCGACGAGCCGGTGAAGCCGACGACGGTGTTCACCCCCAGCTTCGCCGCCGCCCGGGCAGTGTCCTTGATCTCCTCGGCGGCCCGCTGACGCACCCCCTCGGGCTCCCCGTCGCCCCAGATCCGGGCGGGCAGGATGTCCTGGTGCCGCTCGTCGATGGGGTGGTCGCAGACGGCCTGGCCGACCAGGTGGTTGGAGATCGTGAAGACCTGGAGGTTGTGCTTGGCCAGGGTCTCCCGCTTGCGCTCGACGTACGAGTCGTCGGCGAGCGCCTTGTCGACCTCGAAGTGGTCGCCCCAGCAGGCGATCTCCAGCCCGTCATAGCCCCACTCGGAGGCGAGCCGGCAGACCTCGTCGAACGGAAGATCGGCCCACTGGCCGGTGAAGAGCGTGATAGGTCGCGCCATTGTCCTTCTCTCCCCTGTTGGAATGGGGATTCCGTACGGGCGGACCGGGGCGAGGGCGACCGGTCGCACCGGTGCGTGGCGAGGTCGCGGCGGAGGACCGGTGGGCGCGGGACGCGCCTGGGCCCGCCGGGTTGCGCCTCCCGCCGGGTCACCGGCCACCGTCACGGTCGCCGCCCCCACTCTAGGTCGACCGGAAGCGGCACGGAAGAGCCTGGGTGCCGCGGCCCGCGCGGCACCCCCACCCGAGCGACATGCCCCAGGGAACGTTTCCCCTGGGGCATGTCGTTCTCGGCTCTATCGTGCGCCGCGATCAGCGGGATGCTCCTATGGACGTCAAGCGGTGCTGAGGGCGGTGAAGTCGGCCATGAGCGCGGTGTGGACCTCGCGGACGATGTATCGCTTGAGGCAGCGCATGATTTCTGTCTTGGCGAGGCCTTGTTTGGTGCGGTTGCACGTAGTCGCGGGTGCGGGGGTCGTAGCGCATGCGGGTTAGCGCGATGGTGTAGAGGGCGTTGTTGGCGGCTCGGTCGCCGCCGCGGTTGAGGCGGTGGCGGTCGGTGCGTCCGGAGCTTGCGGGGATCGGGGCGGCGCCGCAGAGGTGGGCAAGGGCGGCTTCGGAGCGCAGCCGGTCGGGGT